>JAZSRB010000007.1:0-83605 GCA_045538275.1 Akkermansia sp. | reverse complement strand
GTGTACCTAGAATCTTACATTTTACCATGTCTGATTGCACCATGAAGAGCATTGAGGGTGGCGTGACCGCCGCCAGGGGATATGTTGCTAATGCACTGAGCTGCGGAATCAAGAAGCCTGAGGCTACCCGCCTGGATCTGGCTCTGGTATATTCCGAGCTGCCGACTACTTCTTCCGGCACTTTTACGACTAATCGCGTGCGCGCCGCCTGCGTGCGCGTGAGCGAGCACCACCTGACCCGCGGCAATATCCGCGCTATTGTGGCAAATAGTGGCAATGCCAATGCCTGCACAGGCGCGCGAGGAGTGGAGGATGCCCGCACAGAATGCCGCGTGGTGGCCGAACAGCTGGGGCTCACTCCCAGCGAGGTGGCGGTGTGCTCCACGGGTGTGATTGGTCTGCCCATGCCCATGATGCGCATCACCCCGCGTCTGCCGGAGCTCTGCACCAATCTTTCCGCTGATAAGGGGCACAATGTGGCCTCGGCCATCATCACCAGCGATACCCGCGAGAAGGAAGTGGCCGTGGAAATCTGCATTGGCGGCAAGCCGGTTCGCATTGGTTCCTGCTGCAAGGGCGCCGGCATGATTTCGCCCTGCATGGCTACCATGATTTGCCTTATCTGCACAGACGCCAGCGTTTCCCGCGAAGATCTGGATGCCATTGTGCGCGATGGTGTGGAGCATTCCTTCAACCGCATCACGATTGATGGCGACATGAGCACCAATGACACCACGCTGGTGATGGCCAATGGTGCTTCGGGGGTGCAGCTGGCTCCCGGGGTGGAGGGCTGGGATGAATTTGTGGCGGCTCTGCATTATGTGATGCTGGAACAGGCCAAGCGCATTGTGCAGGATGGCGAACGCGTAACGAAATTTGTGACCGTGAAGGTGCAGGGGGCTCCCACGCAGGAAGAAGCCAAAAAGGTAGCCGAAGGCGTGGCGAAGTCCAACTTGGTGAAGAGCTCCTGGAATGGAGGTGACCCGAACTGGGGCCGTATCATTCACGCAGTGGGGTATTCCGGTGCGCTGGTAGTGGAAGAAAAGGTGGATATTGACATTGCCGGGCTGCCGGCCTGCCGCGGTGGAGAGCAGACAGATACCCCCAGCGATACACTGCGTGAGCTGGTTCAGGCACGCGAGTTCGAAATCCGCATCAATCTGAACCTGGGGAATGAGGAATATGTAGTTTATACCACGGACCTTTCCCCGGAATACGTGGACTTTAACCGCTCCGAATACGCTTACTGGAACCAGGCTAAGCGAGATGGTCTTACCCGCTGAGCTGAGCTGATATGAGATTCATCTCGCTTCTTCTGGCTCTTTTTGCAGCGCTGCTGCCCATGACCGCACCGGCATGGGCAGATAGTGATGCACCAGCTTCTAAAAAACGACAGCTCCAGCCGCACAAAGGTAAGGAACGCGATGTGCGGAAAGCCGCCAGCCGAAAAAAACGGGAGCTGCGGGAAATGGGGGTGCGTAATGTACGCGTCAAGACGCCGGGAGATTGGCCTCGTAAGGTTTCTGTGCCGAAGGAAACGACGCTGCAGGAACTCCCTGTGGAGGATGGCCGCTCCGGGGTGATGTACGAGTCCAACAATTACCGTTACTACTCCCCTGGAAAACTCACCCACGATGCACAGAAAACGCTGAGCCGCTTATGCGAGTGCGCCCAGGCTGCCAACCGCGCCATTGGCTCGGTATTGCCTGTGCCGCGGGCCACGGCTGAGCGCGGAGATAAGAAATTCGTAGTAATACTGCAGCCCAGCAGACAGGATTATCTGGCCGCCGGCGGCCCCCGAAATTCTGCTGGTGTGTTTATGGGGCGGCTTCGCGCAGGGAAGAAGCCTCCCAGAGAGGAGGATATTATGATGGATTGCGTGATGATTCCCTACGAGTCACTGGGGTTGAACCGCGCAGGCGCTGTGCAGAATGCGGATATTGATACGCATGCACTGGTGCATGAACTGACACATCAGCAATTCCTGCTTAACGGTTTGCCAATCTGGGCCAATGAGGGCTGGGCTGAGTATGTGGGCTATGTGCCTTATGTTGGCGAGGACCTGGATTTCGAACGTGGTTTTTCACTGATTCTGCACACAGCCATCAAGCGAGCCTCCGTGGATGCCCTGGATTTTGATTTCAAGCTGGAGGATTTCCTGACCATGGACCAGCAGACCATGTATGGTTACATGGAGCAGCGGAAGGATACCTATACGCTGGCGGCTATGGCGGTGGCGTTCTTTGTGCATCTGGATGGTAAGCGAGGTGTCGAAGCGATGAAAGCATACCTGCAGGCCATTCTGGATGGTAAGTCAGCCGAAGAGGCCAGGGATGTTCTTATAGAGCCGTATTACTCGGCTGCCCGATTGCAGCAGACCTTTACCCGGGCATGGCGGGGCAAGAAGGTGAAAGTCTCGTTTCCCAGAAAATAATGGTATAGAAAGCGCCGTTCTCCGGAAAAAGAGGACGGCGCTTGAGGTGTGTGGCTCTGGCATGGTCTATTTCCTGCCGCGCCAGAGAGGCAGGGAGATGATGCCGGCGTAAACGAAATCGAAAACACCGATGCCGGCCCAGAGCCAGCGGTCAGCCCCTTCAAGGCAAGCAAGACCATACCCTAGCAGCACGGCTCCCAGCAATGAGAAACCGGCTACGCGGATGATGGTGGTGCGGCGGGATGAATAATCAGCCATGGTTTTTCCTGAGTGAGTGAATTTACTTGGTGAGCCCCAGCAGTTCCATCTCGAAGATGAGGGTGCTGTTCGGGCCGATGCTGCCGGGACCATTGGCCCCGTAGGCCAGGTTGGCGGGAATAGTCACGCGCCACTTAGCGCCCACGGGCATGAGTTTGAGCGCCTCCGTGAAACCGGGGATGACCTGGCGAATATTGAATTTGACCGGTGCCTGGCTCTGGTCGAACACGGTGCCGTCCACCAGCGTTCCCTTGTACATCACCTCAGCGGTGGGAGCCTCGCCGTGCCTGGCGGCATCGTAACTCTCACCGGTGCCGGGGGTAAGTACCTCATACTGAAGACCGGATTCGGTGGTGATCACGCCCTCGCGCTTGCCGTTTTCCTCCATGTACTTCTGGCCGAGTTCAAGATTCTTACGGGCCTTTTCATCGCCGCGCTTCTGGAGCATGGAAAGGAAAGTCTGCTGGTATTCGTTAACATGTTCATCAATGAGGCTCATGTCCATGTTGCCGGAAAGGCCATCCTGGAATCCTTTGCCCAGCATTTCTGCCAGCACGTCGTCCCCCTGCAGACCGGGCAGCATCTGCGGCATTACCTGGCTGCCTACGCGGTAGCCGATGAGGTAGGACATCACTTTAATCATCTGTTCTTTATCCATGGGGGTAGCATAGCATGTTCTGCCCGGGGGAGCAAGCGGGTGTAAAGTCATAACCGCAAAAAGCCCGCAGTTTGCAACTGCGGGCCAGGTGTGTGCGAAAATCTGTACCTTCCTGAAATCAGGGAATCACGAAGCGGGTAGGGAGCAGGTATCCCTTGGTTCTGACCTTTACCTTTTCGCCTGTCTTGAAGTTCCACTGCATCTGAACCATACCCACTTCGTATGGCTGGCCGGGATGCAGCTTGAAGCTGTGGCTCTTGGTCATATCTCCGCTGGTGGTGGAAACTGTAAGCGTGCATTCCAGCGGTTGTTCTTTATCGGTGTTGGTCACCTTGACCACCTTGCCGGAGAAGAGCAGGGAATCGCGCATGCTGATATCCACAGGGGCAGAAAGCCCTATGCCCTTGAGGTGGCCGGTCTGGGTCAGGGTGAATATGGTGCCGAGCACGGCGAGAATGACAATCAGGATAAAGGAAAGGAGCTTTTTCATGCCTGTTTTTGAGAATGGACGCCTATGATATGATGACGGAGTCTCTCTGTCAATCCTCCATTGTGTGTTACAGCCCCATCTTGCCGGGGTTGAGAATGCCGGTGGGGTCAAGAGCCGTTTTGAGAACTCTGTGGGTATCCATGGCTACGCTGCCAATGGCTTGTTCAAACCATGGAGCCTTGGCAAGGCCGATGCCATGCTCGCCGGTGATGCTGCCGCCGTGTTCCATGACCCAGGCAAAAAGGCGGTTGACCAGCGCATCTGCCGGCTCACGGATATCGCGCCCGGTCTCATCCTTGAGCACCATGATATTGGTGTGAATGTTTCCATCACCGCTGTGGCCGAAACAAGCCACGGGAATTCCTGTTTCCCTCTGCATGCTTTCGCAGAAACTCACCAGCTCCACCAGTTGGGAGCGAGGAATGACAATATCCTCGTTGAGCTTGGTAAGCCCGGTGGCTTTCAGACTGTAGGAGAACTCCCGGCGCAGCTGCCAGATGGCCTCTACTTCGGATTCGGTGCGGGCATATACCACCTCCGTGGCCCCCGAGGCGCGCAGAATGGCAGCTATGGCCTCCAGCTCCGTAGCTACGGCATCTGCCTGCCCATCAATTTCAATGATGATGTGTCCCATGGCTCCGGCGGGCAGAACGCTGGGGCCCAGGTGGTTCCGGGCAGCTTCCAGGGTAAAGGCATCAGTAATCTCAATGGCACAGGGCAGGTGCCCGCCCTGCAAGGTATTCTGCACCGCAGCTGCCGCCAGGGCAAATTGCGGGAAGCTGGCGTGCAGCGCCGCGCGGGCCGGGGGAGCTGGTATGATGCGCAGCGTGGCTTCCGTCACAATGCCGAGCATACCCTCGCTGCCGCAGAAGAGCCCTACTAAATCGAAACCCTGCTTGTTCTTGTGCGTGCGGCCACCGCAGCGCAGAATGCGCCCATCTGCCAGCACTACGGTGAGTCCCAGCACGTAGGCGCGAGTCACGCCGTATTTCAGGCAGCGCGGGCCCCCGGCATTGGTGGCAATGTTGCCTCCTATGCTTGATTCCTTGCGCGAAGCCGGGTCGGGCGGGTAGAACCAGCCAACCCCGGCGCAGGCGGCTTGCAAATCAGCCGTAAGCACACCGGCTTCTGCTACTGCCACCCCATCAGCCGGGTTCACTTCCAGAATGCGGTTCATACCGGCCACAGAAATGACGATTCCTCCCTTGATGGGGACGCAGCCGCCTACATAGCCCACGCCGGCGCCGCGGGGCGTTACCGGAATGCCTCGTTCGTATGCAAACTTCAGCGCAGCCGAAACCTGCTCTGTAGCCGTGGCCAGCACTACTGCCTGAGGCAGCGCGGCTGCATGCCACTTATCCCCTGCGTGTGCCTGCAGGGTGGCTTCATCGGTGTGTACGCAGTCGCCCAGTAAAGCCTTCAGTTCAACAATCCACTTCATACCGGCAATTATTTGAGTTAAGCTTATTCCTTGTCCGTGCCCCAGCGGCGGTGCAGCCATGCCTCAACCGGGGAGAACAGAATCTTATCTGCCAGCAGCCCCACGACAATGATGATGAACATGATGCCAATGACCTGGTACATGCGCTGCAGCTCGCGACCATAGTGCAGATACTGGCCGATACCGAAGCCCGATACCACCGATACATAGATTTCTGCCGCCATGAGTGAGCGCCAGGCAAATGCCCAGCCCTGTTTCATGCCGCTTACCACAAAGGGAGCAGAGGCGGGCAGGGTCACAAAGATAAGTGTATGCAGCGGGCTGGACCCCATGGTGCGGGCTGCGCGTGCATAGATGGGCGGCACGTTCTTCATGCCGTTCTGGGTGGAGAGCAGCACACTCCACAACGTGCCCATGATAACCACAAAGAGCAGGGCTGCTTCCGTCTGCCCGAACCAGATACAGGCCAGCGGAACCCAGCACACGCTGGGCAGCGCCTGCAGACCAAGTGCCAGCATCCCCAGGGTATCATTTACGCAGCGGAAACGCGCCGCCAGCATACCCAGCGGTACCCCCAGCACCAGGCCGATGAAGTAACCGATAAGCAGACGGCGCAGGGTGATGAGCATTGAAAGCGGGATTTTGCCATTCACCGTGTTATCCCAGAGGTAATGCCCTACGGTACTGGGCGGGGGTAGTACATAGGGCGACCACAGGCTCACATCCACCCCGCAGCAAGCAAGATCGCCGGTGAGGGCGGCCCAGACCACGATGAGCAGAATAAAGAAAATACTGGTGATGATGACGCGTTTCATGGCGGGTTAATCAGATTCGTTAGCGGTGTAGCCCTTGAGCGCGGAGGTGATGCTCTGCGAGATATCGGCCAGGTCGTGATTGTTGATATTGCGTGGGCGGGCCAGATAAACCGGGAACTCCTCGCGCACGCGCCCGGGATGGGGTGAGAACAGGATGACCCTGCTGCCCAGGCACACCGCCTCGCGCACGTTATGGGTCACAAATACTATGGTTTTGCGGCGCTTTTCCCACACATCCTGAATATCTCCATACAGGCGCTCGCGGGTCATGGCATCCAGCGCTGAGAACGGCTCATCCATGAGCAGAATCTTGGGGTTGGGCGCCAGGGAACGCGCCAGCGCCACACGCTGGCGCATACCTCCGCTCAGTTCGTGAATATTCGCGTGGGCAAAGCGATCCATCTTCACCAGATACAGATAATACTTGGCCACTTCAAGCCGCTCTTTATCTGTGAGATTCGGTTTCTGCTTGAGCCCGAACATCACATTGCCGATGACATCCAGCCAGGGGAAAAGCGCGTGTTCCTGGAACATGACCATGCGGTCACGCCCCGGGCCGGTGATGGGGGTGCCATCGATGAGCGCCATGCCGCTATCCGGTTTTTCCAGACCTGCTATGATATTGAGCAAGGTGGATTTACCGCAACCGCTCGGCCCCACAAAGCAGACAAATTCACCCTCATTGATGGTGAGTGAAACATCGTCCAGCGCGCGCACGGTGCCACGGTTGGTCACGAAATCCTTGCACACATGCTCAATGCTGAGCTTTGCGGTGGGAAAGTTGTGTATCTCCTGGTGTAGTTTTTCCTGTGTCATCAGTCTTGTTTGTAAATGATTCCCTGCAGCGGTGGCACGCGGTCCAGCAGCCCGGATTCCTGCGCATCCTTCACAAATTGCTCCAACCCGGGCAAATCTATGGCATCCGTCAATTTAAGGCGGTTCCAGGCGCTGCGCACCAGTTCCGGTTCCATGGGCGCCTGGGTCAGCAGCGTCAGCTCCTCCACCACTCGCGCCTTAGCCTCTTCCGGGTGCTCCATAATCCAGCGGGTTAGCTCACGATGGGCTCGGATGATGGTGGCAGCTTCATCTCTGTGGTTTTTCAGCCATGCCACACGCCCCACCAGCACAGTGGTGACCACATCCGGCTCCTGCACCAGAATGCGGGCTCCGGCCAGGCGTTCGAGTGTTGAAACCCAGGGCTCCACCGTCCAGCATGCATCAATGTCCCCTTGCTTCATGAGCTGCAGCTGCATGGAATTGGGGGTAGGGGCCACGCGGCAGTCACCCGCTCCCTCCAGCGTGGTGCGTAGCCCGTTTGCGGCCAGCCAGGCCCGGCAGGATACGTCCTGCGTATTACCCAGTTGAGGGGTGGCAATGCTGCGTCCCTTGAAATCGGATGCGCACAGAATGCCGCTTTCCGGGGCAACCAGGAGGGCAGCCCCGCCATTCACCGCACCGGCCAGCAGCCGTACCTCACGCCCGGCTGAAACCGCATAGGCATTCAGCGCAGGACTGGGCCCCACATAAACCAAATCTGCTGTGCGGCCGAAAATGGCCTCCATGGCGGTTGGCCCGGCGTTATAGGTGTACCATTCAACGGAATAGCCGGGCAGGTAACGCTCGAACCATCCTTCGCCGTGGCGGGTCATGTTGCGCGCCACGAGCGATTGAACATGTGTCACATTCGGGAATCCGCCCATGCGGATAACCCGGCTTTGCGGGTCCTCCCGGTTACACCCCGCCAGGGTAAGCATGAAACTTACCAGAAACAGGCAGCTGAGCACTCTTTTAAGCATTCATGTAAAGGTATCAGAAATACCCTGCGGGGTCAAGCGGCAAGTGTGGCAGGTGCCGGGCAAACGCATTGGAGTAGAGTAGTGTCATGCAAAACGGGTCATTCGAATACTGAGGTGCGCCCCGGAAATGGCTACTCTGGATAACGAATTTTTAGTGTGTCTAAGTGTGTCTCAAAACCCGCACACATAGTGCAGAACGCGCATTTTAGACATTTTTTGAAGCTGGAATTGCTTTGAGGAAAAACCCCGCAAGTGGTTAAACTTGCGGGGTTTGGGACGGACAGGGAGGGATTCGAACCCTCGGTACGCTTTTGACGTACACACGATTTCCAATCGTGCTCTTTCGACCACTCAGACACCTGCCCATGCTTGGCATGAACCCTTGGTGAAAGGGTGCGGCGGCAATATACACGAAAAAAACAGAGCTTGCAAGCTAATTCTTGCAAAAATGGTGATTTTTTGTGTTAGTGGAGATTCTGGGTGACTTTGAAATGGAGTTTTGCGACGTCCTGGAGGCGGTCTCGGCCGTGGGTGGCAATGAAGTGCTGGGCGGCGCGGGTGACATGCGGGGCGCAGCCCAGAGGCATGGGGCATTGGCTGGCCTCGGCGGTCTGCTTCATCCACTGTACAAGGCGGGCACGCGCGAGAATGGAGGCGGCGGCTACGGCTACGTCGCTTTCGGCCTTGGTGCGTTGCTCGAGCTGCACCGGGATGCGGCGCTGGCCCAAGGCTCGTTTGAGAACCCATTCGTTGGCGAACTGGTCGCTGAGGGCCCGGGGGCAGGTTGGCACTTTTTCATGCAGCGCGGCAATCACGCGCGCGTGCCCCCATGCGAGCAGGCGATTAAGGTTCCCGAATTCTGTATACAGTTCGTTGTAGCGGCGGGGCCCGATGCAGATGACCTCGTACACCACGCCGGCGGTTTTCTTGATTTTTTCAGCAATGGTGAGTATCTTTTTGTCGTCGGGGATGGATTTGCTGTCTTTGCAGCCCAGGCGTACGAGTTCGGCTGCACAGCGTTCATCGGTATAGACCCCGGCCACGACCAGCGGGCCGAAATAGTCTCCCTTGCCGCTTTCGTCTACTCCGAAATGCGGGGTGGTATCCACCAGTGCGGGCAGGGTGGAGCTCAGCGCGGGGGCTGCCTTTGCCTCGGGCTGGAGTTGAAGCGTATTTCTCAGAAAATCCTCTGCTCCGCGACCCTGAATCAGCAGTCTCCCCTTTTTAGGGTAATAGGCCACATTGACGCTCTCGTTCTCGTAGCAGAAATCGGCGTAATCCCGCGTGGTTGCGCGGAATCCTGAAGTTGACTCTAGCTTTTTCTGCAGCGTGTGGGCTTCGATTCTGGTGAGCTGGATACTGAATTGATTTGCCATGTCCGGAATAAGAATGAGGGGGATTTGGCGGTGCGTCAACTCAAAATGGAGGGTTTTTGGGAAAAAATCGCCCAGGTGACGCAGAAAAAGCATAATTTTATCACTTTAGGCGAGACAAAATGGTTTTTTTGGTCTACAATGTGCCCGGCTTTTCAACAAAGCAATTTTTATTATGGCAAATACGATTACTAAGAGAGAGCTTGTAAACAAGGTATGCGCTGAGCTGGACAACGGTTTCACGCAGAACGAGGTACTTGACATCATCCAGAAGACCATCGAACTGATTACCGATGCACTGGGTAAGGGTGATCGCGTTGTGCTGCGCAACTTCGGTACTTTCACCGTGAAGGAAGTGAAGCCCAAGGTTGGCCGCAACCCCAAGGACCCTGCCAAGAACGTTCCGATTCCCGCCCGCTCGGTGGTGAAGTTCAAGGTTGGTAAGAACCTGAAGGAGGCCGCTGCTAAGGTTTCCTGAGTTAACTTCCCGGCACATGATGTGCTAGCGAACGAGGACGCATCTATTATCATAGACGCGTCCTTGTTCTGTGATTGAAAAAAACAGAAATTACCCGATTTTTGAGAACATGAAACTGAGAATTGCAGTACAATCCAAGGGGCGCCTGAATGAGGATACCATGGCAATTCTGGCTGAAGCCGGAATCAAGGTGAGCTCGTCGAAGCGCACGCTGCTGGTCGCCGCCCGTAAGTTCCCTATGGAGGTGCTTTACCTGCGGGATGATGATATTCCTGAGACCGTGACGGATGGTGTGGCGGATATCGGCGTGGTGGGGCTGAATGAGTACCTGGAACGCCAGGGCGATGCCGATATCGTGAAGAAGCTCGGCTTCGGTGGCTGCCGCCTGAGTATTGCCATTCCCAAGGAGCATGAGTACACCGGCCCGCAGTGGCTGCAGGGGCGCCGTATTGCCACCTCCTATCCCGTCATTCTCCGCCGCTGGCTGGAGGAGCAGGGGGTGCAGGCTCATATCCATGTGATTACCGGTTCGGTGGAAATTTCCACCGGAATCGGCCTGGCAGATGCCATCTTTGATATCGTGAGCAGCGGTGCTACCCTCGTGAGCAACAACCTGCGCGAGGTGGAGGTGGTGCTGGAGAGCGAGGCCGTGCTCATCGCGCACAAGAATCTGCCGGCTGAGAAACGTGAGATTCTGGAAAAACTGCTGTTCCGCATGGATGCGGTGATGACCGCTGCCGATAAGCGCTATGTGCTTATGAACGCTCCCAAGGATTGCGTGGAGCAGATTGTGGCGGTGCTGCCCGGGGTGAAGAGCCCCACCATCATGCCGCTGGCTCAGGAGGGCTGGTGCAGCATCCACACCGTGCTGGATGAATCCTGCTTCTGGGATATCATCGGCCGCCTGAAAGAAGCCGGCGCCCAGGGTATTCTGGTGCTTCCTATCGAAAAAATGATTCTGTAACTTCTTCACTCGAATGACTATCATAACGGAACCGAAACGCGAGCAGTGGGCGGAGCTGGTGCGCCGCCCGGCCTTCGATGTCACACAACTCTTTGATGTGGTGCGCCCTATCATGGATGCCGTGCATACGCATGGCGACCAGGCGCTGCGCGAATACGGTCACCGTTTTGATGGTGTGGAACTGGATTCTCTGGCTGTTTCTGAGTCAGAAGTGGCGGAGGCTGTGGCCGCTGTGCCGCAGGAGCTGAGGGAAGCCATTGAGCTGGCCTATTGCAATATCTACGATTTCCACGAGCTGCAGTTCAATACCCAGGCCCCGGTGAAGCTGGAAACCGCCCCTGGTGTAGTCTGTGAGCAGCGTACGCTGCCTATTCAACGTGTGGGACTGTATGTACCGGGTGGACAGGCCCCCCTGTTCTCCACGGTGCTCATGCTGGCGGTGCCGGCAGCCGTGGCCGGATGCGAGGAAGTGGTGCTCTGCACACCTCCCGGCAAGGATGGCAAGGTGAATCCCGCTATTCTCTTTGCCGCAGAGCTCTGCGGCGTGAAGCGTATTTTCAAGGTGGGCGGGGCTCAGGCTATCGCAGCCATGACCTACGGCACGGCTTCGGTGCCGAGGGTTGATAAGATATTCGGCCCGGGCAATGCTTACGTGACCGCCGCCAAGCAACTGGCCTCGCTGGCAGGTGTGGCCATTGATATGCCCGCCGGCCCCAGCGAGGTGGAGGTGCTGGCTGATAAGACCTGCGTGCCTGCCTTTGTGGCTGCTGACCTGCTGAGCCAGGCCGAGCACGGACCGGACAGCCAGGCCATTCTGGTGACCATGGATACCGCCGTGGCAGAACAGGTGGCTGCCGAGGTGGAAAAGCAGCTTGCTGAACTGCCTCGCAAGGAAATTGCCGCTAAGTCCATTGCCAACAGCCGCATCATCGTGCTGGCGGATAAGCAGGATTGCATAGATTTCACCAACGCCTACGGCCCGGAACACCTCATTATTGCCATGGAGGATGCTGCTACTGTGGCGCAGGACACCACCCATGCCGGTTCCATTTTCCTGGGTAACTACAGTTGCGAAAGCGCTGGCGACTACGCCAGCGGAACAAATCACACGCTGCCCACCATGGGCTGCGTGCGCGCCTACAGCAGTCTGTGCATCGACAGTTTCCAGCGCAAGATGACCCTCCAGACTCTTTCGCCCGAGGGCATCCGCAGCATAGGCCGCACGGTGGAGCTCATGGCCCAGGCAGAGCAGCTCGATGCCCATGCCCGCGCCATGACCCTGCGCTTGCAGCAGGTGGCCGCGCTTCCGCAGGAAGATGCTGGCACATGCATTGCCCGCCTGGTGCGCCCGAATATCCTGAAGCTCAAGCCTTACAGTTCTGCGCGCGATGAATATGCCGGCAAGGCAGCCCATGTGTTCCTGGATGCCAACGAATGCCCGCACAATGCGCCGCACAACCGCTATCCAGACCCGCTGCAGTGGGAGCTGAAGCAGAAGATTTCTGCTTACAAGGGCGTAGCACCGGAGCGCATTTTCCTGGGCAACGGCAGCGATGAAGCCATTGATTTGATTTTCCGCACCTTCTGCACCCCCGGGGTGGATGAAGTGGCCGCCATTGCGCCCTCCTACGGCATGTATGAAGTCTGCGCCGATATCAACAACGTGCGCTACAACGCCATTCCGCTGGAGGAGGGGTATCTGTTCAACGCAGAGAACTTCCTGCAGTCCATCTACTCACCCTGCACCAAGGTGGTGTTCATCTGCAGCCCGAACAACCCCACCGGCAATCTGCTGCCGCTGGAGGAAATCCGCAAGGTGCTCGATATCTTTCCCGGTATCGTGGTGGTGGATGAAGCCTACATCGACTTTGCCCCGGAGGGTTCCTCTGCTAGTGCTCTGCTGGAGGAATACCCACGCCTCATCGTGCTCAACACTTTCTCCAAGGCCTGGGCTTCTGCCGGTATCCGCCTTGGCATGGCTCTTGCTCACCCGGAAATTATCGGCCTCTTCAACAAGGTGAAATATCCTTACAACGTGAACATCCTCACCCAGCGTGCCGCTATGGAGCGCCTGGAGCACATGGATGAAATCCGCGCCTGGGTGGATGAGGCGCTTTCTGAACGCGCTCGCATGATGCAGGAAGTGACAGCACTTCCCATCTGTGAGGAAGTGTACCCCAGCGATGCCAACTTCTTCCTGGCTCGCGTCACGGATGCCTGTGCCATATACGATTCGCTGGTGGAGCAGGGTATCATCGTGCGCAATCGTCACCGCATTATGATGTGCCGGAACTGCCTGCGCATTACCATCGGCACCCCGGCGGAGAATGATGAATTGCTGGCAGCCCTCAAAAAATTCTGACCCATGAAGAAAAAAGCCCTTTTCATCGACCGCGACGGCACGATTATTCAGGAACCCGCCGATGAGCAGATTGATGCTTTCGAGAAGCTGGTGTTCGTGCCCGGCGTTTTCCGCGCGCTGAGCACCATCCGCGAACTCACCGACTACGAGTTTGTGATGGTGAGCAACCAGGATGGCCTCGGCACCGCCTCTTTCCCGGAGGATACCTTCTGGCCGGTGCATAACTTCATTCTCGATACTCTGAAAGGCGAGGGAGTGGAGTTCGATGATATCCTCATCGATCGCCATTTCCCGCAGGACAACGCCCCCACCCGCAAACCCGGAACGGGCTTGCTTACCGCCTACATGGACGGCTCTTACGACCTGGCGAACTGCTACGTCATCGGCGACCGTGCCACGGATGTGCAGCTGGCGCAGAACCTGGGTTGCAAAGCTCTCCGGATTGGGACGGATGGCATGGACTGGAAGAAGATTACCGAGATTCTGGTGGCAGGTGAGCGCAGCGCCGAGGTGCAACGCACTACCCGCGAGACAGATATTTATGTGAAGCTGGAGCTGGACCGCCCCGGATTCTGCGAGGTGAGCACTGGGCTTGGCTTCTTCGACCACATGCTGGCGCAGCTGGCGCACCACGGCGGCATGGGCGTGACCATCCGCGTGAAGGGCGACCTCTATGTGGACGAGCACCACACCATCGAGGACACCGGGCTGGCGCTGGGGGAGTGTCTGCGCAAGGCCATCGGCAACAAGCTGGGTATTTCCCGCTACGGCTACTGTCTGCCCATGGATGACTGCTTGTGCCAGGCTGCGCTGGATTTCGGCGGGCGTCCATGGCTGCAGTGGGAGGCAGAGTACAAGCGCGAGCGCATCGGAGATATGCCCACGGAGATGTTCTACCACTTCTTCAAGAGCCTGAGCGATGCTGCTCTCATGAATCTCAGCATCAAGGCGGAAGGCGAGAACGAACACCACAAGATTGAGGGCACCTTCAAAGCCTTGGCCCGCGCTATCCGCGTGGCGGTGCAGCGAGATGTGCGCCATCTGGTGCTGCCCTCCAGCAAAGGAACGCTTTAATCCCATGAAAGTAGCTGTTGTCAAATACAACGCGGGCAATATCCGCTCGGTCGTCAATGCCCTCCACCGCATTGGTGTGGAGCCGGTGGTGACCGATGACCCTGCCGAACTTGCCGCTGCCGACCGCGTCATCTTCCCCGGCCAGGGCGAGGCCGCCACCACCATGGGCTACCTGCGCAAAAGCGGGCTGGATGCCGTGATTCGCAATCTGAAACAGCCGGTGCTGGGAATCTGCATCGGCCAGCAGCTGCTCTGCGCGCATTCCGAGGAGGGCGATACCCCTTGTCTGGGCGTATTTGAAAGCCCTGTCGTGCGTTTTCCTGCCACCTGTGAGGATGGTCGCGTGAAAATCCCCCAGATGGGCTGGAACACCATCGAGAATCTGCACACTCCGCTGTTCGATGGCCTGAAAGAGGGCGATTTTGTATACTTTGTGCACAGTTTCTACGTGCCGGACTGCGCAGAAGCCATTGCCCGCACCACCTACGGCGGTGTGACTTATGCCTCCGCCCTGCGCAGCGGCAATTTCTACACTACTCAGTTCCACCCGGAGAAAAGCGGCGATGCAGGTCTGCGTATCCTCCACAATTTCATCCACCTCTGCCATGATTGAGCTGATTCCTGCCATTGATATCATCGGCGGCCAATGTGTGCGCCTTACCAAGGGCGACTACGCCGCCCGGAAGACCTATGATGCCCACCCGGAGGAGGTGGCGCGCCGCTTCTACGACATGGGCGTGCGGCGTCTGCATGTGGTGGACCTCGATGGCGCCAAGGCTGACCACATCGTGAACCTTGCCACGCTCGAAAAAATCACCGCTCTGGGCATGATCGTGGATTTCGGCGGCGGTATCAAGCAGGAAAGCGACCTGCAGAAAGCCTTTGACCACGGCGCCGCCATGGTTACGGTGGGCAGTCTGGCCGCCACCGATCCGCAGCGCCTCCTGCAGTGGGCCGAGAAGTACGGCCCGGAGCGCTTCATTGTGGGGGCCGATGCGCTGAATGGCCGCGTGATGATCAAGGGCTGGCGTGAGGACGGCGGCATGAGCCTGGATGAGTTCGTGAGCTTCTACATGAGCCACGGCATCACCCGCGTGCTCTGCACCGATATTTCGCGCGATGGCACGTTGGGTGGACCGAACACAGCGCTCTACCAGGAAATCATGGCGAAACACCCCGGCTGCCGCCTCATCGCCAGCGGCGGCGTGAGCTGCACGGAAGACATCCGCGTGCTGGATGCTGCCGGCATCCCCTCCGTGGTTTTCGGCAAGGCCTACTACGAAGGCCGCATCGATCTTCAACAATTAATCACTCATTATTAATCATTATGCTTGCAAAGCGTATCATTCCCTGTCTGGATGTCAAGGACGGACGCACCGTCAAAGGTATCAACTTCGTGAACCTGCGCGATGCCGGCGACCCCGTGGAGCTGGGCAAGGCCTACAGTAAACAGGGGGCAGATGAACTCGTGTTCCTTGATATTGCTGCCACGCACGAGGGCCGCAAGACCTTCACCGATATGGTTTCCCGCGTGGCGGCTGCCATCTCCATTCCCTTTACCGTGGGTGGTGGTATCCACGAGCTGGCAGATGTGGCCCGTCTGCTGGAAGCCGGGGCAGATAAAGTGAGCCTCAATTCCGCTGCCATCCGCAACCCGCAGTTGGTAAATGAGATTGCCTCCCACTTCGGCTCCCAGGTCTGCGTTGCGGCCATTGATGCCCGCTGCGATGCCGATGGCTGGTACTGCTATGTGAACGGCGGCCGCATCCGCGTGGAGCGTACTCTCTTCGACTGGGCACGCGAGGTGGCCGACCGCGGCGCCGGCGAAATCCTCTTCACCAGCATGGACCACGACGGCGTGAAGCAAGGCTTCCCGAACGAAGCTCTCGCCCGCCTTTCCGATGAACTGAGCATCCCCGTCATTGCCAGCGGTGGCGCCGGCTCCCGCGAGCACTTTGCCGATGCGTTCCGCCTGGGACATGCGGATGCTGCCCTGGCCGCCAGCGTGTTCCACTTTGGCGAAATCAAGATTCCCGAACTGAAACAGTACCTCCACAACGAAGGTATCTGCGTGCGACTGTAATCCCCAAACCAAGAAATACTATGACTATCGACTTCGACAAGTGCGGCGGCCTGGTGCCCGCCATCATTCAGGACTCTGCCACCGGCAAGGTACTCATGCTGGGCTATATGAATGCCGAATCCTTTGCCCGGACTCAGGAAACCGGCCGCGTGTGTTTCTACAGCCGCAGCCGCAAGTGCCTCTGGACCAAGGGCGAAACGAGCGGTAACTTTCTGGATGTGGTGAGCATCAAGGTGGATTGCGACAACGATACGCTGCTCATCCAGGCTACGCCGCATGGCCCGGTCTGCCACACGGGTACGGATACCTGCTGGGGCGAGGTGAACGAGGCAAGCCCGCTGCTGTTCCTTACCGAGCTGCAGGATTTCATCAATAAGCGCCACGAGGAAATGCCGGAGGGGTCCTACACCACCAGTCTGTTCCGCGACGGCGTGAACCGCATGGCCCAGAAGGTGGGCGAGGAAGCGCTCGAAGCCTGCATCGAGGCCTGCAACGGCACCAATGAACGCCTCATCTACGAGGCCTCCGACATGTTCTACCACCTCATTGTGCTGTTGACCTCCAAGGGACTGCGCATCGAGCAGGTGATTGAGGAACTGGCTTCCCGCCACAAACCGGGCTGGAAGAAACACTAAGGAACCAGCCGCTCCTGCGGTCTCCTGTTGCCCAGTTGTTCTGTGGCTTCAAGTGTCAGACCGGCTAAATTCGTGAATGAGTCTTTGGCTGTATTCACAACTTGCAAGGGGGATGATATGATTCCCCCTGGTTATATGTGTACAGCGATAGCTGAATTCGATGCGCGATGGATGCAACGATGGCAATAGGGGTGACCGGGCAGGGCGGTCAGAGCTTGCGGAAGAACTTCTCGATGGGGTACATGGGAACGTCTACGGGAACGTTTCCCAGCTCCATGATTTCCTCGGTTTCAAAATTGAAATAGAAGAGCGAGCCCTGTTCCTGGCGCATGTAGAGCTCAGTGGGTTTATTTTTCCAGCCCGCCTCGCCGCCCTGGAAGCCCAGACAGCAATACCAGGGCTCTGCTGTATCGCTCAACCCCTCTGTCGGAGAGACCTTGATGCCATAGAACAGGGTGTCATCGACGTAGTAGGTATGCATATACCAGCGACGTTTGCCGCTGTCGTACAGCGGTTTGGTGTCCAGAAAACAGCTGATGATGGGACCAGCCAGTACCAGGCAGATGAGCCCGAAGCACCCTAGCGCGCAGCCATTCTTCTTGCCGTTCCGGCGGGCTTTAATCAGCATGCGTCCCACAAACCCGAGCACCAGCAGCAGGAAAACGGGGAAGATGTAGGGTTCAATGTGGATATACATGGTGCGTAGAGAGGGGCTGTGGACTGGGATAGTATAAATCCGGGGATATGGTAATGCAAGGTTTTTTTTTAGGGGCTTCTTTCAGATTGGTATACACACTTCAACAAGTTGTGAAATCCCTGGATTCCGCGCGTACGTGTTGCCGCATACGGCATACTGTCTTGCATTCATTTTGAGCTTGCGAATTCGGGCGTATGAGGGTATGATAGGGCTGCCGTCATATGGAGTACGAGACAGAACCCCAGCTGCCGCACCGCAATGAGAGGACATGGCCCACGCGATTGACCGGGTCTTGTCTGATTCTTTTTGCTGTAGCGATGGTTTGCAGTCTGCTGAGTTACAATCATGCAGAGATGGGCTGGGATTTTCTGAATCCGACCGGAGGTGTGGCCGCTGAGGAGGCGCCCTGTACCAACTGGCTGGGATTGGTGGGCCTTTATCTGGCGGGGCTGTGCAACTGGATGTTCGGCGCGGCATCTCTGTATGCGCTGGTGCTGCTGGTGATTTTCTGTGGCGGGCTGATTATCTGGCCTCGCCGGCCGTATGTGCTGCAGATGGTGGCGATGATGTGTCTGGTGATTTTTGCCTGTGCCATTCTGGCTTTGCAGCCATGGTTTCTGAGCGGGTGGCAGCGCGCACACAGTTTATATTCGGTGGGTGGTCTGCTGGGGTATCTGGATGGCAGCTGTGTGCTGGAGCCGCTGCTGGGTACGCGCTGGTCGCTGGTGACGTTCCTGCTGCTGCATGCTACAGCGTGGATTTATTTTGCCCGCTTTACCTTTATCCGTTTCTGGAAGGAAGTGTGGTATGATTTGTCGGATTTGTGGTGCCGTTGGCGTGAGCGTTGTGCAATTCGCCGTGAACAGCGCCGCGAAATGCGCGAACGCCGCTTGCGCGAGCGCCAGGAGCAACTGGCCCGTGAGCTGGCCGCAGCAGAGGAGGCTGCTGCGGCGGATGCCGAGGTGGCTGCAGCCGAGGCGCGCCGGGCATCCGGCGAATCTGATTATCTCTTTACTGATGACCAGCCTGTAGCACCTGTCCGTCAGCGTGCTGAGGCTCAGTCTCGTCGGTATGTGGAGCCGGCGTATGAGGAGCCTGATTACCCCCCGGTGCAGTCTTTTGAGCAGCAGATGGCTGAAAGCCGCCGCCGCGAGGCTCAGCGGGTGGAAACCCAGCGCCCGCCGAGTGGGCGCAGCCACTACAGCCAGTCTGTGAATAAGCGCAGCAATCTGCTGGACCTGATGGCCCCGGTGGAGCAGGCGATTGCCCTGCAGAATGCCCCGGGGGCAGATGATATGCCGCTGCCGCCGCGCCGTGGCACGATGCTGAACTCTCAGCTGGCGGCCCAGGTGGAGCGCCGCATGGGAGTGCGTACACCAGCTCCGGCTCCGTCCCCTGCGCCGTCCGCTGCTCCGCGCCCTGCTGCGCAGCGCCGCGCTGCCGCTCCAGCGACTCCTCGCGTAAACACAGAGAAGAGGTCTGAACCCGTGACAAGCAAGAAGGATACGCGCGTGCAGTATGAGGATTATCCGCTGCCGCCGTACGATTTGCTGAAGTTCGAGCCGGTATCTCAGGATGTGACAGATGCCGCACAGCGTGAGATGATGGATGTGCAGCAGCGCATCATCGAGACGCTGGATACCTTCAAGATTCTGGTGGAACCCGGTGATATTACGCGCGGCCCCAGTATCACCCGCTACGAGTTCTACCCGCCGCGCGGTCTGCGCGTGAACCGCATTGCCGCGCTGGATAAGGATATCATGATGGCCACCAGCTCCAAATCGGTGAACATTCTGGCCCCCATCCCCGGCAAGAATACCGTGGGTATCGAGCTGGAGAATGCGCAGAAATCTCCGGTATACCTGCGCGAGCTGCTGCAGTCTGATAATTTCAACAACCCGAAGCTGCGCATCCCTGTGGCGCTGGGTAAGGATGTGTACGGCAATGCCGTCATCGGTGACCTGGCCGCCATGCCGCATACCCTGGTGGCCGGTACGACCGGTTCCGGTAAGTCCGTGTGTATCAACAGCATGATTCTTTCCATGCTCTACAAGTTCCGCCCGGAGGAACTGAAGCTCATCCTGGTTGACCCCAAAGTGGTGGAAATGCAGCCCTACCGCAAGCTGCCGCATCTCATCTGCCCGGTGGTGACCCAGCCCGGCCGCGTGATTGGTGCTTTGCGCTGGGCGGTGAATGAAATGGAGCGCCGCTACCGCCTGTTCAGTCAGGTGGGTGTGCGCAATTTCGAGGACTTTAATAACCGTGAGGATGACGGCCCCGTTGACGAGCCGGAGGAGGTGGAAGATTCCCCCATCGATTACGCTGCAGTGGAAGCCTGGGCCAGCGAAATTGAGCGCCAGGCCGAGGAGGAAATCCCCCTGGGCGAGGAGAAGCAGGATGAATTCGACTTTGATGACCCCGAACCGATTCCGCTCAAGCTGCCCTACGTGGTCATCATCATTGATGAGTTGGCCGACCTCATGATGGTGGTGAAGGAAGATCTGGAAAACTACATTGCGCGTCTGACCCAGAAGGCCCGTGCCGCCGGTATTCACCTGGTGGCGGCCACACAGACCCCGCGTGCCAATGTGGTGACCGGTACCATCAAAGCCAACATCCCGAGCCGTATTGCCTTCCGCGTGGCCAGTCCGCTGGATTCCCGCATCATTCTGGATACAGCCGGTGCAGAAAACCTGCTCGGCAAGGGCGACAGCCTCTTCCTGCCGCCCGGTGGTATCACCAAGATGACCCGCGTGCAGGGCGCCTTTGTGAGCGATGCCGAAATCGCGAAGATTATTGCCCACTGCGCCGCCCATGCCAAGCAGAAGTTTGAGCAGGGCGTGGCGGCAGAAATGGATAATGCCGACGGCGGTTCTCCGAACGTCGACAACGGTGGCCGTATCGGCAACAAGGGCATGAGCGATGAGGATTCCGAGCTTTACACCCGCTGTGTGCAGCTGGTGGTGACGGAGCGCAAGGCGAGTACCTCTTTGTTGCAACGTCGCTTCAGCATCGGCTATGGTCGCGCTGCCAAGATTATGGACATGATGGAGGAGAATGGTGTGATTTCTGCACCCTCTGGCGCGACCCGCGCCCGCGAAGTTCTTGTTGATGCCTGATTACTATGTTTTCTCAAAACGAGGTTGAATTTCTGCTGAGCCTTGTGGGGATGTTTGCCGCGTTGCTCTGGCTGCGTCCCGGTAAGCATGAGGCGGCTCGCTATGCTATGATTCTGGTGCCAGCCGGTGCCTTGTATGTGCTGCTGATGCAGGATGCGTTGGCATTCCAGCACCAGGCGCTTGTGCTGGTGAAGCATTCGGTGGCGGTGCTGCTGTATCTGCTGGGGGTGTATATGCTCAAGTGCCCGTGGCGTCGCGTGATTCTTTCCTTCGGTATCTACTCACTAGTATGCAGCATAGCGGGGCTTTTTATTGCCGCATTTGATGTGCAGGATGTTTCGTTTGTTTTGCGCCTGGCGGGGAATGTTATTTTTGATTATGCCTGGATATGGCTGTTCATCTGGTTATGTTCCCGTAAGAGCGAGATGGGGGGAAAATTGAGCTCACTTCTGGCTGTTGGAGCTTACCTGACCCTGCATGGCCTGTTTTTCTCGAATCTCAAAGCCTCTGTGGCGATGGGTGATATGATTGTCTACGTCAATATCATTATCACGCTGCTGTGCTTTCTCTTTGTGCTCCGCTATGTGTTGCAGCAGGGATGGAAGCGCAGTCTTATCACCAGCGCCCTGTATATCACGCCGATGGTGGTGAGCCATCTCCTCCTGTGGTACTCCATTAACAATATGACCTGAAGAGTTAAGGGTTAAGGACGGCTTCGTTGTCGTTGGAATTTGGCGAGCCTCAGGCGAGCCAAATTCCAATTTGTCCGTCACCACCAATACGGATAACACATCAATCTTTAATTGCCGGAGCAATAAAAACTGGCGACGATACCGTCGCCAGTTATAGTAAGAGGATACCTGTTGTTTGTTGTGTATAAGATAAAGTATTGATGCTGAGTATTAAATGCTTGTTGGTGCTAATCCTCCTTAGTGCGATTGCGCAGGTAGAAGAAGATGCCTGTTGCTGCAAGAAAGAACAGGAACGCCAGGGGAAGGCGCGTGGCGTAGGAATCGATGCCGATGATGCCGGTGTCATACAGGTAGACGGGTGCGGCAACGAGCAGCCCGGGAATCAACAGGAGCCCCGAAAGGAAAAAGCAGAATTTCTGGAGTCGCCTTGCCGTCAGAACTTCTGCTAGCAGCCAGAGGGGCTGGGTGATGGCTGCAAAGAACATGAGGTAGATGACGATGTGATGCCAGAAAGCGGGGGATTCCATCCCTTCGCAATGCCGGATGGCATGCATCAGCCCGCCGAGAAGCAAGGCAAAGGCAATCACCGTATTCAGGAGAAGGATGATGAGAAGTCTGCGACTTAGTTGCAGTTTTTTCTGCTCGGAGGGTGTGGCGCGTCGCAACCCGCGCCGGAAGAAGGCGCAGATAGCTGCTGCGGCAAAGAGGGTGGCAAATAGGCAGAGAAGAATGTGGCAGGCGAGGGGCGGAAGGAAGAAATAGCTGCTTGGCGCGCCAAAGACTTCAAGATTCAGCAGTATGAGCGCTCCCGCGCTCACCAGACCCAGTACCGCGTTGAGCCGTGTGCTCCAGATGCTGCGCAGGGTGATGAGCTTTGGCATGGGCAGCACCGCAAGGGTAATGGCAAGGTAGCACCACATCTGGAACCAGTAATTGTCGTTTCCGCTGAAGGCTGCCACGAAGAAGCGATCTGCCGTGGGAATCAGGAAGAGGAAGCTGAGAACACCACCCAGAAGCCAGGAGAAGCGGAAACGCCTTCGGCGAGGGGTATAGTGCTCGGCGGCAAGCTCGAATTCCTTGCAACCAGCAGGCAGTAGGCGGATGCGGTTATACAAATCCATGAGGGCAGTTTTGCCGCCCTCAATGTATACGCTATCATCCACACGCAGCGGCGCATTCTCATCGGGATGCCAGGAAATGTTGTAGAAATCGTTGGGTTTCCAGTTGCCCCCTCGCGATTCATCTGCCGTCAGCTCTGCATCGAGTATATCGAATTCATGATCCTCCTGGGTGATGGTTCGCTCAATATCGTTGAGTAACTTCTCACGCCCCTCATCGTCGAATTCGATGAGAAGCAAGCCCTCTTCAGCGTTGCTGTGCATGCTCAGTTGCACGATATCAGCGGACTAATTGGTCTGTTGTTCTTCCCATTCTGGTAGCTCATGGCCGATGAGCCAGGGCGTGTATTCGGCAGGAATGGGGGATTGTATGGCGATGCGGCGGCCATCGGCAGGGTGGTTGAAGGCGAGCCGCCAGGCATGCAGCATGAGCCGCCCTGGTTTTGCTTTCTGCCGCTGCGGGTGGGCATAGATGGGATCGCCGATGAGGGGGTGTCCCAGGTGCAGCATGTGGACGCGTATCTGGTGGGTGCGCCCGGTGTGCAGGGTACACATGACGAGCGAGGAATCGGTGGCGGCATCGTAGTGCAGCACTTCCCAATCGGTGATGGCGGGCTTTCCGCTTCCCGGGTTCACAACGGCCATTTTGAGCCGGTTGACCGGGTGACGGCCGATATTGGTGAAAACGGTGCCTTTGGGCTCTTTCGGGCAGCCCTGGACGACGGCCAGGTAGATTTTACCCGTATCGCGTTCGGCAAACTGGGTGGTGAGGGAGAGGTGGGCCTGGTCATTCTTAGCCACGACGATGCAGCCGCTGGTGTCTTTGTCAAGGCGGTGGACAATGCCGGGACGTTCCACTCCTCCGATGCCGGATAGATCTCCACAATGGAAGAGCACGGCATTCACCAGCGTGCCGTCCGGGTTGCCCGCGGCTGGATGCACTACCATGCCGCTTTCCTTGTCGATGACGATGACGTGTTTGTCCTCGTAGAGCACGGAAATCGGGATGTCCTGGGGCTGGGCTTCGGCGGGTTCAGGCTCCGGTATGCTGACCTCGATGCGCATGTTGCGTTCCACCGGGGTTTTGGCTTTGGTGGCCTTGCCGTTCACGGTGATTTCGCCCTCTTTGATGAGTGCCTGGATGCGGGCGCGGGAGAGTTCCGGCAGCTGGGCTGCCAGGTATTGGTCGAGTCGGGTGCCGAGCTGGTCTTCTACAATGATGAGCATCTTACATGCCGGTGGGGTTATCGATGAACACCGTGGGCAGGCCGAACTGCGAGGCAAGCAGCTCGCCCAGGGCTTTCACGCCGAAAGTTTCGGTGGCATAGTGCCCGGCAAAGAGGATGTTGATACCCATATCGCGCGCGGCGTTGCTCACCCAGTGGTTTTCCTCACCGGTGAGGTAGGTGCCGTAGCCCTTGGCGTGCATCTGGTAAATCTCCTCGCCTCCGCCTCCGCTGCACAGGGCAATGCGTCCGGCGGGCAGGGATGCATTGTGTACCACGCCCGTAACCGAAGCTCCGATGATTCCGGCATATCTGGCACGCAGTTCCTCCACCGTGCCCGGAAAGTGGCCCGAAAGCCCGATGAGCGTGCCGTGGTAGTCCACCTCCGGCTGCACATCTTCAAGCCCCAGGGCTCTGGCGATGCCGGCGTTGTTGCCCAGCTGCGGGTGTAAATCAAGTGGCAGATGGGCAGAATAGATGGCCAGGTTGTTGTTCAGGCAGGATTCGACCTTCTGTTTCCACCAGCCGCTGATGGGCTGCAGCCCGCACCAGAAGATGCCGTGGTGCAGCACCAGCAGGTCAGCCCCGGCGGCAATGGCATCATCGATGGTTTTCTGCGAGCCGTCCACGGCCAGTGCCACTTTGGTGACACTGCCGTTGTTTTCCACCTGCAGGCCGTTCATAGCCACAGAGGCATCGCGGATTTCGGATATGCGCAGGGTGCTGTCCAGCAGGGATACGATATCGGAAAGGGGGGTACTCATAAAACTTATTCAGCGTTGCCGGGGTAGACGGCGCGGTTGGCAATTTCCTTGTTGAGACGCTTGTTGAACTCGCTGGCCATGTCGTAGCCGCTGTCGCGCAGGTAGCGGCCCAGGGCGGCCACCTCCACCAGACGGCACATATCGCGGCCCGGTGCCACGGGCAGGTTGAGGTGCTCTACCTCCACCCCCAGAATGTTGATGTACTTGTGCTCCAGTCCCAGACGCTCCATCTCAGTCATTTCGCCGCTGAAGAGATTGATGACCAGGTCAATGCGCTTTTCCTTGCGGAAGGCTTTCAGACCAAAGAGGTTGGTTACATTGATGATGCCCAGCCCGCGGATTTCGATGAATCCGCTGGAAAGCTGGGGCGCAGTGGCAATGAGGTCTCCGCCCAGGTTGCGGATGCGCACCATATCATCTGCCACCAGCGAGGAGCCTCGCTCCACCAGACCCAGCGATATTTCGCTCTTGCCCACGCCGCCCTTGCCGGTGATGAGCACGCCCACGCCGCGCACGTCTACCATGCAGGCGTGCATGGTGGTGCTGTCGGCAAACTCATTCTCGAGAATATAGGTGGCGCGGTTCACAAAGTCCATGGTGAGCAGTGCCGTGCGGAACACACACAGATTGTAACGGTCGGCAATGGCCAGTACATCCGCAGGCACATCCACCCCGCGTGCAAAGATGAGGCAGGGGGCATCCTGGCGGCAGATGCGATCGAGCCTGTCCTCTCGCTCGGCCTGGGTCATGGTGCCCAGATACGCCATTTCTGCCGCGCCGAATACCTGGATCCGCTCGTGCGCAAAATACCCGAAGAACCCGGAAAGCGCCAGCCCCGGGCGGTTGAATGCCGCCTGTACAATCGGGCGCGACATACCCAGCGGCGTGTTCAGCAACTGCAGCTCCAGCGTGCTGCGGTATTTCTCATAAAACCGGCTCACCGGCACTTGTTCCACTTTGCGGACAATGGGTTGTTTCATTGACCGGTATTCTACATGAAGCCTCTTGCCGGGTCAAGGCTAATGTCCTATACCTCATCTGCCAGCAGGCCCTGGAGCTGGCGGTGGGCGTAGTGCAGGCGGGAGCGCAGGGTTCCTTCGGAGATGTTGATGAGTTTGGCAATCTGGGGGTAGGAAAGCCCCTGGATGTCGCAGAGGTTCACCACTTCCTGGTGGGCAGGAGAGAGCTGGGAGATGGCGCGGGCAAGCTTGGAACGCAGGTCGTTTACCTGTGCCTTGCGGATGGGGTCGGATTCGAGGTTGGCATCGGCAAGTTCGCTGTCTTTTTCAAGCGGGTTGCCTTTTTCATCGTTATCCAGGCTGAAGCTGCGCTCGCGTTTGCGTTTGCGCAGGAAGTTGCGCGCGTTGTTGAGTGCAATGGAGTAGAGCCAGGTGTAGAAGGAGCTGTTGCCTTTGAAGTAGCGCAGGGAATGGAATGCTTTGAGGAAGGATTCCTGGGCAACATCGTATGCATCGGCCTCGCTGTTGAGCATCTGGATGAGCATGGCGTTGAGCTTGCGGCTGTGGCGCCGGATGAGTTCATCGTACGCCCGGGTCTTGCCGGCAAGGGTGCTTGCTATGAGCTCCTCATCCGGTAAATCGGCAAACGATTCTCTGGAGGCTGGTGTCATGGTGGTAGGGCATAGGGTGGGGTTGGGTAGTCTGCCGGGGCGGGGAATCTGCGACGATTCCCCGCCTCCGGTGGTGATTTGTCTTACAGCACGAATTCACGGGCTTTACCGCCTGTCTTTTCGTACCATTCGATGTAGGTTTTGTTGATGAGGGTGTAGCCGCCCGGGGTCGGGTAGTGACCGCTGAAGTACCAGTCGCCGCAGGGGGCTTCGATGGCGCTGTGCAGACCTTCCAGGGTCTGATAGACGCACTGGATTTCGCAGGGGGAGTCCTCCGGGGTGACCATGCGGGAGATTTCGGCGGTGATTTCGTCCTCTGTGAGCGCGCTGTAGATGCGGCGCACGGGGTTTGTGCGCTGCTCCACCGGCAGGGTGAGCTGGTAGCGGCACTCATTGTAGACATCGGTGATGACGTTGGAGAGGCCTTTGCGGTGCAGCAGGTTGATGGCCGCCAGGAATGCCACGAATTGCCCCATTTCGCACATGTCAATGCCGTAGAAGTCCGGGTAGCGCACCTGCGGTGCAGAGGAGACGATGACAATTTTGCGTGCCTTGGTGCGGGAAAGCAGACGCAGCAGACTCATCTTGAGCGTGGTGCCACGCACGATGGAGTCATCGATGGCGACGAGCACCTCGTCCTCGCCGACAGCGCCGTAGGTGAGGTCGTACACCATGGAGGCCATCTGCTTGCGGCTGCTGGCTTCGGAGATGAAGGTGCGGAGCTTGATGTCCTTGTGGGCAATTTTCTCGGCTCTCGGCCAGCGGCGCAGGATGAGTTCGTTAATGAGATTCTCGCTCATCTCACCTTTTCGGAAGGCTTCAATCATTTCCTGGGTCACCTTGTTGCGGCGGTAGGCGCGCAGCCCTTCCAGCAGCCCATAGTAGGAGACTTCTGCCGTGTTGGGGATGAAGGTGATGGCTGCTTTGGAGAAGTCGTCCTTATCGAGGCTGGCTACCACTTTTTCTGTAAGGTTTGCACCCAGGGCTTTGCGCTCGCGGTAGATGACGGGGTCATTGCCGCGGGAGGTGTAGATGTCCTCGAAGCAGCAGGGGGTGAATTTACCGGGTGTGGTGTATTCCTTGATGGTGACCTTACCATCGGCTTTCACCAGTATCATGCTGGCTGCCCCCAGTTCGTGAACATCGCTTTCCTCTACCTCCATGACGCTCATGAGCGGTGCACGCTCACTTGCAATGGCAATGAATTCATCCGTCCGGATGTAGTAGCAGTGGCGGATGCCGTGCGGGTCTCGCAGGCAGAAGAAATCGCCATTGCCTACAGCGCCCATGATGACATAGCCGCCGTCCCAGTTGGTGCAGGATTTGCCGATGACGTCGAAGAGGTTAAGCTCGGCAGAGATAATCTGGGGGATTTCCCGGCCGTCCACATTCTGCTTGCGCAGTTCTCGGTATTTGTCGGTGTGGGCTTCATCAAGGTGGTAGCCTACTTCCTCCAGAATGGCCTGGGTGTTGGTGTCGAACACCGGGTGCTGGCCCCGCTCCATGAGCTTTTCGTGCAGTTCCTCCACGTTGGTCATGGAGAAATCACCCTGGAGCATGAGTGTGCGGGTGGGCCAGTTGGAACGGCGTACGAAGGGGTGGCAGTTGCCTTCTTCATACTGCACGCCGCTGGAGCCATAGAGCATGTGCCCCATGAGCACCTCGCCACCGTAATTGAAGTGCTTTTTGAAGGTGGCGGCATCTGTGCCGTTGATGATGCCGTCCTCGCGCATGTGGCACAGGTTGCGCTGCTGGGCGGTGAAGAGGTCGGTGAGGGCGGAGCCGCCTACTGCGCGGGAGCGGAAGATGTAGGGCTCGCCCAGCGGCATGTTCAGCTTGATGCTGCCGAATCCTGCGCCGTCCTGGCCGCGGTTGCGCTGCTTCTCCAGCAGGAGGAAGAGCTTGTTGAATGCCCACTCGGGGTTCCCGTACTTTTCTTCAAAGTAGGAGAGGGGTTTGAGCAGGCGGATGGCTGCGGACATATATGAGAGGGGGTGATGTTTACTTACGCACGGTTACCTTGATGCCCTTGCCTTCACGCATGGTGCCGATGACAAAACCACCGGGGCCTGCGGTGAGGGCCTGTTCCACCTGGTCGGGGGAGACGATGGCTACCCAGCCGATGCCCATATTGAAGGTGTGGAAGCGGTCTTCTGCGTCTACAAACTGGAGCACCTTCTGCACGGGAGCGTTGTCCCAGTAGGGGATTTCGAGGTCGGCTCCCTTTTCGCCGAGGAATCGTTCCAGGTTTTCAGGCAGACCACCGCCGGTGATGTGGGCGTAGGCCTTGGGAGTGATGCCGAGCTTGCGCATGTCGTACACCACATCATGGTACAGGCGGGTGGGCGCAAGCAGTTCGCGAAGCTCTTCCTTGGTCAGCAGGTCGGGGTTCTGGGCAAGCACGCGGCGCACGAGGCTCCAGCCGTTGGCATGGAAACCATCGCTGGGGTAGCCGATGAGGATATCGCCCACGGCCACCTGGCTGGGGTCAATCATTTCGCTCTTCTCCACGCAGCCGATGCTGAAGCCGGCCAGCTCCACCAGCCCCTCGGGCACAACGCCGGGCATTTCGGCGGTTTCGCCACCGGCCAGGATGCAGTTGCAGCTTTCCAGATAATCGCACATGCCGGCCACCAGACGGGTGATGCGGGGCCGCTCGATTTCCAGGTTGGAGATGCCGAGGTAGTCGAGGAAGAGGAGGGGATCGCCACCGGTGGTGAGCAGGTCGTTCACGTTCATGGCCACCAGATCCTTACCGGCGGTCTCGAGCATATCCATATCGAAGAGGATTTCGGTCTTGGTGCCCACACCATCCGTACCGGTCACGATAACCGGCTCCTTGTAGGAGGAAAGGTCGTATGCTGCCGCAAAGAGCCCGAAAGCATTGCAGAGCTGACGGTTTTTCTGCGTGCGCTTCACGTGTGCACTGATATCAGAAACAAAAGACTGCGCCTCAATAGTATCGACGCCGGACTGCTTGTAAGTGAGATTGCCGGACATAGCTTGAATCATCGCTTGGATGC
Organism: Akkermansia sp.; assembly: GCA_045538275.1. Lineage (GTDB taxonomy): Bacteria > Verrucomicrobiota > Verrucomicrobiia > Verrucomicrobiales > Akkermansiaceae > Akkermansia. The sequence goes on along the minus strand of JAZSRB010000007.1, from coordinate 54,475 downwards.
GCGCGCATTATACATGAGAACAGCCCGTTTGGCAAGCCGATTCTTCTCTGTTTGTCCAACTGATTTTCAGGTGATGAAAGAAAAATGAGCCCGCCATCTGCCAGGCGGGCTCGTGGAAAATGTTGTGTTGTGGAATCAGCGGTTTTTGTGGCGCATCTTGAGTTTGTACTTGATGCGGTCGTCCTCTATATTGAACTCTACAGACGAGCAGAGTTCATTGATGACGGTACTGTCTTCCAACTCCACTTCATCCACGCCGAAAGGCAGCAGTACCTCCATGCTCATCTCTCGTGTCTGTTCGGAGTAGCGGAAGTAGAAATCCAGTGTGCCTTTGTCCAGCGGGAGCTTGCGGAAGAGGACGTTGCCGATGAGTTGTGCTTTGCGCATGCTTTCGCGGGTCAGGAAGTACTTGTTGCAGTACGTCTGCCATTCGGACTTGAGCAGGTAGCGGTCATAATCCGGGCTGTGGAAGGCAAAGTGGAAATCGCGGATGCGGTTCACGAATACGCGGGTGCGCTCGCGCTTCGGGTGCTCGAATATCTCCTCCGGGGTGCCTTCTTCGTAGATGATGCCTTTGTCCATGTACACCACGCGGGTGCTCACATCACGTGCAAAGCTCATTTCATGGGTCACAATGGCCATGGTCATGCCCTGGCGGGCCAGCGCGCGGATGACGGAGAGCACCTCGCTGACCATGGTTGGGTCGAGCGCGGAGGTGGGCTCGTCAAAGAGGATGATTTCGGGCTCCATGGAGAGGCTGCGGGCAATGGCTGCGCGCTGCTTCTGGCCACCGCTGAGTTCCTCTGGCATGGCGTGGGCCTTTTCGGCCATGCCTACCAGCTTGAGCAGTTCCATGGCCTTGGCTTCGGCTTCCTTGCGGCTTTTGCCTTTCAGCTTCACCGGGCCGATGCATACGTTGTCCAGCACGGAGAGGTGGTTGAACAAGTTGAACGACTGGAATACCATGCCCATTTTCTGGCGCAGTTTTGAGGTGTTGACCTTGCCGTTGAGCACTTCTTCGCCATCAATGATGATGCTGCCGCTGGTGGGTTGCTCCAGCAGGTTCAGGCAGCGCAGGAAGGTACTCTTGCCTGTGCCGGAGGGGCCGATGATGGAGATGACTTCACCGCATTTGATGTTCAGGTTGATATCGGTAAGCACTTCAATCTTGCCGAAACTCTTCTGAAGGTGTTTGATTTGAATCATCGCGTTAAAAAGGGGTCTGAATGTTCAGAAATTCAGCAGACTTTGTTACCGATTCGGTCAAGAATATAGGTAAACAACCAGGCAATCAGGAAATACATGAGTGCCACCATGAGAAGCGGGAAGAAGGGGTCGAAGGTGCGGCCTCGGATGATGTAGGAAGCGCGGGTGAGGTCTGCCACAGCCACGTAACCCACGATGGACGTGTTCTTGATGAGCGAGATGAGCTCACCCTTGTACACCGGCAGCACTCGGCGCACGGCCTGTGGCAGCACGATATGGCAGAAAGTGCGCACCGGGGAGAATCCCAGGGCGATGCCGGCCTCTGTCTGGCCTTTATCAATGCTGCTGATGCTGGTGCGGAACATTTCGCTCACGTAGGCGGCAAAGTTCATGGCAAAGGTGATGATGGCTACCGGCGTGTTATCGAACTGCGTGAATGCTACATAGCACATCATCATGAGCAGCACCAGCACCGGGGTGCCGCGCATCACATCAATGTATACCTTGGCTATGGTACTGCAGATTTTACAGTTGCTCATGCGCATGTAGCAGATGACGGCTCCCAGCAGGGTGCCCAGCAGGGCAGAGAAAAATGAAATGTAGACGGTGACTTTCAAACCATCCCACAGGAGCATATAGCGGCGCTCTTCAATGATATTGCGCACAAAACTGCGCTTGATGGTGCCCCAGATGCCGAGGCTTTGCGCGCTGGCGTTATCATCAACAATGGAGGCATCCGCATTCTTGGTGAGCACGGCCACGCGGGAGTGACTGTCATAATACGGATCGGAGAAAAGCACACTCTCGGCACGTTCATCGGTGATGAGAATGCCGGAGGCCGCCATGTCTGCCTTGCCGGTAGTGGTGGAGGCGATGAGCGAATCGTACTCCATTTCCACAATTTCCACCGGGCGGTTGATGTAGACGGAGAAGCGCTGCACCAGCTCGGCATCAAAACCGGCAATCTTTTCGTTCTTGATGAAGACGATGGGTTCGGTGCAGGGCTCCATGGCCACGCGGATTGGCTCACCCTGGGTGGGCAGGGGGAGGTCCGGCATCTCTGCCGTGTCAAAGTGCTTAATCCAGCGCTCCATAATCTGCTGGAGCTCGCCGCTGGCTTTCAGCTGGGCGATAAAGGCGTTGAATTGCTTGCAGAGCGCGGCGTTGTGCTTGCCGAATACCACGCCCATCTGGCAGGGCGGCACCGGGCTGTCCGGCAGTATGGTCACGCCCTCGGTCTTGCGCACCAGGGCATAGCAGATAACATCGTCCATGATGGCGCCATCGCACTTCTCCTGCTGCAGGGAGAGCATCATGTCAGCTTCGGTATCAAAACGATCCAGCTTGATATCCGGGTAATGCTCTTCCACATAAATATCCTGAACGGTAGAGGAGGGAACCGCCAGAACCCGCCCGCGCAAATCCTCAAAACAGGCGATGCCTTTTTTGCCTTGCTGCGTAGGTTCAGTAGCGGATTCCGCGCCCCATGCCGGGGACACGGCGAGCATGACATAAGCAACTAAAGTTGCTACAATATGAAGTGTTTTATTCATCTTGTACAACCCGGGGTTGAACCGCCCCGCGCGCGGATTGTAACACACACGACTGATTATGCAAGCTAAATGTTATAGAGAATGTTAGATTAAATAATCCCTATAAGAGACAAGGGGAAACCGCTGCGGCAGACCCCGCCCCCGTAAAAGGAAGTCACCTGGGAGCCCGAAAGCTCCCAGGTGCCCAACTACCCTATGAATCGGACCCTTTCGAGCCCGGGAACCTGTTTTACGTCCGGTCCCGAAGACGAGGCCAATATATCTGATTTTATGTATTGCGTCAAGAGAAATTCGAAAAAAATTGTTTTTTAGTTTTCATCGCTTTTGTTCACTGTGCGGGGAGCAGAATTCATTAATTCCTGCATTTGCTGTTTCATAGCTGGCGAAAGCGTGTTTGTTTCTGCTCCTGCTGCAAGCAGCAGTTTTGTGATGGCTATATCCTTTTTTTGGATGGCTATGCTCAAAGGCGTCTCTTCATCGGGGGGGATGCCACACGCGGAGTTCGGGTTTGCTCCATTTTTTAAGAGAAAAGCTGTGCTTTCTACATTTCCTTTAATGACACTCCACATCAGGGGGGAGGGCTTGGTTTTCCGTACTTGTGGAGTTTTGAGCACGCCGTGTATATCTGCTCCTGCGTCCAGAAGTTTTTGCCAGATATCAACAGAAACACCGTATTGTCCGGCGTAGCTGGCCGCTCCATCTCCATCGATGTCCTCCTTATTCGTATCGGCCCCGGCATCAAGAAGCAAGGAAATCATTTCAGTATTTCGGGCTTTAATGGCGCGTTGCAGGGGAGTTTGCTTAGCTGTTTCGTTTGCCGCGTCTACATCGGCTCCTGCTGCAATCAAGACTGCTCCAATTTTGTTTTTCCCATACATTGTGGCATACCAGAGCAGAGAATCACCAGTATGGATTTGCGCATTTACATTTGCACCTTCGGCAATCAGTTTCCTGGCGGCGTCTACGTCATCAGTTCCATTTTGAACGAGATTCAACAAATCCTCGGTGGCTTTGGTGTTCTCTGTTCTGTGCGTTATCTTGATCTTCTTTGCTTTTTGCTTCTGGATTTTACTTTCGATATCGCTTGCGGCTGGAGATACAAATACAATTTTTTTCTTATTGCGAACCCTTTTACCTTTGTCCCCTTTCTTTTTTTTCTTATTTCCCTTGGAAGCCTTGGCGGGTTTATCACCATCGGCATAGGCAAGCTGTGGGGATGCGATTAGTGTCAGGACGGATAACAGTAACACATTCAAACGCTTAAGATAAAACAAGGGGGTAATCATAACACGTCGATTGCTAACATATTTCGTATGATATGTCAAACATAAACGAAAAACGCATTTGATTTTACACTTCTCACGCTCCGCCTACTCTACAAAATCGCGCCAAAAATGGATTGAGATTCGAGGCTATAGAGTGATATAACACGCACACACACCTGATGAACACAAGAAAGGGAGCTTAAGTTTGCTCCCTAAGTGTCGAATGAAGGGCGCCAGTTTACTGTTCAATGGGAGATTCAGAATGACTGTAGCCGAATAAGACACACAGATATTCCCGCAGGTTCTTTCTCACATGATTCGCCAGGTTCTTGTTGGGGTGCTGCGAGGCATCATCCCCTGCGGCCATCAGCGGTTGCACCATAGCTTCTTCCTCTCGTTCTTTCGGTTAGCGTATAGCTCCGCTACGCGAGAAGCCCTGGAGAAGAGGAGGTGTGTTCCGCTTTGGTGAGTAATTCCTGCGCTTTTCTGGCACAGAAAGCCACGCATTGTTCGCAGGGGCGGGCTGCGTAATAGGCGGACGTGCGTTCGTTGGGGCGTGCAGAGACTTCCATTTCTTCATCGAGGTGGAGGAGCTCCCGGCAGGTGAGGGTGCCGAATTCGGCTTTGAAATCCTCTGCCAGCTGGCGGGTGAGGGAGAAGATGATTTCTTTTTCGTCCGGGTTGCCAGAGAGGTTCCCTTTGCAGAAGCCGGCCACCATGCAGAGGCCGGAGAATGCGCCACAGGTGCCGCGCATGCGGCCGAGCCCCGCGCCGAAGGCCGAAGAAAAGCGCAGAGCTGCATCTTCGCTCAGGCCTACCTGGTCAGCAAAAGCGGCGAATACAGACTGGGCGCAGTTAAATCCTTTGTGGAAGTATTCCAGGGCTTTGGATTCGGCGTTCATGAGGGGGAGCATACGCTGGGAGAGAGGGTTTGTCAATACTGGTTTTTTTGCTCGCCATGGGGTTGGTGTGGTGGTACAATTCCGGCAGATATTATGATTCAGCGTACATTGGTGAAGCATGCGTTGGCCAGCGAGGCTCCTGCGGAGCAGATTCTGGTGGAGGGGTGGGTGCGTACCCGTCGGGATTCGAAGGCTTTTTCTTTCCTGGAGGTGAATGATGGCACAAGTCTGGCTTCCATTCAGGTGGTGGCAGATGCCGGGATACCCGGTTATGAGGACATCTCGCGCATGAGTACGGGAGCTTCCGTGAGTATTCTGGGGCGTCTGGTGGAAAGCCCGGGCAAGCAGAGGTGGGAAATTCAGGCCGCAGAAATCAGACTGGTGGGCGGGGCTCCGGAATCGTATCCCCTGCAGAAGAAGGGGCATTCGCCAGAGTTTCTGCGCACGATTGCGCACTTGCGCCCGCGTACGAACCTGTTTGGTGCGATTTTCCGGACACGGTCACGTATGGCCGCAGCGGTGCACCAGTTTTTCCTGGAGCGGGATTTTGTGTGGGTGCATACGCCTATCATTACCGCAAGTGATTGCGAAGGTGCGGGTGAGATGTTCCATGTGACAACGCTGGATCCGCTGGCTGAGAATAAGAGCTATGAAAGTGATTTCTTTGGTAAGGCCGCGAATCTGACGGTTTCCGGCCAGCTGGAGGGTGAAACTTTTGCCTGTGCACTGAGCAATATCTATACCTTTGGCCCCACTTTCCGTGCGGAGAATAGCAATACCTCCCGCCACGCGGCTGAGTTCTGGATGATTGAGCCGGAAATGGCTTTCTGTGATATTTACGGAGATATGGATATTGCGGAGGCGTTTATCAAGCATGTTGCCCGCACCATGCTGGCGGACGAGAGCGGGGATTTTGAATTTTTCTGCAAGTTTGTGGATAAGGGGCTGCGAGCCCGCCTGGAGGAGGTGGCCGGGAAGCCTTTTGTTCGCTGCTCGTATACCGAGGCCATTGAAATCATGCAGTCCAGTGGCCAGAATTTTGAGTACAAGCCGTACTGGGGTATGGATATGCAGAGCGAGCATGAGCGTTTCCTGACGGAGAAGTATTTCAAGTGCCCGGTGATTGTGTACAATTACCCGAAGGAAATCAAGCCGTTTTACATGCGCCTCAACGATGATGGCAGGACGGTGACTGCCATGGATGTGCTGGTGCCTGGCATTGGTGAGATTATCGGCGGCAGCCAGCGCGAGGAGCGATTGGAGGTGCTGGAGGGTAATATTGAGCGCATGGGCATGGATATGGACGCATATTACTGGTATAACGACTTGCGCCGCTACGGTACGGTGCCACATGCCGGTTTCGGTGTGGGGTTTGAACGCCTTATCATGTTTGTAACCGGGGTTCAGAATATACGTGACGTGCTGCCGTACCCGCGTACGCCGCGTAATTGCGAGTTCTGATATTGACTTGCTGCTGAGGAACTGCTAGGATAGCGGGATATGAAGACACGCGCGGAGGAATTTGCAGAATGGGGGACCGAGGTGGTATTCGGTCGCGCCCGTGGTTTCCGTGCGTGGATGATGCGTTGTCTGCTGCGGTGTGCTTCCTTTTTCTTCTGGATTCTGGTGCAGGTGCGCCTGTTTCTGTTTCGCCGCCGCATTAAGACGGTGCACTATCTTGGCACATTTGTGGTGAGTGTGGGGAATATAACGGCGGGTGGTACAGGTAAGACCCCCGTAGTGGAGCTTCTTTCCCGCAGTCTGGCGGCGCGTGGGCGCAGGTGTGCTATTCTGACGCGCGGCTACAAGAGCCATGACCTGGAAAAACCACAGGTGTGGCTGGATAAGGATGGTAAAAGAGTGAAACGTATACCGAAGATTGCGAGCGATGGTGTGACTCGTTATCTGAGCCCGCTTTATGCAGGTGACGAACCATTCATGCTGGCGCGTAATCTGGATAATGTGGCGGTGCTGGTGGATAAGGACCGCGTGAAGTCCGGCATTTTCGCCATCGAACAGTTGGGCTGCAACACGCTGATTCTGGATGATGGTATGCAGTTCCTGAAGCTGAAGCATGAGATTGATATTGTGCTGGTGGACTGTGGCTTTCCTTTCGGTACCGGCGCCCTGTTGCCACGCGGTACGATGCGTGAGCCCCGCGCCAGCCTGAAGCGTGCCAGTTATATTATTCTGACTAAGAGCGAGGGAAAACCCCAGGATGAATTGATTGCCACCATTCGCAAGTATAATAAGGTGGCTGATATCATTGTAACGAATCATGCTCCTGTGCTGCTGGAGAATATTTTTACAGGTGAGCAGCTGCCGCTGGAGGCGCTCAAGGGTAAGTATGTGGCATGCCTGAGTGGAATTGCCCGCCCTGAGAGTTTTGAAAATCTGGTGGAGGCTCTGGGGGCAAACGTGGAAATCCGCCGCAGTTATCCTGACCATTACTGGTTTGACCAGGAAGACCTGGATGCCTTTGTGGAGCGCTGCGCAGAGCGCGCCATGGATATGATTGTTACCACGGAGAAGGATGCCGTGCGTTTCCTACGCCCAGGTGAGATGGACGTGCCGATTTATTTCCTGCGCATTCACATTGATATTCTGCAGGGGCAGGATAAGTGGGATGCGATGATTGACCGGATCTGCGCGCTGGGGGCTCCCCAGCCAGCCCCGGAGTGGGCTGATGTGCTCTGAATGAAAATATCTGAATAAGAAAAACCCCGGCTCGTACATTGCTTGCCGGGGTTTTTGCTGAATGTAAGAGACTCGCTTTTACATTGAGATAGCGAAAGCCAGTTTTGCAGAAATGGCCTTGGCGATATCCTGTACCTGATCATCAGAAACCGGCATATTGGTTTTGATGAGAGCAAGGGAATCACCGCTCTTATGGTCGGTAGGGGCTACTATGTTCTCGATGTTGATGCCGGCCTGGGAGAGCGCCTGACCAATGGTGGCCACGACACCGGGGCGGTCTGCATAGCGGAGAATGAGAGTGTTGCCGGCCAGGGCGGCATACAGGTGGTCGAATTCCATGATGCGGGAGACAACCGGAGTACCATCCACCACCATACCGCGCACGCTGCTCTCAATCTGGTGTCCGTCTACCTCCATGTGGATATTGATGGTGAGTGCATCATCGTAGTGTTTGTCATCCTTGGGTTCGAGAGCCTTGTACACGATACCGTGTTCTCGGAACGATGTTTCTGCAGCGGCCGGCATGAGCCCACGCTCAGCACCGGGCACGGCTCCCTGGAGAATCCACGGGGTGAACCACTTGCGGAATGAGCGCAGGTTGTTGTAGAAGGTGCATTCAATCTTGCGGATGGGTTTGCAATCGCCCACTCGGTAGCAGAGCTGGCCGAGCATGGCAGCCAGTTGGAGCTGGGCCGGGTGCAGATCCGCCGGGCGTTCGGCATTAATGACGCAGGAGGTGTCACCGCTGGTGAAGTAGTCAATCATCTGCCTGGCGGCGCGCATGGCTGCGTTTTTGTTGGCTTCGCGAGTGTTGGCTCCCAGGTGTGGCAGCATGATATCGGCCACATCGGCGCTGGGCTGCATGGCTGCGGTGTCCTTGGGGTGCACATCTGTGCAGTAGATGATGTTCTTGCCGGCGGCACGGGCCGCGCGGATGGCGTCTTCATCTACCACTCCATAGCGGGAGCAGTTGATGAGCATGGCTCCGTCCTTCATCTTGCCGATGAGCGCGGCGTTAATCAGGTTGCGGGTGGCGGGGCCACCGGGAACATGCAGGGAGATGATATCTGCTTCTGTGAAAATTTCTTCAATCTCAGTAGGAATGGCGCCGATGTTGAGGGCTCGCTGCTTTGAGAGGAAGTGGTCGTACCCGAGCACTTTACATTCAAAGCCCTGGAGACGTTTGACGAGCAGGCGGCCGATGTTGCCGAGTCCCAGGATGCCCACGGTCTTGTGGGTAAGTTCACAACCCATGTATTTTTTCTTGTTCCACTCACCAGCACGGGTGGTGTTATCTGCCGGTACCACATAGCGGTAGGCGGCCAGAATCATGGCGATAACCTCTTCTGCTACGGCATTGGAGTTAGCGCCAGGGGTGTTCATGACATCGATTTCCCTGGTGCGCGCGTATACGTAATCGATGTTGTCGAAGCCGGCTCCGGCGCGAATGACGCATTTGAGGCCGGGCAGGGCATCAATGATGTCGGCGGTGACTTTTTCGGAACGTACAATGAGGCCCGCAGCATCGGGATTGGCTGCAACGAGTTCCTCTATGGGAGCTGAATCATCCTGGATGACATCGTATCCGGCAGCGCTGAGGGTGGCGGCTGCGGCTTTGTCCAGCTTAGTGGGAATGAGTATTTTCATATAGACTGTAGAGAAGGGGGTTAGCGTTCGATTTCGTGCGCAAAAAGACCGCTGCGCAGTTTGGGTTCAAACCATGTGGATTTGGGCGGCATGATTTCGCCGCTGTCGGCCACGTTGAAGAGATCTGCCATGGTGACCGGGTAGAGTGAGAAGGCCACTCCGGTGGTGCCGGCACGGGTTTCCAGCTCGCTCAGGCCGCGGATTCCGCCCACGAAGTCGATGCGTTCGCTGGTGCGCGGGTCTGTGATACCCAGCACGGGGGCCAGCAGGTTGCTTTGCAGGATGGCGCAGTCGAGGCTTTCGATGGGATGGGTTGAGTTGAAGGTGCCCTCCCTGGCGGTGATGCTATACCATTTGCCACCCAGGAACATGCCGAATTCGTGTTTGGCCCTGGGGGCATATGGTTTGCCAGGAGCTGCGGGGACAATAGAGAATTTATCACTAATGGTGGTGAGGTATTCTTTCTCGCTCATGCCATTGAGATCAAATACCACGCGGTTGTAATCCATGATGAAGAGGTCTTCATCGCAGAAGGTTACGGCCATGAGGTAGTTGAATTCTTCTTCTCCGGTGTAGTCCGGATGTTCGGTGCGGCGCTTGGCTGATACGGCTGCACTGCTGGCTGTGCGGTGGTGCCCATCTGCAATGTAGAGGGTGGGAACCTCTTCAAATCCCCGGCGGATGCCGGCAATGGCTTCATCATCTGTTACCGGCCAGAGCAGGTGGGTTACTCCATCATCGCTGGTGAATTCGTATTCCGGTTTGTGGAACTTAATCCACTCGCGGATGATGGTTGCAATACCCTCATGCTTGCGGTAGGCAAGGAATACAGGCTCGGTCTGCGTGGAGCAGGCGTCGAAGTGATTGATTCGGTCGAGTTCCTTTTCCTTGCGGGTAAGTTCGTGTTTCCTGATGGTGTTATCCAGGTATTCATCTACGCTGGCGCAGCCCACAATGCCTGTCTGCACGCGCCCCCACATCATCTGGCGGTAGATGTAGTAGCAGGGCTTTTCTTCGCGCACCAGGAAACCCTTGCGGAGAAAATCCTGCAGGTTCCGGGAGCTTTTTTCATAGGTGATGGCATCATGGATTTCTTCCTCGCTGGTGTCGATATCAGCGCGGCAGATATGGAGGTAGGAGGAGGCGTTGCCCGCAGCCATGGCACAGGCTTCGGAGTGGTTCATGACATCGTAAGGCAGGCAGGAGACTTGTTCTGCATACTGCCTGGGGGGACGAATAGCGGCAAAGGGACGAATGGTAGCCATAGTTGTGTATGTGTGTTGAGTGGTAAAAGTCAGTGCCCGACCTGGGCTGTACGCACCAGGGCTGCGGGCAGGTTGATGGATCCGTAGTATTCTGCAGCGCCGAGGCGGTCTGCCTGATCCTTGATCAGATTGTTGATTTTGCGGATGATGGGCAGGTAGCGGTCTTCGTACAGGAGGACTTCCGGTTCAGTAAGAGGGGGCAGATTGTTAAATGCCTGAGTCCATTTCTGCAATTCTTCATTGAGCTGCATGATTTTGGGAACGGCGGCTTCTGCTGTGGCTTTGTTGTTGACCTGAGCCATGCATTGGTAGAGCTCGCTGAGGAGGATGATGCCCCGGCGAAGCCGCTTTTCGCCCTCCGGCAGCTGAACTTGTTCTGCTCCGTTTGTTGGTGTCTCTTCAATGGGGGCGGCCAGAACTGCGCCCCCCGTGGCGGCGATAACAAGAATGATGGAGTTCAGTAGCTTCATTTTTCAATCATCATGCACATGGTGCGGAATTCTTTCCACAAACTCATGGATTCGTAGCAACGTGCTATGCGCAGACGCTCTATCTCTGCGTACATGCGAGCCCACTCGGTTCGCATTCTCAGGGCGTATCGTTCCTGCACGGCCTGATTCTGCTGCGCAGTCAGCGCCGGAATGTTGCGAATTGCTTCTCTGGCCTGGAAGATGGCCGGGTATGTGGCGGGTAGTTTTTTTGCTGCGGTATCTGCACTGGTTTTGCTAGTGGCTTCCTGAAGCACCGGTACCAATACAGAGGGAAGTGAACAATACAATTCGAACGCTTTCTCCACGGCGGGAGTAAGTGTCGATTCCTGTGCGGCAACAACTGCCGGTACGGCCAGGCAGAGCACGCTGAGGTAAAGGTTCTTCATGACCTTTGTTGCCTGGATTTACTGGGCTGCTGGTTGCTCTGCTGCTGGTTGCTCTGCTGCGGGTTGCTCTGCTGCGGGTTGCCCGGCAGCGGGGGCTTCTGCAGTAGGTTGCCCGGCAGCGGGGGCTTCTACAGTGGGTTGCCCGGCAGGAGCCTGCTCGCTTGCGGGCTGCTCGGGGGCGGGTTTTTCTTCCGGCAGGTCAGTTTCCATGGTGTTTTCTCCAATGTCGGAATCAAGAGCCTGTTGTACCGCTTCCATGGCTCCGTCAATCTGGGCTTCTGCGTTGGTAGTCATGCGGTCCAGAGCTGCGGTAGAGCGTTCGAGCGAGGCTTTGAGACGGTCGTAGGCACGCTTGCGCTTCGTGATTTCATTCTGCATGTCTTTGTATTGGTCACGGAGCGGGTTGCGGTATTCGTTGGGCAGGAATTCTTTTCTGAGGCTCATGATGGTGTTGTAGGCCTCAATGCCACGGAGTTCATCCTCTGCGGCATCAAGACGGCCATGAATCATGTGGTCTCGTACCGTATCCATCTTAGCCCAGAATTCGGAAAGGAGAGCAGGTACGGTGCCTACGGCCTCATGCAATTCGATACGGTCGGTTCTGCGGAATACATCCTGTACGCGGCGGATGCCGTTGGTGAGCATCAGCGCGTTACGCGGGGTGGGGTTTATCCACACCAGGGCGGTATCTTCGCCACTTTCCTTGAGCTTTGTCTGAACTTCTTCGAGCTGGCGCTTGTCGAGGGCGGCCATGGCCTGCTTCTTAGTATCCGGTAAACGCTTGCGGGAGGCGTTTTCTTTGTTGAGCATGGCTGTCCATTTCTTTTCAAGTGCTTTCAGGGTCTTGATGTAGTACTTGTGTGCGCTTTTATATTCAGGAATGCCTTGGTAGCGCTCACTCATGATTTCAAACTTATCAAGGCCGCCGATCTTGCGGCTGCCTTTTTTCTGTTTCATATCGACCCGCATGGCTTTGTAGGCAGCCTGTGCATCGCGGACATAAAGATCCCGCTGGTCGGCGGTGACTTTGTCGAAAGTGTAATCTGCCGCACCGGCTGCGTTGAAATCTGCCTGTAGCTTCTCAATTTCAAGGGCCTTGCGATCCATATTTTCCAGCTGGCTGGTGATGCGGCGTTTAACGTTCGTGGTCTGGGAAACCAGCGCACGTGTGGGCTTGGTGATTTTAGCCATGGCCTCATCCATTTGTGCAAGTTTGTTGCGCAGACGCAGCGTGGCATCAGCCGCTTTTTCATCGCCCCGCCGCTCGCCCTCAGCCTGGGTGGCTTCTGCTTTCTGGGCAGCGGCTTCATTCATGGCCGAGATTTCGGCATTGGGAACAGTCTTGTCGACCTGCTTGCCGTCCTTATCGGTGCCAGTGAACTTGGTGTCGGTTTCGCTTTTTTCCGCAACGGTGCAGTTGGTGAAGCTTTCTCCGGAGGTGAGCGTGATGTTGTACACCGGGTCAGCCTGAGCCAGGGAGACTGTCAATGCAAGCAGTATGAAGAATGTTTTTTTCATGACGAAAAAGGGGGGGATATCGTATCTCGCATGCGATACTATCATGTTCTCCCTCTTTTTGCAAACCCCAAATTGTTGCTGGAGTGGAAAATCTTTGTTTACTAAGAAAAAAAGCTCCCGTGTTGCGGGAGCTTCTGAATTGTGTAGGTTCAGACTTGGGAAACCGGGCATTGCTCGCGGATGGCAAGTGCGGCTGCATGCACCAGGGGGGGGCCGTTGTAGATGAACCCACTATAGAGCTGTACTAGTGAGGCGCCGGCCTTGATTTTTCTGACAGCGTCTTCCGGTGTGGTAATGCCACCTACTCCAATGATGGGTATGCTGCCTTTCAGTTCCTGGGCAAAGGCTTCCAGGGTTTCGTTGGCGCGGTCGTAAAGCGGTTTGCCGGACATGCCGCCGCTCTGGCTGGCATGAGGGGATGATTCCACGCCGGTGCGGGTGGTTGTGGTGTTGGTGCAGATGAGGCCATCAAGCTGGCTGTCCTGGAAAACACGGGCGAGGTCGCGAATCTGCGCTTCACTCATATCCGGGGATACTTTCATGACCAGCGGGACATAGCGGCCGGTTTCGCTGGAAAGATTGGCCTGTTCGCTCTTCATGAGGGCGAGGAGGTCTGCGGCGCTGTCAGCCTTTGCCAGGTCCTGCAGGTTGGGAACATTCGGGCAGGAGAAGTTGATGGCAACGTAGTCTGCCACATCCCACACAGCGCGGAGGCATGCGAGGTAGTCCTGGTGAGCCTCGGCATTGGGAGTCACTTTGTTTTTGCTGATGTTGACCCCGAGCACACCATTGAAGCGCCGCGTGCGGCGGAGGTTTTCCACGCCTTTATCCACACCGGGGTTATTGATACCCATGTGGTTGATGATAGCTTGCTGGGGGATGCAGCGGAAGAGTCTCGGCTTGGGGTTGCCGGGCTGGGGGCGCGGGGTGAGGGTGCCGACTTCAACAAAGCCGAACCCAAGGTGCCCGAATGCGGCTACGGTGTTTGCTTCTTTGTCCATGCCGGCGGCAAGCCCCACGCGGTTGGGGAATTGAAGTCCCATGATGGTTACGGGGTCATTTACCGGGCTTGTTCCCACCAGGGCGGGGAGCAGTCGCAGGTGCTCAGCGGTGCGCAGCCCTGCCAGCGTGAGCTTGTGGGCTGTTTCGGGATCCAGACAGAACAGGAATTTCTTGGCGAGATTGTAGAAGTGAGGGGACACGAATATATCGCAGGTTGTTTAAAAGGGAAAGGGGGGGCTTACATGTGGAATGTCTTTCCGTAGTGCTCCAGGAACCAATCGGCAAAGCGAGGCAGGGCTTCTTCGTAATCCCACACGGGGGAGTATGCCAGTTCCCGTTCCAGTTTGGAGTTGTCTGCATACATCTCAACCAGTTCACCGACAGAGAGAGGGGAGGTGGGATCCATCTGCACTTCGGTGGTGCGGCTTAGTGCGTGCTCCATGGCCTGGGTGAATGCCATGAGCGAAACAGGTTTGCCTCGGCCTACGTTGTACAGGGCATAGGGTACTCCGTTTGTTGCATATGGCTGGCTGGAAAGAGCCGCTTCCATGCCTTCCAGAAGGTCATCAATGTAGGTGAAGTCCCGCACCATGTGGCCGTTGTTCATGATGCGGATGCGGCGGCCTTTCATGATTCGGTCTGCAAGCTGCATGGGAACGGAATCCGGGCGGCACCAGGGACCATACACGCTGAAGAGACGGAAAATGGTGATAGGCATGCCGTATGCCTTGGAATAGGTGTAGCAGAGTAGTTCTGCGGAGCGCTTGGTGGCGGCATACATGTTCAGCGGGGTGTCTACATGGTCGTCTTCCTGCAGCGGAGATTGGGCGAGTGCGCTGTATACGGTGGAGCTGGAGGAGAAAAAGAAGTGCTGCACTCCGTAAAGACGGGCCACCTCCAGCATGTTCATGGTGCCGGTTACGTTGGTTGTGTGGAACGCCGTTGGCTTCATGTTGGCGGTGGCGCTGCCAGTCATAGCCGCCAGGTGAACGATGATATCAAAGCTTTCCTGCTTGCAGAGTGTGTTGAGGGAGTCTGTGTCGAGCACATCCATCATGATGAAGCGGAATCCGTTGACGCCGTTGATTTCCTTAAGTGGTTCAAGTTCCCCGGCAGATACTCCCAGCATGTTCAGACGTGCATACTTGAGTTCAAGGTCTTTGTTGTTGCAGAGGTTATCGATGGCAACGACTTTGTAGCCACGGCTCAGCAGACGGCTGGTTACGTGAAATCCGATAAAGCCGGCGGCTCCTGTTACGAGTGCTTTCATGATGCAGTGTGTATGTATGTGTGTGTGTGTGGTTTCGTGTGCGCGGTATTGTAGCAGATGCCGTTTGAAAAGCAATACTTTTATTCATCCTCAACCAACTGGGTGACACTACCTATGGCCGGACAACTGAACTCTACCACATCACCCGGTTTCAGGTAAGAAGGAGGATTCATGCCAAGCCCGACCCCACCGGGGGTTCCGGTGGAAACGATATCTCCCGGGTTCAGCGTCATGAATTGCGATACATAGGCCACCAGCTGTGCTACCGGCATGATGAGTTGTGAGGTGTTGGCTTTCTGGCGGGTTTCACCATTGACTTTCAGTTCCAGTTCCAGATTATCCGGGTTGGGGATTTCGTCCTTTGTGACGAGAACAGGACCAAATGGGGCAAAGGTGTCGTAGCTTTTGCCTTTTGTCCATTGCCCACCGTGCTCCAGCTGGTAGGACCGCTCGGAATAATCGCACATGAGGGTGTATCCAACAATGGCTCGGCGGGCTTCTGTTTCTGTAGCGCGGTGCAGGGTGTCGCCAATCACAACGGCCAGTTCCACTTCATAATCGAGTTTGGTTGCTCCCTGCGGATTCAGGACATAGGAAAGGTCGGATGAGATGGCGGAGGTGGACTTCAGGAAGAGAGATGGTTCAGCCGGTGCGTCTCCGCTGAATTCGCGGGCGTGGTCGGCGTAGCACTTGCCGAGGCAGGCCAGGGTGCAGGGCTGTACATGCAGTGCGCTGGAGATAGCGAGGCCTTCTGGGTCTACCGGCACTCCATCTGGCGCTCCTTTGGAAATCCATGTTTCGATTTCCTTCCGTAATTTTTTGCCATCGGGGAGCATGGCTGCCCAGAGCTGTTCATCCTGAGCTGTGACATCGATGAAGCAACCGCGTTTAGGAACCCACAGGCCTATGGTGCTCTCACCTTCCTCATCTACATAGTATTGAAATCTCATGGTGTAAAATGGTTACATGGAATCCCAGCCGCTGATAGTGTCGGGAATTTCATCCAGTCCCGGCATGCCGGTAGGTGTAGGGATATCGGGCATGGGAGCATCGCCCGCATCGTCATCATCTTCTGCAGGAAGCGGCGATTCCGACTGTGAAATAACCTCATCCGGGGCGGGGGCTGGTTGAGCAGCTGCCTCTGCCGCGAGCCTGGCATTGCGTTCGCGGCGGGCACGTACCTCCGGTGGCATGTAACCGAGGTCAATTTCCTCTCCGCTCAGGGTGAGTTCCTCTGGTTCCAGGGTGGGAGTTTCCTCTTCTGCCGGGGCAGTTGAAATGCTGCGGTACTTGTACACTCTGTCACCGCGCATGACAACACCGGCGCGTATGTCTGCGGCAATGATGCTGTTGCGGGCGTGCATGGCAGAGGAAACAACCAGATTGCCGACACGGGAAGTGGAGCCATCCTCGGGGTGGGTGACTAGTACTGTGCCTTCGCCCGGCCGGGGACCGATGATGCGAATCAGGGCAAAGTTATCGGAGGGGAAAACCTGGTGCACAGTACCCAGATACAAGGGCGGTGGAATGTCCGCCTTTGCAGATTGTGGCTGGTCTGTCTCCTTCTGGCTCCGTGTCTGGCTGCATGAGAAAAACAGTTGGCTTCCCAGCAGAATCAGGAGTAGCAACAGGGGGTGCTTCATGGCCATTAGATTACCATATTTTCCGGTGACTAGTCAAGTGACAAGATATTCTTGCATTGCCAGGGGAAGAGTGATAGAATGACCGCACACACACCAGTTTACATATGCCTGGAACTACTGAACTTTACCGCCCTAATGCAGCTATCATCTACCAGCGTTCGGATGGACGTGTGCTACTTTGCGAGCGCGTGAAACCGGCAGGCGCCTGGCAGTTTCCGCAGGGTGGTATCAAGAAGGGGGAATCCGCGATGGATGCCGCCTGCCGCGAGGGTATGGAGGAAACCGGGTTCCGCCCGAATGAGTACGAGGTGATAGATGCCCGGGGGCCGTACCGGTATGATTACCCACCCAAGGAGCGAGAACGAGTATTTCTTAAGCGTGGTATTCCCTATGCGGGGCAGGAGCAGCACTACTTCCTCTGCCTCATGCATAGTGACGCTGCTGAGCCATGGCTTGACAATAAGGAATTCCGGGATTACAAGTGGGTGCTTCCGAATGAGGTTGACCTCAGCTCCCTTCCTGATTTCAAGCGCCCGGTATACGAACAGGTGCTGCGTGATTTCTTCAATGTCTGAAATGCACCCCATTGCATACATCCGCAGCCCCTATGCTGAAAAATTCGGGGTGCCGCGCCAGGGAAATCTGGCGCCGCATGTGGTGAGTGAGATTGTGTTTGAACCCGCATACAGAAATGAAGATTGTGTGCGTGGTATTGCCGATTTTTCTCACCTGTGGCTCATCTGGCAGTTTCATTGCAATGGGAGTGAGTGGCATCCGACGGTGCGCCCGCCGCGTCTGGGCGGCAATACACGTCTGGGGGTCTTTGCCACGCGTTCTCCTTTCAGACCGAATGGACTGGGGCTTTCCGTCGTTAAGCTTCTTTCCGTGGAGCCGGGGCCGGTGCTCCGCGTTTCCGGGGCTGATATGGTGGACGGCACACCCATCTTCGACATCAAGCCCTACGTACCCTATTCTGATTCCATTCCCGGAGCCTCCAGCGGGTTCACGGAGATTCCCTGGGAACCGCTCCGCGTGCAGCTGCCGGATAAATTACCCGCCCACGCCACGCCAGAATGGGTAGCCGCCCTGCAGGAAACCCTGGCCCAGGATCCGCGACCGGCCTACCAGCAGGATTCCCAGCGCGTGTATCACCTTATTCTGAAACCCTTTGAGGTGCATTTTCGCGTGGAGGATAACTACGCAATTGTTACAGGAATAACGCCATATGCAGGTTGACTGGGCAGGGGAGTTCGAACGCCGCTTCCGCGAGAATCTCGTGGGCGGGGCATCTGTTTCTGTCTGGCTGCATGGGCAGGAGATATTAAGCCTCTATGATGGTTGGGCAGAGGATTCGCTTGTGCCTGTGTTTTCCGCAACCAAGCCGGCATCGGCGCTTTGTCTGCTACTGGCGCTGCATGATTTCTGCCGCGGCCCGGAGCTAGAGGTGGGCGATATCTGGCCTGCGTTTCCGGCGCCGCACTGTACAATGGGGCAGTTGCTTTCGCATCAGTGTGGTCTGGCTGCACTGGCTGAGCCAGCACCATTGGAGGATTTAGAGGCCTGCCGCGCTGCCATCGAGCACAGCACTCCTGCATGGCTGCCTCCGCAGCATGGTTACCACCCTCAGACCTTCGGCCCTCTGGTGGATATCCTCATGCTTGAGCTTACTGGCATGCGCGTAGGGGCTTTCTGGGAGCATCGCATCCGTCGCCCGCACGGGCTGGATTTCTATATCGGGGTGCCGGAGGCAGAGTTTCATCGCGTCGCGCAGCTGCAGGCACCGCGTATTCAACCGGGCTATATGCAGCAGGATGCTTTTTATCAGAAGTATTTTGATGTAAATTCAGACGTTTACCGGGCGTTTCACAGCATTGTGGGGTATGGTACCCCCAGGGAGATGAGCACTCCGGCGGCCTGGCAATGTGCCAGCCCCGCCAAGGGCGGTGTGGCCAGTGCTCGTGGCCTGGCTCAGTTCTACCAGCTTCTTCTTACTGATTTTATCCCCGCCGATGTGCGGGAGTGGCTCACTACCCCGCAATGCAGCGGCTGGGATAACACCTTGCAGCAGCCCACCGCTTTCACCTGTGGCGCCATGTGTGAACCTGCGCTCCTTTTTCCCGGTGGCGGATTCGGGCATGCCGGCGCGGGGGGAAGCCATGCATTCTGCTCTCCGGGTACAGGCTTATCGTTTGCTTACGTAATGAGCCGTATGGAACTGGGAAATCTGCCCGGTTCCCGGGTGCGTTCTCTGCTGGAGCTGCTGCCTAGCGGGAATTGAGGAAATTGACTACGCCGTGGCCGATGGCTTCTGCATAGCGGATGGCATTTTCTTTTCGGGAAAGAAATTTGGCGTGCTCCGGGTTGGAGAGGAACGTGGCTTCTGTAATGATGGCCGGCACGTATGATTCGTTGCAGGCGTTGAGCCAGTCGCCGCCGCCTTTGCGCCCGTCATTGCGGAGAATGACACCGCAGGGAACACCATGGTTGGGCATGCCGCCTTTGTCGTATATGGTATCGGTGATGAATTTGGCAACTGATAAGGCCAGAACGCTGCCCGCTTCGTTGCAGTAGATGGCTCCCTTGTTGTACACCATCCAGTAATTAGTCATGCTGTTGTGGTGCAGGTAGACCACGGCGGCTGGTTTCTGGTCGAGCGCGTAATTCGTGCTCAGCATACCCACCGCCATGCGGTGCGGATGGTGCTTGGAGCGGTAGATTGCATTCGGTTCCGGGGTGTTTACATGGTGTACCCCTTCGCGGATGGCGATTTCGGCGAGCTTTTTATCTGTCGGCAAAGAACCGCGGCAGCAGATGCGGCATTGGTAACCGGCGCGTTCGATGACGCGAGCGGTATGGCTCACGTAGCGATACCAGAATTCACATTCCTCAATGCTGCCGTAGCGTTTATCCGGTGTGCGAGCCCCCTGACCACCACGCTGCGGGTGGTAGTAGTGTCCGATATCCAGCACCACGATGCGCGAATCGCGCACCTGTGCCTGCATCATCTGCTGCTGGCAGCCGGTAAGCCAGAATACACAGAGCAGGAGTATGGCATAAACGTATTTCATAATCCAAGCTCGGTCTGGCCGCCGGGCAGCACAGCGCCCAGTTTCTGATACGCTGCGGGCATGGCCTCGCGCCCGCGCGGCGTTCGTTTGATGTAGCCCTGCATGATAAGGAAAGGCTCGTGTACATCTTCGATGGTGGATTCATCCTCACCCACCGCTACGGCCAGTGATGAAAGTCCCACCGGGCCTCCGGCGAATTTGTAGATGATGGTCTCCAACAGGCGCTTGTCCATCTCGTCCAGACCATCATCATCAATATCTATCATGCCCAAGGCGGCCTGGGCTACCTTTGCGGTAATGCGGCCATCGGCCCGCACCTGGGCATAGTCCCGCACCCAGCGGAGCAGGGCATTGGCTACGCGGGGCGTGCCACGGGAGCGGCGGGCAATGGCCAAGGCTCCGGCCTGGGCTAAATCAATGTCCAGCAGCCCGGCAGAGCGGTGCAGAATCTGGCAGAGTTCATCTGCAGAGTAGTAATCCAGCCTGTTCACCAGCCCGAAGCGCGAGCGCAGCGGTCCGGTGAGCATGCCGGCACGGGTAGTGGCGCCCACCAGGGTGAACTTGGGCAGATTCAGCTGAATCGAGCGGGCATTCGGGCCCTGGTCGATGATGATATCGAGCCGGAAATCCTCCATGGCCGGGTACAGGTATTCCTCAATAGCCGGGTGCAGACGATGAATTTCATCGATGAAGAGAACATCACCTTTTTCCACGTTAGTGAGAATGCCGGCAAGGTCTCCGGCCTTTTCAATCTGGGGACCGCTGGTGGTGTGCAGCCTGTGCCCTACGGCGCTGGCTATGATATTAGCCAGGGTGGTTTTGCCCAGTCCGGGCGGTCCGCTGAGGAGCACATGGTCGAGCACGTCTCCGCGCATGCGGGCGGCCTCTACCATGAGCATGAGCCTCTCCTTCACTTTTTCCTGACCGCAGAATTCGCTGAATGCCGGCGGGCGCAGGGAGAGGTCATAGCTGGTGACGGGGCTGTCCGCCATGCGTGTGTAAAGGGATTCTGCCATATAACGGGGTGAAATGTAGCATATTTGGAGCATCAGGTCAAGAAACGCCCCTGTGCTCTACCGATTTTTCTTGATTCCTGCGCCGGGGTGGTGTAGCATGTGGATTGAGTTTATGCCTGCTGTGTTGACTATATTCGGATTCTGTATCTGCAGTTTTACTTCCGCCTGCATGGGGCGGCAGCGGCGGGCTCTCTGGCTGTATTTGCTGGCGGTGCTGTTGGGCTTGCCGGTGGCGGCTGGGTGCGCTGTGGCCGGCTGGCAGGTGCATGGCTGGGCTTCCGGTCTGGGTATAGGGGGGCTGGCCTTGCTGGTTGTGGTGTTTCTGCGCGGGTTCTGTGTGTTCTGGATGCGTATGTGCCGCCGTCTGCACATCTGGATTCACCGCATGAAGTGAGGAAACAGAAAACCCCGGATACCGAAACGGTTCCGGGGTCTTGAAGTTTTGCGTAGCCCTGGATATTACTTTGCCAGCTTGGCGCGGCGGGCTCGAACACCGGCGGCCAGTATGTCGAACATACCCAGCGTGCCGTTCCAGTCGATACAGGCATCGGTGATGCTTACGCCGTATTTCATATCGGCGCCGTATTTCTGGTTGCCTGAGCAGAGGTTGCTTTCAATCATGACCGCGCCGATGTGGTCAGCCCCTGCGGCAAGTTGCTCTGCTACGCTGGTGGCAACCACGGGTTGCTGTTTCCAGTCCTTGTGGCTGTTGCCGTGTGAGCAGTCAATCATGATGCGATTGGAAATGCCGGCTTTCTGCTGGGTGTTCCAAGCGTTTTCCACGTGTTCCGGGGCATAGTTCGGGCCATCGGTGGAGCCGCGCAGAATCAGGTGGCAGCCTTCGTTGCCTTTGGTGGATACAATAGCTGATACGCCTTGCTTGGTTACCGAAAGGAAGCAGTGCGGATGCTCTGCGGAGACAATGGCATCAACCGCAATCTGTACGCAGCCTGTGGTGCCGTTCTTGAAGCCGATGGGCATGGAAAGGCCGCTGGCCAGCTCGCGGTGTACCTGGCTTTCGGTGGTGCGGGCGCCAATGGCTCCCCAGACGATGAGATCGCTGATATACTGCGGGGTGATAACATCCAGGAATTCTGTAGCGGCTGGTACGCCCATTTCAGAGAGCTGCACGAGCAGTCCGCGAGCCATGCGGAGTCCGCTGTTGATGTTGTATGTCTCATCCATGAAGGGGTCGTTGATAAGCCCTTTCCAACCAACGGTAGTACGGGGCTTCTCAAAGTACACGCGCATAATGAGCAGCAGATCCTTTTCATACTTTCTGGAGGCTTCTGCCAGCAGTTTTGCGTATTCAAGCGCTGCCTTGGTGTCATGGATGGAGCAGGGCCCCACAATGACTGCCAGCCGGTCATCCTTGCCTTTCAGAATGTCCTGAAAGGCGTGGCGGGTTTCAAACACCATGCGGGTGGCTTCCGGTGAGGCCGGAAAATCCTCCATGAGAATGGCGGGTGATATCAGCGGGCGAATGCCCGTGAGACGAACGTCGTCTGTGATGTATTGGTTCATTAATTATTTCTGGTTCTTCCAGGAATATACGTTGTCTTCCAGGAATTCTTCCATAAGCTCAGCTGCGGCTGCAGCGGCTTCTGCGGCAGCTTTCTTCTCTGCCTTACTCATCTTTTTGCCTTTCTTGCCCTTTTTGCCGGTTTCGGGCTGGTCAATGACAGCAATGCCTTCACCATCGGGGCCGGTACCATACACAAGGCAATTCTTGCCGCGGTAGCGGCGGGAGGTGAAGGGGTCAATGGCGCCGTCTTCCTCCTCGCAGAGGATGATGTGGAAAGGCTTGCCCCAGGCATCGTAGAAGTGAATATCTCCGATTGAATCAACGAAGAGACCCTCCTTGGGTTGTTCCTGTTCATCGGCTCGCAGGTAGATGGAGCGGGTTGAGTTCAGGCGGCGCTCGACATCATCACCTTCACGGTTGGTGAGAATCTTGATCATATCAGCGTCCTGGCCGGCGGTGGTGGTCAGGTACATCTGGTCTTTGTCATCGGGCTCCACCATTTCGTTATTGTAGGGGAGCATGCCATTGTTATCCTGCTTGAAGCTTTCCACAGCAGCTACGATATCCGTGCAGCTCTTCTTGGCAGCAGTACGGGCAGCGTTGGCCTGGATGCTCATATAGGTGGGGTAGGCGATGCTGGAGAGAACTGCCAGAATCGCAATGACAATAATCAGCTCAATCAGGGTGAAACCTTTGGTAGAGCGGGGAGAAAGTGAGATTTTCATACGCGCATCATACTACCATATACCCCATCCCGGTGCAAGCAGAAAAGACGTAATGCCCGCAGGAGGGGCGGGATTATTTTCTGCACCGCTGCAGAAGACCATATCTGGGGGAGAAAATGTAGGCCAGGAGGAACAGAGTCCCCAGAACGACGATGATGGTGGCTCCCATGTGCCAGCCCAGGGGGAAAGATAGGAAAAAGGCTGCTATGGACCCAAGTCCGCCTATGATGCCGCCACCCCAGAAGAGCCAGGAAGCGCGGTTGGTGAGCATGTACATGGTGGCGGCAGGGGCAACCATCAGCCCGAGAGTCAGGAAAGCGCCAACCGCTTGTAGTGAGGAGACGAGAACCAGAATGATAAGGGCAAATACGGCGTAGTTGAGAACCCGGGTAGGGATGCCCATGGCAACAGCGGCCCGCGGGTCGAAAAGAGTGATGAGCAGAGGCCGCTGCATGGCTGTGATAAGCAGAACGGCCGCTGCGCCAATGAAATAGGAAATCCATAAATCAGCATCACCCATGCTCATGATGTTGCCGAAGAGCCAGTCATCCACCTTTTGTTGCAAACCGAGTCTGATGAGAATGATATAGCCCAGAGCAAAGGCGGTTGTGTGCAGGACGGAAAGCGCCGTATCCTGGTCCATGCGCGAGGTGCGGGAGACAAAGAGTGACCCGAGTCCTACCATGAGACCGGCCAGTACTGCTCCCAGCAGAATGCTCAGTTGGAATAGACCGAATAACAGGATAGCCAGGGCAATACCTGGTAGCAGTGCGCAGGAAAGGGTGCCGATTTGCAGGGAAGAGCGGCGGAGCACTACCAGCGCACTCACAAAACCATTGGAAAATCCGATAACGCCGCAGGCCCAGAGGCTACGCTGCGCCAACGGCTCGTTCAGGAATTGCTGCAATTCGTTCATGCCTGGTTAAATGTCTGCTTCAGGTTATCTGGTGTGAGTACCTCTGCCACAGGTCCATGTGCCATGAGGGAGCGCCTCAGGAGCAAGGCTTGGTCGAATATGTGGGGCGCTGTGGCTAAATCATGATGTGAGGCTATGACGAGGCGCCCTTCTGCGGCAAGGGAACGCAGAAGTGCAGCCAGAGCTTCTGTACCGGGAAGATCCAGCCCGGTGAAAGGTTCATCCAGCAGGAGGATATGCGCTTCCTGCGCCAGCGCCCGGGCCAGGAAACACCGTTGTTGCTGACCGCCACTCAGAGTGCCGATCTGGCGGTTTTGTATATCTTGCAACTCCATGGAACAGAGCGCTTTTTCGATAATGTCGTAATCGTGCGGGCGAAGCGCGTTCCACATGCCCACGGCCGGGTAGCGCCCCATTTCCACCAGTTGCCGTACGGTGATGGGAAATTGCCAGTTCACCTCGTTGCGCTGGGGCAGGTAGGCTGTTTCCTGGCGCTGGTCGGCAAGCGGGTGCCCGTTCCATAAGATTTCTCCGGACCAGGGGCGGTGCAGTCCTGCCAGCGCGTTCAGCAGGGTGGATTTGCCAGCGCCATTGGGGCCGATGATGGCCAGGGTGCTGCCGCATTCGGCCTCAAAACTGATGTTGGTAAGCACCGGGGTGGCAGTATACCCTGCAGTGACTTTGTGGAGTTTCAGTTTGTGATGCGCGGGGTGGCGATGCCCACCACCCCAGCAGATGTGGTCGTGTGTGCGCGCGTTTACCATGAAAATCTGAAAATGCTGTGAAGTTTCTGGAGCCCTTCTTCCTTCCATTCCGTGGCGGTGCGGGTGTCGTAGCCATCTGGTTCCAGCGTCAGCGTTACAGCTTGCGGAGCTGCGGCATCCGGCCACTCTGCCTGAAGTTCAATTTCCACCATGCCGCTCAGGGGCATGCTCAGTTCCAGCTCGTGCTGGGAACCAGCGGAGCTGTCAATCTGCTGCCAGTCTGTATTTTTTGCGCAGCGCAGACGCAGGTTCATGGGTGTGCCGGTGAAACGAACTGTGGTGTATACTGTTTTGCGCACTGCATCTTCCGCTTGCTGCACAGCAGGGGCAGGGGCTGTTTTACTGGTAAGGTGGAGCAGAGGAACGCCCGCCAGTATAACTCCTGTCAGAGTGAGCAGAAATATGATGCGTGGAGACATGTTGAATGCGAATGAATCTATGCTTGTGCAGCTCACATGTCAATGAGTTATCGAGACATGAAAATACTTATTTTTCAGGTTTTAATCCCTCTGCAATGTTCTTGGTGTTGAAGCGGAATACCTCGGCATATGTGGGGGCTTTGGGGCAGATGCCATCCATGGCGAGGGGGCGGGTCTCTGCACCCAGTTGGGAAGCGATTATCTGCAATATTTTCGGGGATTCGTTTACGCCGTGGAAAAGGCAGCGGACCGGATGCTCCCGCAGTTCCGCCAGAATGTGGGCCAGGCTGGCGGTATCGCCTTCGCTTTCATGAGCTATGCCGTGAATAGCAATGGTGGTGAACCCGAAATCCTTGCAGAAGTGATTCATGGCTGCGTGTGAGCATACAAGCACCCGTTGTGCCTGGGGAATGGCGGCGAATGCCAGTCTGGCTTCCCGCATCAGGGTGTCCATCTGTGTGGCATATGAACGCTGGCCTCTGGCAAAGGTTTCTTTTTGCTCCGGCAGGGCTGTTTCAAAAGCTGCGCGGAGAGACCGGGAGGCTCTTTTCATTGCGGCGGGGCTGTTCCACCAGTGGGGATCTGCTATTCTGGTGCCCGGCAGGTATACATCGGGAACGCTTTTGCCCAGCTCAATAATGCGTGTTGTGGCGGGCAGAGAATCCCGCAAATCCTCCAGATAGGGTTCCACACCTTTGCCGCAGGCTAGTACTAATCCTGCGCCGGCGGCGGCTGCTATATCTGCCTGGGTGGGTTCGAAGGCATGCAGTTCTCCGTTTTCCGGAAACAGATTTACCACTTCTACTTGCTCGCCTCCTATGCTGCGTGCCATATCGCTCAGCAACGGGTGCAGACTTGCTACCTTGAGGCTGCCTTGCGCACTAAGGACCAGCGTCAGCATCGTGATTATCCCATAATAGAATTTTCTCATGCCAGGGATTTTAAAAGTACGCTTCTGCTATGTCAATACACTAGCAGGACAGTAGGCGAAAATATGGCGAAAACATATTCTGGAAACATGGCACAAAAGCCCCAACAAAAGCATTGACAATGTGTGATGACGCGTGGTAGAATCCGCCCGCGTTTTTTTGCGCGGTTTTACCTATACATCAATAAAATCATCATGTCTACTGTTAAGTTCTATAAAGAAGAGCACCAGGTGCCATTGGAAATGCACAAGGTGCGTGTGGTGCAGAAGCTGTTTCTGCCCACGGTAGAGGAGCGCGTACAGAAGCTCCGCGAAGCTGGTAACAATACGTTCCTGCTGCAGAACAAGGATGTGTTCATGGACATGCTGACCGACTCCGGTGTGAACGCTATGAGTGATAACCAGGTCGCAGCATCCATGCAGGCTGACGACTCCTACGCTGGTTCCGAGACGTTCAATCGACTTTCCAAAGTAATCGAACAAGTATTCGGTACCAAACATTTCCTGCCTGCCCACCAGGGTCGCGCCTGTGAAAATATTCTGGCTGAGACTTTCGTGAAGGAAGGTGATGTGGTGCCCATGAACTTCCACTTCACCACCACCAAGGCTCACATCACCCGCAAGGGTGGCCGCGTGGAAGAGCTGATTACCGAGGAGGGGCTGGATCCGAACCTCGATCTGCCGTTCAAGGGCAATTTTGACATTCCCCGCCTGCGCCAGCTGATTCAGGAAGTGGGCCCGGAGCATGTTCCGTTTGTGCGTATCGAAGCCGGTACGAACCTCATTGGCGGTCAGCCGCTTTCCATGCAGAATATGCTGGATGTTGCTGCCGTGTGTAAGGAATTCGGTGTGATGTGCGTGCTGGATGCTTCTCTGCTGCAGGATAACCTGTACTTCATCAAGACGCGCGAAGAGGCTGCCAGGAATATGACCATCGCCGAAATCATCCGCAAGATTGCTGATGAGATGGACCTCATCTACTTCTCCAGCCGCAAGCTTGGCTTTGCCCGCGGTGGTGCCATCATTTCCAACAACGAGAAGCTCATCCTCAAGATGAAGGCTTTCATTCCGTTGTACGAAGGATTCCTGACCTACGGCGGCATGGAAGTGCGTGCTATGGAGGCTATGGCCGTGGGGCTTCTTGAGACTCTGGACGAGGAAATCATCAACCAGGGTCCCATTTTCATCGAATATCTTGTGAAGGAGCTTTCCGAATACGGTGTGCCCATGGTGAAACCCGCCGGTGGCCTGGGTGCCCACATCAACGCTTCCGAATTCCTGCCCAATATCCCCCATGAGCAGTACCCTGCCGGAGCTCTGGCTACGGCTCTGTACATTGCCGGTGGCATCCGAGGCATGGAGCGCGGTTCTCTTTCCGAGCAGCGCAATCCCGATGGTTCTGAAAACTACGCAGAGCTGGAGTTGGTGCGCCTGGCTTGCCCGCGTCGCGTATTCACCCTTTCCCAGGTGAAGTACTGCGCCGACCGCGTGAAGTGGTTGTATGACAACCGCGAGCTCATCGGCGGTCTCAAGTGGGTGGAGGAGCCTGAGGTGCTGCGCTTCTTCTTTGGCCGTCTGCAGCCGCTGAGCGACTGGCAGGAGAAGCTGGCCGCCAAGTTCCGCGAGGATTTTGGCGACAGCCTGTAAGAATCTAGAATTCAATCGATTGAATATAAGCCGCCGGTGAAGTCGCCGGCGGCTTTTTCTTGACGTCGAAGGGTCGGAATGGTAACATCCCCACCGGATATGAGACCTTCCTTTTTGTTGGTTTGCGCAGTAGTCGTGCTGGTTTCCCACGGGTATGCAGAACCGGAACTCCCGGGGCGTGCGATGACAGGCAAGGCCTATCTGCTTCAATCTGCAGACCCTGCGGAGGGAAAGAAATGGACTGATGACTACCTCGCTAGCGGGTGGGACGCTGGAAAGCTTCAGGAGCTTACGGCGTCTCCAATGACGCTGTTTTCAAGTCGCATGCTTCTGCCTCTGTGTCATCAATCGGTTGTGGCGATGAGCTTCAACCTTCCCGCCGCGCGCACTAAGGGCGTGCTTACCACCTATGAGGGAAGGGTTGTTGCACCAGAAAGCGGGTGGTTCCGTTTTGTGGGCATGGGCGACGATCGTCTGGTTGTCCGATTTGGCGGGAAGGTGGTACTGGATGCCTCATCTGTACAAAATGCGGCTCCATCAGATACGCCCCCGCCATCCAGGAGCAGGAAAAAGGGAGGGAAAAACAAAGCTTCCCAAGGGCCGCTCAAAATAGAGGTGCCCGGCGCGGATACCTGGAATCGCGATTTGAAAGGCTTGACCGCCGGTTCCTCCTTCAGGGTTGAGAAAGGTAAGAAATATGCCATCAGTCTGCTGTATTGTAACTATGGCGGGAATGCAGGATTCGCCTTGTTGGTGCAGCGACTGAAGAAAAAGGACTCTGTCCGCTCTCTCACCCGGAAACTGGGTATGGATGAGGAATTGGATTTATTTATCACCACGCCGGATATCCCGACGCGTGCTGAGTATGAGACTTTCCTTGGAAAGTATTGCGTCGGCGCGCAGATGGAGTGGCTCTCTTTCAATCAGGATAGCCTGGTCTGGGCGGGTACTCAGGATGCTGCGGATGCGGTGCTGAATGGGGCGTTCGAATCGGCAGCCCCTGGTAGTGCGGAATCTGCTGGTGAAGAAGAAACAGAGGAAGCCTCAGAGAATGAATCCCGGAAAAAGCGGAAGAAAGCTTCTAAGAGGCGCCGCCGCGCCAGCTTGTTCTAATATATGTTTCTACGGCGGAGGGTAACCAGTTCTCAGGCAGGGGCGCGCCTGTGCGGATGGCCTCACGTATAGCAGATGATGATGCCGGATGCAGCCCGGTGCAGATGAAAGTGCTGCGTACTCCGGAGCGGGGCTGTGGGGCTTGGCCCCGGTGGTAGACGATGAAGTGCAGCAGTTCACAGAGATAATCGTATCGGGCCCAGCGGTGCAGTTGTTCCCACTGGTCTGTGCCCATGAGCCAGTATAGCTCTGCCTCCGGGTGGGTAGTGTGGTAGTGCTCGGCAATACGCCAGCTCCAGCTGGGCGGGGGTAGTTGTAAATCGAGCTCACTTACGCTAGCCCAGGGAAATTCATCTGTGGCGAGGTGCAGCATGTGAAGCCGCTGCGCATCCGTAAACAAGGTGGTGTTTTCCTGTTTGAATGGGGAGCAGGCAGCGGGGAGAAAGACTACTTCATCCAGACCGCACTGCTGTTGCGCGGCTGTTGCTATGGTGATGTGACCCGCGTGTACCGGATCAAACGACCCGCCGAACAGACATGTTTTCATTTACAAGCCGTGGGTGTCCTTGTAGGGGATAAAGCCACCAATGGGAAGCTTGACAAATTTCTTTTCCACGGGCAGACGGCGGTAGTGTTTGATGAATTCGGTAAGGTTTCCGTAGTTCACGTTGTTTTTTTTGACTCCCTGGTGTCCGCAGTTTACATCAATATTGAAGTGAAGTTCCGCGTGCAGGTGAGCAGTAAACATACCGTTATTGGTACCAATGGTGCCCACCTTGGTTCCACGCCCTACAATCTGACCGAGCCGCACATCAATGCGGTCAAGATGCCCGTAAAGTGTCTGGCAGCAGAGAACTTTGCCGGATTTGGGTTCGCGGAAAGCGTGGCGCACAATCACTACCTTGCCCCAGCGTCCTTTGGCATCTGCGGCGTAGGTTACCAGCCCCAGGCCAATGGAGTACACCGGATCACCAAGGTCAGAGTTTCCGCCTCCATTGCCGTTCCAGTCTTCCCCAAGGTGGCGGGGCGTGGCCAGACGAAGCCCGCGGGATTTGTAATAGCCTTTGCCATCGGGCTTGCCTACGGGAAAATCAAAACCATCGGCCAGGGGAACAAAAGCCCACTGCCCATCGGGCGTTGTCTTTGCCATGACAACGGCCTGAGCCTGCATGCCGGCTGCTGCCAGCACCAGGGCTGACATGAGAAACAGGAGTCGGAGTACACGCAACATGTCTGCATGCTATCACAGACCACCCCCCTCTGGCAAGCTTCAAAATTGCCATGTCAGGCATTACTCCCGGGGGGAGAAGCCGGATTCTTCCCACTCTCCGCTCAGGATGCAGCGCGGACGCTCAATTTCCGGCAGCGCGTTGCATTGAAGTTGCTTTTCCTGAAGCCCCGGCCAGTGTTCTGTTTCTGTTTCGCTGGTGGTGATGATGTTATTCGAGAGAAGCCATTGGAGGTAATCTGCATCTTCACAATGCAGAAAAATACTGCAATTCACGGGTTCTTTTCCGTTTTGCAGCAATCTGCGGGCTTCATCGGCATCCCGGGATTCGTATGCGGCATGTACAGCCTGCAACAGGGCGTCATGGTGTGTGGGTTCCATGCATTCCCTGTTGCAGGTTGCTGCGTTTCTGCTCAATGCTTGTTAGATTGCCGCATGGTAAACAGCCGTGGCCTCCTCAGCCGTGAGCGGGTGTACCCCCGGTAAGGTGGGAACCGCTGCGCCTCCGCCATACACCTTGCAGGCGGCTTGTGCCATGCCGGCAAAATCTGCCTCAGCCGGTATACCGAGTTCCTGCATGGTCTGAGGTAGCCCGAGTTCGCGGTACCAGCTTCGCAGACGGGCAATGCCTTCCTTGACGACGGCAGCGGTGTCCCGCTGCGGTGTGACCCCCATGACATTGGTGGCCCATTGGGCATAGATGCCCGGGTTATATGACCAGACGGCTTCCATGTAGGCCGGTACCACCACGGCCAGTCCTGCACCATGAGGAACATCGTATACTGCACTAAGTTCATGCTCCAGCGCATGGCATGCCCAGCTCTGGGCCCGGCCGACTCCCAGCAGGTCATTGTGCGCCATAGTGCCGCTGAGTGCGAGTTGGCCCCATGCTTCCACGTTTTGCAGGTCTGTATTGAGGATTCTGGCCTGGGAGATGATGGTGCGCATGGTGGCTTCACCGAGGGCATCGGACAGCACGGTATGGGTGGTGTTGGTGAAGTAGCGTTCGAAGATATGACAGAGCATATCGCATGCTCCGTAGGCCATCTGATTATGCGGCAGGGTGGTGAAGAGGGTGGGGTCTACAATGCTTAGCACGGGGCGCAGTCCCATATGCTTGAAGCCGAGTTTCCGGCCGATTGCTTCATTGGTGATGACGGTGTTGGGGCTGTTTTCGCTGCCGGCGGCGGGCAGGGTGAGCACCGTGGCAACGGGCAGGGGCCCATGCTCCGGTATCGAACCTTTTCGGGAATAGAGTTCCCAGATATCGCAGGTGTTCGGAACCCCTATGGCTATGGCCTTGGCCGAATCAATGACGCTGCCGCCACCCACCGCCAGTATGAGGGAGATGCCTTCTGCCCGGCAAAGGGCGATTCCCTGACGCACAAGGCCGATGCTGGGGTTGGGCTTGACCCCGCCCATTTCGGTGTATGCAATGCCTGCCTGTTGCAGGCTGTCGCGCACACGGCTGAGCAGTCCGGTCCGGGCAATGCTGCCCCCTCCGTAGTGCAGCAGAATCCTGCCGGGGGCATAGGGCTTGAGGCGTTTCCCGAGGTTAAGGTGTTCTCCCGGGCCGTATATGTAGTGGGTCGGGTTGTGGTAGGCAAAGTTCTGCATACCCAGACTTTAGCATAGCCGGTAGCTTGTGTCTATGCAAAATGACGCCAAAAGGGGTTGCCTTTTGAACGCGCAGGCAGTACAATGCCGCCACTTGCCATGCGGATGAAAATTGGAAAATATTTGATTTGCACGGCCGCCATTCTGGGAATGGTGGCATGTCAGCAGCAGGACCAGCAGCAGATTGTAGAGCAACCTGTGACTCCTGTGGTAAGGCTGGCTCCCAAACCTGCACCTAAACCAAAGAGCGCTCCCAGACCTCTGGTTAAAGTGGATAATTCCCCGGTGCAGCAGGTGGCAAATCCTACGCGCCTTCGTCCGCTCGGCCGCAAGGTAAGCCATGTGCCGGTAAAGGGAAAATATGTGGCGCTCACGTTTGATGATGGCCCGCATCCTTCACTTACCCGCAAGGCTCTTGATATTCTGAACCGCCATGGGGCCAAGGGTACTTTCTTCATGTTGGGAGAAAATGTAGCCCGTTACAAATCCGTGGTGGCAAGTGCCGCAGCCGCCGGCCATGAACTAGGTGTGCACACTTGGAGCCATATCAAGATGAATTCTTCTGCCCGCTCCCGTGTAGATAGGGAAGTCTCGCGCACGCAGAACCTGATTGCCCGGATTTCCGGCGTGTATCCGCGAGTGATGCGACCTCCTTACGGAGCAACGAACGCAACGTTAGTGAACCACATGTATGACCGCTATGGCATGGCTTCCATTCTGTGGGATGTGGATACGCGGGACTGGTGCAAACCCGGTGTGAGCAAGGTGGTGAACAAGGCGGTGAATGATGCCCGCCCGGGTTCTATCATTCTGGTGCATGATATTCACGCATCGACCATCAGCGCGCTGGAATCCATTGTGACTGGGTTGCAGTCCAGGGGGTATAAGCTGGTGACTGTTTCCCAGCTTATGCAGATAGCGAAAAAGGAGGCAGCCGATGCTGCTGCCGCTAAAGCTGCAGAAGAGGCCGCTGCCAAGGCCGCAGCAGAAGCTGCTGGCGCGCAGCAGGCGCTCCAGGATATTCAGCAGGCCGAGGCCGCAGCGGCACAACAGGGCGAAATGCAGCCTGTGGTGACACCTGAGCAACTTACCCCGCCGCAGATTCAGCCCCAGACTGAAGAAACGGCACCTGCGCTGAAACTCGAAAACTTCATGCTGAACTAATTATGGTAAAAAAAGCAGCTAGCGGAAAGGTTTATCTGATTGGAGCCGGTCCCGGTGATCCCGGGTTAATGACTCTGAAGGGCCGCGATGTAATTGCTCAGGCTGATTGCCTGGTGTACGATGCGCTGGCTTCTCCTGCCATGCTGGCATGGCTTAAACCTGGTTGTGAGAGGATTTATGTGGGCAAGCGAGCCGGGAATCATGCCATGCCGCAGGGTGAAATCAATGAGATGCTTGTGGAATGCGCCTCCAGATACGCTTGCACAGTACGCCTGAAGGGCGGCGACCCTTACGTGTTCGGACGCGGTGGAGAGGAAGCCATGGCCCTGAATGATGCCGGAGTGCCGTTTGAGGTAGTGCCGGGAGTCAGCTCTGCCATAGCTGGTCCTGCCTACGCAGGAATTCCGGTGACACATCGCGATTGCTGCACTCAGTTTATGGTGTTTACCGGACACGAGGGGGCACACAAGAGTGAATCTACGCTGGATATTGCCGGTATCGCAGCTGCCAGGGGCACAAAAGTGATGCTGATGGGTATGAGCCGGTTGCGTGAGACCCTGCAGGCGCTCATGGAAGCCGGGCAGGGGGGAGATGTTCCTGCCGCAGCTATTCAGTGGGCCGCAACCGGACGGCAGAAAAGTGTAGTCGCTACGGTTGCTACGCTGGCAGATACTGTGGAGAATGCCGGTATGGGGGCTCCTGCGGTTGTAGTGCTGGGTGAGGTGGTGACGCTGGCTCCGCAGTTGGATTGGCGCTCTAAGTTGCCCCTGTGCGGAAAGCGGGTGGTGGTAACCCGCACCCGCGAGCAGTCCAGCGAGCTGAGCTGCCAGCTGGAGGCTCTGGGGGCAGATGTTATTGAGCTGCCTACCATACGCATAGCAGACCCCTCCGATAAACGCGATTTTGCAGAGGCCGTGGTGGATGCTCCGCACTATGACTGGCTGGTTTTCTCCAGCCCGAATGGTGTGCGCCGTTTCTTTGCTGCTTTTTTTGCTGTGTATGAGGATATACGCGAGATTGGCGGTGCCCGCATTGCCGCTGTGGGCCCTGGTACTGCTGCTGAGTTGAAAAAATATGGTCTGATGGTGGACGTGATGCCCCAGAAGGCAGTAGCAGAGGAATTGATTGCTGAGTTTGACCGCAAGGGTGATGAGTTTGGAGGTGTGGCAAATGTGACGATGCTCTGGGTGCATGGTGAGCAGGCTCGCCGTGTTATCTACGACGAGTTGATGAAGCGCCAGGCCATTGTGGATGAGTGCCTGGCATATAGTACCATCCCGGAGACTGATGATGTGACGGGGGCTCAGGCCCGTCTGCGCGAGGAAGGTGCCGATGTCATTACCTTTACCAGTAGCAGTACTGTGCGCCATTTCATGGAAATGAAGTTGCCGCTGCCAGAGGGGTGCCGCATTGCTTCCATCGGCCCGGTGACTACGGCTACTCTTGCGGAGTTTGGTCTCAAGCCCGATATTGAGGCTGCTGCGCATACTATTCCCAGCCTGGTTGAGGCTATTTCCAAACTGCGCTGAGTAAGCATGAGGTCTGATATGCAGATGTGTTGTCTGGGAGTGAATTACCGCAGCTGCCCGGTGGCGGTGCGAGAGCAATTCGCTGTCGGTAAATCGCGTCTGCCTGAGGTGAATAAAGCATTGGCTGCGCTTCCTGAGGTGGAGGAATGTGTGTTGCTTTCCACCTGCAACCGTACGGAAATATACTATTGGTCTTCTGTGCCTGAACTGGCGGAACATGCCATCTTGCAATATTTTCTGGGAAATATACATGACGCCGCAGAGCGGCGGAAGTTGTTTCACTACAGGAGCGGAGATGAGGCTTTGTTCCACCTTGCAGCGGTGGCTTCCGGTCTGGATTCCATGGTAGTGGGAGAAACGGAAATCTTCGGCCAGCTGAAAGATGCTTATCGTGTGGCACATGAATCCGGCGTGACCAGCGGATATGCCAACCGGACATTCCAGAATGCGTTTTCCATTGGCAAGAAAGTACGCAGTTGCTCTCATATTACTAGCGGGCCGACTTCCGTGGGGGCTGCTGCGGTGCAGATGGCTCAGGAAATTCTGGGTGATCTGGCAGGCTCCACAGTGTTGATTGTCGGGGCTGGAGAGGTGGCTCGAACAACTGCCCAGAGCTTGCGTTCCCGCGGCTCTGAGGGTATTTTTGTGGCCAATCGTTCGTATGACCGCGCGGTGGAGCTGGCAACCCAGGTAGGAGGCCGGGTGATACGTTTTGCCGAGTGGGTTCCGTATCTGGAAAATATCGACATCGTGATAGTTTCAACCGCTTCTCCTGCCTACGTGGTGTCTCCTTCTGTTCTGGAACCGGTGCAGCTCCACCGGAAGCGTCCTCTGTTTCTGATTGATCTTTCCGTGCCCCGGAATGTGGATCCTGCATGCGCGCTGGTGGATGATGTCTGTGTTTACGACATGGACGCCATGGAACGGGCTACCGCTGAAACCAGACGTTTGCGAAGTGCCGAAATAGAGACTTGTGAGAGGATGATTCACGAGTGGGTGCGGGAAAATGCGGCAAATCTTCTCAACCAACGCCGGTGTGCAGCTGCTGTCCGTTGATGTTTTTTCAAAAAAATAACAATCTGATTGAACAAGGAGCAAAACTGTTTGTCTATACCCTGTCTCTCGAATTGTTATCCTGCGTTATGACCAAGAATTCTCACACTCCGTATCCTGAATCAGAGGAACAGCTGGTAGCGCTTCTGGCTACTCTAAAGGTGGAGCGTGTGGAGGAGGCTGATTTCGAAGGCCGTTTCCTGGCAGAATTTCATGAGCGGGTAGCCCGGGAGGCGGTTTGTTGCCCGGCCCGCCGCCATTTGTTTGCCCATCTGTTACAAATGATGGAGAACATCGGGCGAGGTCGTGTGGCGTTTGGTGCTTCAGCCCTGGGAGTTGGCCTTGTCGCCGTTATGTTTGCCTTATACTCTCCGGAACAGGGGGGAGTTGATACTGCTGCTAAGCTTTCCCTGGATAAATACAAGTCTCCGCTGCATATCCCGGCGCTTTCTCACGACCTTGCAGATTGTACATCTGTGCGCGTGCAGCCCGGCGTTGCTGACAATTCCAGCATTATGGTGACCCGGGGGCAGCATACTACCATCATTCAGATTCCCAATGCTTACATGACACCCCAGCGCCCGGTGGAGGTGTATTCCTCCCTCGAGCGGAACGCGGCTCCGGGTACGTTACCCGCCAGTTCTGTACGCTATGCTTTCTGACTGGCTGCGGTTGGGTAATTTTGCCGTAATCCATCCTGGTGCAGCTATTCTTGCTTGCAATGGGACTCTGCGTCTGGTATAAAGGTTGCGCAATGGAAATTGAGTGCAGCAAGTGCCATCGTAAGTTTATAGCGAATAAGGAGGATATTACTGTTTGCCCAGCGTGTCTCCGTAACGAATTTACCGCGTCTGCTTCCAGATTAGATGATGCAGAGCACGCCGCTTTGGTTGCCGAATATAAGGCTTCCATCAGGCGCCAGTCTGCCCGTGCTGAGAATATGGGCGGCATATATGCTTCCGGCAATGCATTTAATGTGGCGGGAACGCTTCGTCTCGTGCTGGGGCTGGCTATTTTCGGCGTGTGCGCGTTCTTTTTTCTGATTAGTGATAAAGAAGCGGGCTGCACTTTCCTTGCCAATGAAGATATCGATTCCCAGCGTTTGTTTTCGATGATTTTCTGCGTGGTGGCAGCGGGGTTGGTTGCAACGGCTTCTGTTTACTACAAAAAGACAGTCTACGTGTTGGCTTTCCTGATTCTGGTGATGGGCTGGGTAATGCCGAACATATTGCAATATGCTATGGAACAAGCTGCTAAGACTGCCGCGGAAATTAAAGCTCAGGAGCAGAAGGCTGCGGGCGTGGAGATTACAGACACCAGTAACGAAGCTGTAATGACCGAGGCTGATTTGCAGGTGTTCACCTCGCTTCGTTCCATCTCGAATCGTGTGACGCATTACGCCGTATTCATTGATGACCAGGATAGCCGTACCCGTACCCTGGTGCGGGACGCCCTGACTCGTCTGCTTTGTGCTGAGTACACGCGCGCCTATACACGGGCGAACGGAGCATTGTATGTTGTGACCAATGTGTCAGGCTCCCGCAAGAACATTTCTCAGATTCTTAACCGCTTTGGTACAGTGACTCATGCATCTCCTCTCAAGGGGGTGTATGAAGTCCGGTTTGACGCTGACAAGGCCAATCTGGTCAGCCAGTATTCCCCGGATGTTCTGACCTCACCGATGAACCCTTCCTATGTAACCGCCAATATCAGCGAATTGCAATGCCTGGACCCCATGCGGGTACGTATGTCTGCCCGTTCGCTCGTTAATTCAAATGTAAAAGTTCTTCGCGGAGAAATTCGCAATACCTTGCTGCAGGTGCTGAATGACCCCTGGGCCTCTGAGCCGGATACATATGCGGCCCTTGTAGAGGCTATGGTGACTTACAGCATTGATAACGACAAAGAGGCCACAAAGCATTGCTACAAGTATTTTGAAGCCCGCCGGGCTCTGAAACGCGAGGTTGCTCCGGCGGTTACCCGATTCCTCATTCTGCAGGACCCGCATACCATGGTGAAACCGATTGTGGAGCTGTGGTGCGAAAACCCCATCGCCTGGACCGAGATGCTGAATCTGTTGGGATACCGAGGCCAGCCTTTCCTTATTGAAAGACTTAAGCATACCTCTGATATCCGCCTGACTGGCGCTATTCTCAAGTATCTGGAAGAGCATGGCTCCAAGGAAGCGATGCCGGCTGTGGAGCCTCTTCTGGAACATCAGGATTCTATTATTCGTCATTCCGCTCGTTCTGCTTATAACGCGCTGCAGAATCGTGCATATTGATCATTTTACTCATTAAGAAACGATACAGATATGTCAGCGAGACTTATTCAGCTCCTCACGGGTTCATTCCTCTTTTTCTGCATAGGCATAGCAGTATTCCCTGTAATCTTTCCTGATAAGATGCCCAGGCAGGAAGCCGTTGCCACCAAGAGTTCTCACGTTAAGCGAAATCATCAGGTAGATGACTGGTCAAATGATGATGAATCGACTGATG
This sequence comes from Akkermansia sp., assembly GCA_045538275.1. Classification (GTDB taxonomy): domain Bacteria; phylum Verrucomicrobiota; class Verrucomicrobiia; order Verrucomicrobiales; family Akkermansiaceae; genus Akkermansia. The sequence goes on along the minus strand of JAZSRB010000007.1, from coordinate 16,420 downwards.
AGGACGACGCTGCCTGGGTCGAAGAACCCGAGGATACGACGCCGGAGCGCCGCATTGCCAGTCAGGACGAGGAGCGTTTCGATGAGGAGGATGTACCTGTTGACCCGAAGCAGAACGTGGTGCCGGAAGCCCGTGTGAGCGGCGAATTCTCCTCCGCTCTTGCGGAAATGCGCCGCTATTCGGATGCCTTGGAAAAACAGGAAAAACAGAACTTCAAGAGCGATGAATTCAAGGCTGAGGACTGGGCAGACCCTGAGAAACTGTATTTTTCGCTTGCCGACCGCATTCTCAAGAGCTTGGGTAAGATGGATGATGCCACCATTATCAAATACCTGCAGGACCCCCAGAAACGCCTTGACCTGGCGCGGGTGACTCTTATTCGAAAGGCTGGCTCTCAGGGCATCCGGTCGGTGGCAGCCCGCCCCAAGGGTAAGGAGATGCTGGCAGATCTCGGCGGTGATTTGAATTGGCTGACCGACACGTTGTACTCCGGCCCGACTAAGAACTTTGACAAAGCTCTGCTGTATCTTGAAACACTATATAGCAAGGCGGGGGCAGAGGAAATGGCCGTTCCGGTCACACGCCGGATTGCCACAACCGCTGCGCTGGAGTTTGCCCGTGAGGGCTGGAGCGAAACCGACCTCGTCTCCCGCTTTGAGTACTACAATGAGAGTTGGAAAGAAGGGAAGCTTAATGCTCTCTTTGACACTTTCCAGTATTGGGAGACCAGGTTTGTAACAGGATGCAAGCAGCCGAGCGATGGCGCCGGGCAGTGGGGCAGCCGCCGTAACCTTACCTGGCACCGTGATAACGTACGCTTGCCCATGGAGCAGTACCTTGGTGCGGAGGGGCAGCTCGAATACCGACTCCGCAACGTTGCTGGTGACTCTGTGTTTTCTTCTGAATACCTGGCCCCCATCTGGAAATATGTCAATTTCACGACTGGCTGGGCCTACCGTGAAATTGGTGGTGTGTGTGGTGCTCTTTCTCACTATGCAACCTTTAGCGCACTTGCTGCCGGCCTTCCGGCCTCTACCATGGGTGAACCGGGGCATTGTGCTTACGCTATGCGCATCGGTAAGGACTGGCGTGCCGGTAACTCGATTTATTGGCAGAAGGGATTGCACAAGAATTTCTGGGGTGAGCCGGAGTGGGGATACCTGATTCTGACTCAGGAGCTGTATGATGATAGATACACGACAATGGCTGCAGACCAGCTGGTCTCCATGGCTGATTTCCTGACGGCTCGCCGGAAAATGAAAGCTGCTTTCAGCTGCTATGAAGTTTCCGCCAAGTACCAGCCGAATAACTGGCCAGCTTTGAAGCGCTATGCCGCTTATCTCAAATTGAAAGCACCGGAGGATGCCGAGAAATGGAAGACGCTGCATGATGCAGTGATGGATGGCATGGGTAAGCGCCATTATCATGCAGCCGCTACCATGCTTTCTCGTTATGTATACCCGAATCTTGCGCCTCTGATGAAGGACCGTATTGTACGCAACCGCATGTTCTCCGGGTTGTTCACCCACTTCAAGGATTGGGGGGCGAACCGCTGGGATATCAGCGAGGTGCTCGATGCACAGATTGGAACCTGCAAGACAGATGATGACCGGAAAGCTTATCTGCGCGAGGCGCTGCGTGTGCTGATGCGCCGTCCTGATTATTCAGGTGCCGTTCTGACCTGGGGACTGGGGTACATTTCTCAGTTGCCGGAGGGCGATGGCAAGGTGCAGGAGGAATTTACCAACATGCTGGTTCAGGCTATGAGCCGGACCGGTACCGGTAAGAAGCAGATTGATGAAACATGGGCAACTCTTGGCGAGGCCATACATGCTGCGGCTAAAAATAAGGAACGCCGTACATTCCAGGCTATCGGTAAGCTGGCTCTCCGTAAGTGCAAGAAAATGTTCCCGAAAAAAGGACCCAGAATCAAAGGTTTTTCAGGTCGCGTCGTATCTGCTACCGGATGGATTGATACCGCTACCACCATTGGAGACATGAAGAATTGTTGCCTGCATTGGGGGTGCCTCCAGCGCTCTGGTGGGGCTATGCCCGGTAAGTTTGAGGGTAAGGCCGGCTTAACCGTGGGTATGGAAAAGAAAAGCGATATTAACGGAATTGTCTGCGTAACCAGCGAGAAAACGCTTAAGAATGATCGACCTTTCTACATAGAAGTCTCTGACGATTGCCAGAATTGGCAGAGAGTGCAGCCGAATGGCGTTATCTCCGGCAATTCAATCCGCTTTGATTTGAAAGCAAGTGGTGTTTCCGGTAAATATGTCCGCATGCTGCGTGAAGGGGATAAATATGAACCCGGTATCACTGGATTCTACGTTTATGGTAAACCCCAGCGTTAATATAGAACTTTTTTAAAGCTATGGTTAAGAATCTTTTCATGACTCTGATAATGAGTGTACTTGCCATGTTACCCTCATGGGCTGGTATTGCTCGTACATATCCGGATGCATTGGCCAAGACAGGTAAGCACCCTATTGTTATTTTTATTTACGGGGCTAATTATGATAAGGTCGGGCAGCAGACATATGAGGCGTTCATTAAAAAGAATAAGATTGCGCCCTACATCCGCCAGGCTACGTTTCTGGAGATGCCTATCTACCAGATGCCCAATGACCGCGAAAAAAAGGATATGGAGAAGCGCCTGGGTGGCAAGCGTCTGCCGGGCGGTATCTGGAGCTATCCTTGCCTGGCTGTTGTTGACTCAAGGGGCTATCTCCGTGCCGTAGTGCAGAAACCTGAGGAAATGAAGGACCCTGATACTGCATTGGCCGCCTTGAAAATTCACCTGGATAATTTTTACAAACAGGAAAAAATTCTGGACAAAGTGCGCCGTGCCAAGGGGGATAAACGAGCCGAGCTGCTGTTGGAGGCTGCTGATTACGATATCCGCATGCCCGGGGACCTGACGAATCCTAAAAATGCAGGCGGCGACGCCGAACTGCAGAACCGTCTGGCTTTTGACCCGACCTCTCTTGTGGAGGCCTTGCAGATTAAGTCATACGACCAGGCCAATGCCCACGTCCGCAAGATGATGGCACAGGGCGGTTTTTCCAAGCTTCAGCGCCAGATGATGATGGCTGCGTATGCGGGGCATCTTCGCCGTGGCGGTGAGAAAATGGAGCCGGCTTCCAAGGAACGTTTGCGTGCGCTGTATACCGAAATGCGTAACATTGATCCGACTTCCACATATGGGGCTTATGCAGAGGGGGCATTGGTCATCTGGGTAGAGGGTGGCAAGCTTACGGATGAGGCAATCCCGACAGAAATCAACCGTGTAGGCAAGACTGGCGATGATGGTAATGGCTCCGGAGCCGGGGTGAATACGCCGGCTCCTTCTCCCACACCTGCTGGAGGTGGCAGACGTACTGCTATGGGTAGCTCTTCAGTTCCCGTCGATGATGGCTCCTCGGAAGAGATTGAGAACGACTTCTCATCTGACGATGAGGGCGATGATTTCTAATGCTGGAATATATTACTGTAGCATCAGTAAAATAAGGGAGGGAAGCCTGATGGGGCTTCCTCCCTTTTTTGCCTGAGCGTGTGTGGCGGCGTCCGGGAGTGGAGCTTGTTATCAGAAAGGCAGATTGTTGTTGTCAACAAAATTAGTCTGGCGGATGAATATGGCCCAGTCTGAGAATTCTCTGCGTTTGGAATATTCAGCGGCTTCCTTGTTCCAGTTGGCTATTTCATCTGCCTTTTCTGCTGCTTCCGTATAACGTTCGAGATGAAGCAATTGGAGCACGGCTCCGGCACCTGCGCTGTACAGGATGTGCCAGTCTGCCTTCTCTGGGGCTTTCTCTGATGCCGGGGCAAGGGAAAGGATAGTTTCGTAGTCTTTCAGCGCTTCCTGATACATGCCGGACCGTTCACAGAGGGTAGCATGGTGCAGGAGTGTACGGAATTTCCACCAACGTGGGAGGGAGGAGTCTTCCAGGGCTATGCCCGCAATGCGGATGGCTTCCTTTCTCCCTTCGTCTGTGCCGAGAAGAGCTTTGTTATTTGCAAGTATGGCGTTGGCCATAATCCGATCCTGCTTGCGCATGTCCGGGTATATGCGCAGCATATGGTTGAGAAGTTGTTCTGATTGTTCGTGTTTTCCCAGCCTCAGCAGAACCGCAGCTTTGCGAGTGAGTGCCCGGATGCGGAGTTCTTCGCTCTTCTGCGCGCATTCTTCGTAAAGTGCAACCGCACGCTCCAGCGCTTCCATGGACCCTATCATTTCAGAAACGCTGGCAGACGTGAAGATGGCGCGTGGTGCAAAATCAGTTCTGGGATATTTGCGAAGCAGTAAATTAAGGGTTTTCAGCGCTTCTTCATACAGACTTACCTCTGACTGTAGATGCGCCAGGTGCAGAGTCAGAATGGCCACGACCTGAGGAGAATGCACCTTGCCAGCGGCATTGCGAATCAGATCAATACAGGCCATCCCCGCATCATGTTTTTTTTCGGCTCCGGCGATGCGGCAGAGTGCGGCTTCCTGCAGGGCAAAAAAGCGGAGTTGGCGTTCGGGCGTGAGTTCTGTAAGATGGGTGTTGATGAAACTCCTGAGCAGAAGCTCGCGAGAGGTTTCCGGGTTGAGCTGCAGGTGCAGATAGGCCAGGTCCATTTCCACGTCTGCCCGCAGATTATTATCCGGTGCCTGCATGTTGAGCAGCTTGTTGATGTCTGAGTGTGCCTTGTCTGCATCTTTATCCAGCCAGTAAGCGGCTCTGATGCGCAGTAGTGAGTAATACTGGGCTCCCGAAATGTCTTTCATGTTCAGCACGGCGTCCTGCGTTTCTGTATCATCGGAAAGCAGGGCGCAGATAAGTGCGTTTTCCAGCGCTGCGCTTCGTAAGGTATCCGGCGCATTTCGAGCACATTCCAGATAGGCCCGGGCTGTGGAGGTTTGTGCTGAGTCTCGTAATTGGGCTTCGTAGAATTGCCTAGTGGCATCGTTCCCCGGAATCATTCCCATGTAGAGAAGAGCCTCGTGCATTTGCCCTCTCTCCAGGAACCAGCGGGTCTGCTCCAGCAGGATGGTGCGTGTGGCTGGTTCTTTCGGGCAGGTTGCAGCTGCTGTGTTCGCTGCGGTTACATCAAGTGGAAGGTCTTTCGCCTGCTCTTGATTCTGCAGGTGCTGCTGAATGAGAAGAGCATTGGCGGCACGGTGAGATTTGAGCGGGTCATTTGCCCATTCCTTCAGCTTGGTCTGGGCATATTCACTTGTGGTAAAGGCATTCTTCTGGTAAAGGCGCCGGAATGCTTCTTCCAGCAGCGGTGATTCCGGGTGGGAGGATATGAAGTGGAGGAGGGTTTCTTCTCCTTTCCCATCATCATATTCGGGCTGGTCCGGGGCGGTTGCTTCATCTTCCTGAGCTTCAGCGATGTGAAAATTAGCGTCGGGCGTGGCGGAGCTGTCCGAGGGTTGCGTGGCTTCCTTATCGTAATAGATGGAGGAGAGAGCCAGACGCGCGCGGTGGTGGATGATAACCGGCAGGGTGGTATCGGCTTCTATTGCGCGGCATTGGGCAATGGCTTTGTCGTATTCCCCTCGCTGTCTCAGATTTTCAATTTCCAGTAAGCTGAGCAGGTTTTTGAATTCAGATTTATTCTGAGCAAGTTCGCGAAAGCGGGCAAGGGCTGAGTTGTCCTGGCTGTTGGGCTTGCTCAGCCAGTATTCTGCAAGTGCCGCCGTAGCAAGAGTTGCAATTTCTTCGTTGGCGCCCGTTGCCATGGGGGTGGCTATAACGGCAAAGTCAACATCTTTGTTTTTCCAGGCGCAGTAGAGCAGGGCCTTGGCGGCATATGGGTATAGCTCATGCTCATCAGGCACGTTCCTCAGTACATTTGCGGCATCTTTTAACCGTCCCAAATCTATGAGAGCCCGACCTTTCCAGAATGCTGCTTCTACGGACTCATCGCTCCCCAGGACCTCGAGTGCCTCTGCGGGGTTTCCCGCGCGCACCAGTTGCTCCGCCTGCAGGGCATCGGCATGTACCAGTGGGGTGGTCAGCAGGGTCAGCAGAAGTGGAATAGAAGTCTTCATGTTGCGGGGTGGGTTAGCTTTCTGTCCAGAGGAAGAGGGAGATGTATCTTAAGCCGGACTGGGTGAGTGCTGCGTTGACGCTGTTATTCCTGACTCGGTTTACGGTGCAGTTCTGCTGCACGGTGGGCATGGGTTTGCAGAATACGATATGAGGAGTGCGTACGTTGCGGTCAGCTGGGTAAATGCCGATGGGAACCCCGGCTGCGGTGAAAGCGATTTCGAGTGAATTCGGGCGGGTGGTGGCGGTTTTATCCCCTTTGTAGAGGAAGGGATGCCTCCGCATGATATCCATGGTGCCAATGCAGGGGACTGCCACGCGGTAGTGTTCCTCAAGCGTTGCAAAGTAGGCTGACAGGGAGAAAGGTGCGCCATCCTTACAGGCTTTCAGCACATCGGTGGGATTAATGCCGACAAGATTGATGCCGTTGTAATTCCCATGTTTATTTTCGCCCTTGTAGCAATCCGCAAAGCGGCTGTTAATCATGAGCCCGATTTCCAGGTGCAGGTGGGCACGCGTCTTATTGAGCCCCACGCCACTATATCCAAGCCTGCCCAGCACATTTCCGGTGCCGACTCGTTGTCCTGCGTGGCATTTTACTGCTGCCAGATGTGCGTACAGGGAGTAGATGGTTCCCTCCGGTACGCGGTGTGCGATGACCACGTATCGCCCGTAGTTGCTGAGGCGGGGATTTGTGTTGACGTGCACCACCTGCCCGGGGGCAATTGGCCGTACCTCATCCTGCGGTTCCTGGCTGGCGTCCCTGTGTATAGGTTTGACATCGATTCCTTCATGGAAGCGGCTGAACATAACCGGAGCCCCCGCCTGCGGGCGGAATGGGTTTCGCACCATGCCGTAGGTGCCGCCTTGCCAGGGCTGGGTTTTCTCTCCCTCGAACAGGCGGTCTACATACATGTAATAGTCATCTCCTCCGGTTGTGAAGAGGGTTGTGTTATCCGTGGGGAGTCGGTAGACCAGATCCTGCGGCTGCGCACAGACTGTGGCGCAGAGCGCAAGAATCAATGCTGAGATTCGGGCCGGTATCACTGCTTCTTTCGGCTGCGGGTAGAGAAGAGTTTCGGGCCGTTGCCTGCAGGTGCGGCAGAGGGAATCGAGGGTTCCGCATCTGCTGCTGCTGGTGCGGCCGGTGTGTTTGTTGCGCCAGAAGCAGCCGGGGCTGAGGCATACAGCTCCCGGATAAGGCGACCATGGGCATCCTTGGTCGGTCGAGTGGGATTCTTGATTTCTGGCTTGGGTCTCGGGTTTTCCTCCAGATAGCGTTTTTCTTCAATTTCCGGCTCTACGGGGTCAACTGTTTCGCTGATGCGGCGCAGGTCATAACCATTAAGCCCACTCCAGATGATGAGCTGCCCATCCGTGATTCCGCAGTCGATTTCCATGGGCGGGAAAGCCAGCCCATCCAGCACAGGCAGCATCAGTTTACCGATGTTCTGCTGTGTCTCCGAGTAAAGGCGCAGCCGGTACTCCTTGGGAGTGTAGAGAACCACACCATAGGAACCATCATCTGCCATGAAGGATTTGAATTTCTCGAAGTGGTACAGGCTCATGATGGGCATGCGGTTATACAGGTGCCCATTGTAGCGGATGTTGAAAGCGGCTCCACCCTCGGGGTTGGAGGATTCGGTCAGAAAGAATGCTTTGTATGGCTCCGGCTGGCAGCTGCAGAAAACGGCCGCCGATGCGGCGCAGCACATGGTGAAAAGAAGTTTGTTCATGGTAATCAGGATTGCGTGGGGTGGAAAAATCAGCCGCGCAGCATATGCCGGCTCTGGATGCAGTAGTTGGCCCCGCTCCACAGGGTGAGAATGACACTAAGCCACAGTGTGACCTCGCGGAACCACCAGCCGGTCTCACCGATGGTCAGCGAGCGCAGAGGCTCAAACAGGTTGCCCCCATAAGCGAGCTGAGCCATGCAGGCAATGCAGAAAGTAAGTTGTGCGGCTGTTTTCCATTTGCCGAGTCGGTCTGCAGCCATAACCACGCCCTGGGCTACTGCAAGCTGGCGAAGCCCGGTCACCAGGAACTCGCGGAAGATAATGAGAATAGATACCCAGAACGGGCACATTTCCACCGAACTCAGGTAAATGAATGCCGCTCCCACCAGAATCTTATCTGCCAGCGGGTCAATCAACTTGCCAAAGCTGGTGACCATGTTGTATTTGCGCGCCAGATATCCGTCAAAGAAGTCTGTAATGGCAGCCACAACAAAGGCCCAGAGCGCAATACAGGCAGTCATGGAAACGGGTTCAAACCAACCGCCGGAAACCTCGTTGATGAGGGGCGATTTGCTGCCATCCCATGCCAGGGCAATGGTGTAGACAATGACAAGGATAATGCGGGAAAGCGTGAGTGTATTCGGCAGGTTTAACATTGTATCGCTAGTGTTATAGCCCGATGCACGCAAACTTGCAAGCAGAAATCAAGCATGTATGCCAAAAACAGGCTGAATTTGTGACAGATTCTGTGCTTGAATACGAAACTGTTTTTGCTATACTTGCCGGCATGAATGCATTTCGTGCAACAATTCTGGCATTGCTCGTCCTCACGGTAGGGCTTATGTTCTATGCCTTCGTGGTGCTGATTCCTGCTCGCCAGGAGCAGTATAATATGTATCATACTCAACTGAAAATCAATGAGTATGAGAAGCGCCAGATGGAGCACGATGCCCGCATGTCCCGACTTTCGGCAGATGTGGATACTCCTGAGATGGCCGCTGCCCGCGCCGCTGCTGCAGAGGAGGAAAAGAAAAATGCTGAGGAATTAAATGCAGCGGAGGAAAACAGCGTCATTGCTTCTGCCAAGCGTCGCCAGGAGATTGAGGAATCCACTACCGCGGCAGAGGATGCCAGCAAGCCGTCTTCTCTTGGTTCTGTGACCGCTTATCTTGAGGATTGCGCGGTCGTGTTGTTTAATGCTTCCGGCAACATGCCGGTGAATGAGGGGTTGCTTATTGCTCTTCGGCGAGATGATTTTATTGTATGTGAAGCCACGGTGGATGGGCGTGATGAGGAATCCGGCCAGTATACAGCGGCAGTCAAACAAGCTAACTTTGGTGGTGTGGATGACCCTGTTGCTGAGGCCAACCGTAAACCCCGCCCTGGTGATGAGGTTATCATTTCTCCTTTCCTGAGCGGTCGCGATCTGCGTCTGGAGGCGGAAGGCGCACCCGGCGTTGATGTTCCTCAGGAGAAGGCGCCGGCGGCTTTGCCTGAGGTTGAGGCCATCCTTACTCCGGTTCCCTGACAGACTGACTTATCTACTGACCATGAGCGCTCTTTTCGACCGCACTCCGAGTTTCTCTTTCGAATTCTTCCCTCCGAAAACGCCGGAGGGGGCAGCGTCGTTGCTGGAGACGGTGGTCAAGCTGCAGGATTTTCATCCCAGCTTCGTAAGCGTTACGTATGGAGCCGGTGGCAGCTCCCGGGGACTGACCCGCTCCGTGGTGCATGATATTCAGAACCGAGGCATCCCCACTGTACCCCATCTTACATGTGTCGGCCATAGCGAGGCGGAGATCGAAACCATTCTCCAGGATTACATCGGAGCAGGGGCCAGAGCCATCATGGTACTGCGCGGAGACCCTCCTCGCAATCGCCCTTACGATGCCAGCGCGGATGCTTTCCGCCACGCCTCCGACCTTGTACGTTTCATTCGCAATTGGGAAGCCAGCCAGCATCTCCCATACCGCCTTACACTGGGGGTAGCCGGATTCCCTGAAGGCCATCCGGATTCCCGCAACCGCCTCAAGGAAATGGACTTTCTGAAAGCCAAGGTGGATGAAGGCGCCGACTACATCTGCACCCAGCTCTTCTTTGATAACCATGCATTCTTTGACTTCCGGGATCGCTGCCGCCTCATGGATATCAATGTGCCTATCATTGCCGGCATCATGCCCGTCACCTCCATTTCCAGCATGAATCGCATGGCGGAGCTTTCTGCAGGAACCAATTTCCCGGCACGCCTGCTCAAGGCCATGCTCCGCGCCGCGGGCGATAAGGCCTCCATTGAACGCATCGGGATCAACTACGCCAGCAACCAGTGTGGTGAACTGCTGGATGCCGAGGTGGATGGAATTCACTTCTACACACTCAACCGTTCCAAGGCCACGCTGGAAATCTACCACAACCTGGGCTTCAATAACTATTTCGACCTCGAGCGACTGCGCTCCCTCAACAATCTTTACCGTTAAAGCATATGGATACCAACACCAAGAATAACGAGGATATTCAGCCTCTTTCTCCTGAGGAAATCAAGGCCATCGGCGAGATTGCCATCGGCCCTTCCAAACATGAACAATTCCTCAATGCCCACTACAAGAAACTCATGTGGGGTGGTATCACCCTTGGCGTTGCTGCCGGATGTGTGATTGCTTTCTTCTCCCACCGCAACGATATGCGCCACGAAGCCGCGGCTCAGGTGGTAAAGGCCATGAAAATCACCTCTCCGGTAGAAGGTGTTGCCTCCCCTGATGAATATGATACTGCTACGCTGCAGACTTTGCAGCAGCAATATGCTGAAACCCCCTCTGCCATTACCGCAGAGCTGATGAATGGCCTGTCCCTCCTTGCCAAGGGAGAGGAAGCCGGTGTAGCCGCTCTGGAAACCGTTGCTTCCAGCAGCGCCCCCACGCCGTTGCGTGCCCGCGCCCTTGCTGCGCTGGCTACCTACCAGCTCCAGCAGAACAAGGATTCTGTGCCCACCTGGACCCGCATCTCCCAGCTGGAAACCAATCCATACAGCGCGCTGGCCTACCTCATGCTCGGTGACATGGCCAAAGATAAGGGAGATAAGGAAGCTGCCCGCAACTGGTACGAGCAGTGCAAGGCCAAGTGCCCCACCAGCGCATTAGTTACTGATAAGACCATTGAAATGCGTCTTACCCTGTTGGATGTAGATGCCCCCACGCCGGTAGAACCTGCTCCCGAGCCGCAGCAGAAAGAGGAAAACCCGCTGGGCACCCCCCTTGGTGAAACCCCTGAGGTCGGCGAAACAAAGTTCAACGTAGGTCTCTGATTCAATCCTCCCGTTATGGGCTTATACCAGGATAACTTTACCGGACTTTCCGAGCTGGAGCGCCTTGCAGCCATGGCGCACGACCCGGTTCGCGTCAATGAAATAGGCGCAGACCAATGGCCCCTCACCATGATGGCCTGTGGCCTCATGGCCAGTAACGATGAAGAAAAACTCGAGGAAAACTTCGATATTTATGATATCTTCATCACCAAAACAACAGAAGCCGCCCGCAAGAGCAGCCTTATTCAGCTCTCCCGCTTCATCTCCGGCCGCAAAGGAGAAGGATGGAAATCCATGCTTCCCTATGCCACCCAGGAACCGGATGAAGCCCTGAGCCGCAAAGCTGCCACCTATGTGGCCACCCTTGCCCAGCCTGGCCCCACCGAGCCGCTCGCCGGCGTAGAAGAACTGGTCAACCGCCTTGTACGCGACGAATTCACCCCCACTACCTTGCTGGATGCGCTGCTCAGCATGGCCGATATGCGCGTACTGCCGCTGCTCCAGCCCCTGTTGGAGGTGCCGGAGGACCGCATGGAGGAATTCCTGGACGAAATCATCACCACCCCGAACCGTCTGAGCCTTTCCTTCGTTCTTCGCGCGCTGGAAACATATCCGGCGCTGGCCGGGGAAGCCACTGATGCGCTCTGCCGCATGGCTCCCCTCTCGCCTGTAGTTCTGGATCTGGCGCTGCCGGTACCCACCTGGGCATTCGAAAAGCCCACCCCCCAGCCGCTCCACGGCTGGACCCCTGCCGAATACTTTGCCCGCATGCTGCCTGAGCTGCAACCCCACCTGGATGCCGACCAGCTGCAGCGCGTGCGCGAAGCCTTCAAGGCATAACACACACACAGAAAAATCTCGCAAACAGAGCTGGCCCCGTAGTTCAATGGATAGAACGGCCCTCTCCTAAAGGGCAGATATGGGTTCGATTCCCGTCGGGGCTGTGCAAGCGACAACCACCTGCTTGGTTACTTCGGCAGGTGGTTTTGTATGATTTTCCGGTCGGGGGAAGCCATGGGGGTGGAGGCGAGGCGGGAGAGGGGGATGAATTCCTCGCCGGGGAGGGGAGGGGTGTTTCCCGGAGCCTGGTAGAGGTGGCGGATGACCTTATAGCGGGTGATGCTGTATTTCTGGTCTGCCAGGTGGGGGAGGGTGGCGCAGAAATCTGCCGCGCGGCGGGGGAGTCGGTACATGCCCTCGTGCCGCTTACCGTCTGTTTGTTTTTCCATGAGCAGCCCGCCGGGGCTGAGGAGGATGATATCGTGGTGCTCTATGGTGGTGATTTCTTTTTTGGGGAGTTTGACGGGCAGTTCTGCAGGATTTTCGGCGCAGCACCACTCGCGCAGTGGGCAGCGCAGGCAGTCGGGAGTGCCGCTGGTGCAGATGGTCTGCCCGAGTTCCATGAGGGCAGAGTTGTAGGCACGCGGGTTTGTTTGGTGTACGAGTTCAGCGGCCCATTTCCAGTGAAGTTTGCGGCCGGCGGGGGAATCGATGGGGGTGGAGTCGTTGAACAGGCGGGCAAAGACGCGCGAAACATTGGCATCTACCAGCGGAGCGGGGCGGTTGTAGGCAAAGCTGAGCAGGGCGCCCACGGTGTAGTCGCCGATGCCGGGCAGGGCGCGGATATCGTGTTCCCCGGTGGGGAAATGGCCGCCATGCTGCTGCACAATGGCGCGGGCGGCGGCTTGCAGGGCGCGCACGCGGCGGTAGTACCCCAGACCTTCCCATGAGCGCAGGGCTTGTTCCTCGCTGGCGGTGGCCAGGTGCGCGGGGGTGGGAAACTGCTGCATCCATGTTTCGTATCGCCCCAGTACGGTGGAGATGGTGGTCTGCTGGAGCATGATTTCGCTCACCAGAATAGCCCAGGGGTCGGTGGTGCGGCGCCAGGGGTAGTCGCGGCCGTGGAGGGTGAACCATTCCACGAGTGCTTGTGCCATTTCCTGCGCGTGCGGGTGGCTCATTTGCTGGTCTGGGTGGTGTAGATGGAGATGTCAGCCTGTTTGGTACCGAGCAGTTGCTGGGCGCGCATGAGGGCTTTGCGGGTAGACATGTTGGGGTTCCGTGGCTCGACCACAAAGATGTTGCTCTCTCCCTTATCGCAGTCTTCCTGCAGGATGTTGAGTACACCACTTTTTTTCAGAATGCGGAATACCTTGCGGCTGGCGCCGGAGATGATGATGTGGCGGCCTTTTTCGCGGATGAAGCGGATGAGTTCCTCCAGCGCGCAGACGGAGGTGGCGTCAAGGTTGCGGGCGTTGCGCATGCGCAGTACGACCACGGCCAGGCTGGGATCCTCCGCAATGCGGGCTACCTGGCGGCGGAAGAGGTCTGCTGCGCCGAAGAAGAGGTCGCCTTCCACATGAACAATGGATATCTGGGGAAGTCTGTTTTCTGATTTGTCCAGCTCACGCAGGGTGCCGGCATCATCGAAGGTGTATTCCACCAGTTCGGGTTTGGCAGCTTTGCGCAGGAAGATGGAGACGGAGATGATTACGCCCACGAATATGGCGATGTGCAGCGGCAGCAGCAGAGCTGCTATAAAGGTGATGAGCAGTACGGTGGCGTCTCCCTTGGTGGAGCGGAAACAGATGCGCAGCAGCTTTTTATCGTATAGAGATATGGCATTGGCCAGCACCAGGGCGGCCAGCACGCTGTGCGGGATTTTGGAGATGAGTGGGAAATTTGCCAGAATGAACGTGATTCCCAGGCAGATGAGCCCGCAGAATACGCCGGAGAAGCGGGTGGCTGCCCCGGCGGTGTAGTTGAGCATGGAGCGGGTGAGTGAGGCGGAGCAGGGAAGCGAGGTGGTGAGGGCGGAGCCCATGTTGGCCATGCCGACGGCAAGAGTATCCTGGTTGAGGTTGACGGATTCGCCGGTCTTGGCTGAGATGGTTTTGCTCATGACTGTCTGCTCCAGGGTGGAGAGGAAGGCGATACCGACAATGACGGGGATGAGCTCGTTGATGTGGTCAGCCAGCTCGCCCAGCGCCGGGGGGCGGCAGACGAGGTCGCTCATGGTGAAATCCTTGAGCATGCGCACGTTGGCAAAGTGCCCGCCGGCCCAGGGTTGGCTGAGTATCCAGTTGAGTATGCTCATGATTACCAGAATCACGGCAAAGGTGGGCAGTCGCCGCAGGTATTTTTTGAGCGGGATGAACAGCGCAAAGCTGAGCAGACCCAGCACAATGGGCTGCCACTGCACCAGATGCAGGTTGCGTACAATGGCGCTGGTCATGGTAAAGAAAGAGCTGCCGGCATCTACATCGTTAATGCCCATGACATAGCGCGTCTGCGATGCGATGATGAGGGTGGCGGCACCGGTGACATAGCCTACCAGGACGCTTCGGCTCACAAATTGCAGCATCTCGGTGGCTTTTACAAACGCACCGATTACGCAGAACAGTCCTGCCATGAAGCCAATGAGCGGCACAAAGATGTGCGGTTGGCTCTGGATAGCGGGGGAGGAGGCCAGGAAGAAGCTTGCCAGCATGAAGGCGGTGGCGTTGCTGGGGCCGCTCACGGTCAGACTGCAGCGGGTGAAAAACGGCGCAATGAATGTGCCGACGGTGGCGGCCATGATGCCGTAGATGCTGTCCAATCCGGCCATGGCGGCAAAGGCCATGCCCTGTGGAAGTCCTACGAGCGCTACATCTGTGGCGGCTTTCAAATCCCTGCCAGCTTTGCCGAAAGTGTAGCCCTTGAGCGAGTGCCGGATGGGCAGTGGGTCAATAAATCCCTGTGCGGTCAATTTCTGCCATCCCAGACGCAATCTTTTAGCCAGATTTCCCATTTGCGCGCTATTCTAGCACCATAATCAGACCACCGCAAGAGGGAAACGTCGATTTCCCGATTTCTGACGCCGTTTTTTTTCTGTCCCAAATGTGTATGTGTTCTATGGATTGTAAAAACGTTTGAGGGGTGAGTACTACTTTGAAAGAATCCCCCCGCCCTGAGCGCACGATAAACTAAATTATTATTTATCAGCGTATTCAGGCGCACGAAGTGAACGGCTCTTTTTGAGCCCGCCTTAGCGGGCGGCTGCCAGCAGTCCCGGGTGCGCAGTAGCGCAGCCACAGAACCAGAACCCGGGATACCGTAAAAAATGACCAGAATCCCGGATGTAGTGAACGAGGTGGCAGAAAAAAGACACAATATATTGAAGTTTCGTTTTTTCGCGCCCTGTCCTCTCGCATAACACATCCATCTTTACTTGCCGGAGTAAATAAAACGCAGAAGCCCGCCAGCAGGCGGGCTTTTCAATTTACCAGGGCAGGGAAATATAGCCCAGAAGTCTCAGAAGCCACAGGTCAAGTGAAGCCAGCGCCAGCAGATACCAGAAAATCATCCACCCCGCGCTCACCAGCTGGCGCGGTTTGTTCACCACGCTGCCGCGCCCCATCACAACCTTCCGGTTCTGCTGGGTAAAGATGATTTCTTCATTCGGCGCCAGTTCTTCTCTCATTGCGGACAACAACGGCAATGTACCACAAAAAGGTATTTCAAGCAATGATTTTTGCAGGAAAATGACGAATACGCACATGTGTCCCAAAGATTGCAGAAGCAGCTGATAAATGAATGCCGTTTCATCAGAAGCCCCCCGGTATGAACAAATGAGTGATAAATTGTTGTCTATACAGGAGAGCGCAGCGAGCGGAATTCATAAGCCCACGGTAGTGGGCGTAAGATGAAAGGCAGGGGTAAGCAATCGCTCTGCGATTGGTGCAGCCCCTGCTATCGATAATATATTGTCTGGAGCCCGTGAAACGGGTGACAGAGGCCATGGTTTCAATGTGTAGCGAACATTCTGTCACCCGTTCCACGGGCTCCATTTCATTTTTTTGTGCGGACCAGGGGCTGCGCCCGCTGCGCGGGCTTACCCCTGTCTTTCATCTTTCACCCGCTTTTGCGGGCTCAGAATTCGGCGGGCATTCGCCCGCGGATTAGGGAACTCAACAACAATTTATCGCACTGAAAAATCTTTGGGACCCGTATGTTTATTGAGTAGATTAAGACGTAAAAATACGACTAGATTTGTGATGTGTTCCACTTGATTTCTTTCTGTTTTGCAAGGGGGTGGAGGCACCTTACCAACAAAAAGGCTATCATGGCGGTCCAAACCTGTATTTTGGACAGCCGTGGGCTTTTCTGGCATGGATTGGCGTTTAGGCTTGAAGATGCAGGGAAAATGTGGCAAAGTGGGTGTGTACCTAGAATCTTACATTTTACCATGTCTGATTGCACCATGAAGAGCATTGAGGGTGGCGTGACCGCCGCCAGGGGATATGTTGCTAATGCACTGAGCTGCGGAATCAAGAAGCCTGAGGCTACCCGCCTGGATCTGG
>JAZSRB010000006.1:0-244176 GCA_045538275.1 Akkermansia sp. | reverse complement strand
GGAATCAATGCGGGCCTGTTCCGGGGTCAGTTTCGACCAATCCGGGTACATTCCCTTGTCGTAGAAGGGGTGTGCGCCTTCAGCGATGGCCTGCAGCACCTGCTGCACAGGCTGCGGCGTTGTATCAGCATGCACCAGCGGTATGGCAAGCAGGGCACAAAGAGACGTGGTAATGATGGCCTGTTTTTTCATGTATACTCACAGGTACGCATGCACGCGCGAGATTCTTTCAGACAAAATTGGAATATACTTGATATTCGGAGGATAGGTGCTATACTGGGCTGGCTTTTGTCTGGCATCAATCCCGAATATGAAAAGACTCTTCAGTTTGTTGTTGGTTGTCTTATTTTTCTCTGCCTGTGAGTGTTGGGGCGAGGTGAATGAGCCGGGTGGTTTGCCTGGTTTCAAAATGGTGACGACCCAGAAAAAATATGCCCATCGGGAGTGGCAGGTTCCACCGCAATTCTTTTCATCCGGGGGGGATAAGGCGAAAATACGCGACTTTTTTCAAGAAAATCGGATTAAATTATCATTGGACGGTCAGGTTAGCTACGTGCGGGGTGAAAGCAAGCTCATGATGTCTGATACCGCAAAGAATCTGGAAAAAGTAGATAGGTTAATCAGGAAATATGCCAGCTCAGTTGAGATAGAAAATGAGCTTGTACCCTCTGTTTCGTGTGCAGAGATTGTAGAGGGAAAAAAGAAGTACATATCCTATCCGGCACGCCCAGTATCTGTATTTCTGGCAGATTTGCCGTATGATTCCGGTTCGTTTTCTTCTAAAGCCAAAAATATATATCTGTTACAGATGTACAATAAGGATGATGAAGAGCAGAAGAAGTTGGCTTTTGAGCTATTGCGGAAATTGGAGGGAAGGAAGGATATTGCCTGTATAGTGGTGCCGGTTAATTACAAGAGTCAGAAGATGATACCGGAGGAATGTAAATTGCCCATTATTCCGGCAAATCGTCTCAGGAGGGAGGTTAATCAGGTTACCAGAAAATATTCCGTCAGGGAAAAGGATTCCTTCAACTCGAATTTCGAAATAGAAGAACGATATCTGAATCAAGATACGCGCCGTGGCCGCTTCCTGATATTCCTGGACAAATTGGTGGATTCTGATTTTGGACGCGCGACCATTAGGGAGGGGTTATACACAGGATACGGGAACGCAGTAAGTAATATTGCGAATCGGCGTGACATGCTGGAACTGCTGAAGAAAGTAGACAAGGAAAGGGAATGATTTCGATGCTTGCTTCATGGTCACAGAATACGGGCGCCCTGTGGCCGGCATCATCCTGCAGGCATAAGGCCAGACGAATATTCTTTATATTTGTTGGGAGCAATCCTGAAGCAATTCTCTTTCTCTGGGGTAGAGTTTGGTGTTTTCCGGCAGCTTGTGTGCGCCGGCAGATATCAGCAGATGCACTAAGGGTTCACTATGTGTCCAGAGCGCCATCAGCAGGGGAGTATGTCCGTGGCTGTTGCTGTGGTTGGGATTCGCACCGGCCTCCAGCAGCAGTCGTATGGTATCCAGCGGGGCGTTGTAGAAACCGCAATCCCAGCAGTGGTAAATCAGCGGGGTGTCGCCCCGCTTGTTTCGCGCGTTCACCCGGGCTCCGGCTTCCAGGGCAAGGGCTGCTAATTCCCGCCTGCTGAACAGAAGCCGCGTGGCGGTTGCTGCGCGGCGAGTCGGGGGAGTGTGCTCCAGAATCAACCGGGCGGTGGTGTCATCATATACATAGTCGATGAGGGGGCGGTTCCCTTTGTTCCTAGCCTGGGTATCAGCCCCTGCTTCCAGCAGAACGCGAGCCGTTTCCGGAGATCGTTCAGCCGCCGCCAGCATCAGGGGCGTGCGGCCTTTACCATCGCGGGTGTCTACTGGTACACCGAGGGCCAGAAGCGCTGCCACCCGGGGCGAGTTGCCGCACCAGGCGGCGTACAGTAACTGGGATTCCGGCTTCATTTCTTGCTGCTCCCGGGTTGGCGTACCACCTTGTACATAGCCTTGGCAAGCGAAGCGTGGTGGCTCATTTTTACATCGGTATCATAAGCCCATATCATCACACCTCCGAATTTCTGCTGGTTCATCCATTTGCATTTTTCAACAATGAGCTGCGAGCCATTGAACGAATGCATGGGGCCGGGCGAACCATCCTGCTTTTTGGATTGAAAAGTGTTATCCCCGGGCTTGAGGTTGGGATACCAGTTGATAATCTGCGAATAGCCGAACTGCTCGGTCAGTTTTCCCTGTTCGTTGCTGTAAAAGGGAAGCCCTACGACGATTCGGGGTTTGGGCATGCGGAAATTGTCTCGACAGCGGTTGGCATCTCCCTGGAAGCGCTGCATGGATGCGTGCTGCGGCCCAATGTCATCATACGACATGGTCATGATAAAATCCAACTGGTCGGTGACATCGAATATAGGCACCTTGTAGGTGACGGATGCAGCCATGCTGATGGAAAGCCCCGAACCTGCTATCTCTTCTCGCAAATCGGCAATGAAAAGCCCGAAGTTGACCCATTGCTCGTGCGTATCCGGGTATTCCCAGTCGATGTCGATGCCGTTGTACCCGCGCTCAATCGCCCAGGTGGCCATGTTGCGCGCCATGCTGCGGCGGGTTTCCGGGTTTGCCACAGCAGTAGTCATGGGCTCATCCATGTGCGCAAAGCCGGCCAGGAGCAGGGATTTTGCCTTGGCTTCCTTGCGAAGCCGTTTGATTTCCTCCAGCGCACCATCGGCAATTTCCTTGGGTTCAACCCCTTCTCCTGCCCATTGGTATTGCACCCCGCCATCTGCAGAAACCGTGTAGGCAAAATGCACTAAATCGGTAAACAGGTTGAAATGCGCCGGGGTGAGATGCACCGCTTCCTTGGCATTGCCCCAGCCTTTCACCCAGCGCGGGCGGTAGTAGGGAACAATGCGGTAGGGAAAGGGGTAGATGCGCCCGATGACCCGCTTTTCGAGGGCTTTGGCTCGTTTCAGTTTCGGCCTGATGGTGCTGCCATCGGCCATGGTTACTTTGGTGCAGAGCGCGTCGATGAGATTGCCGCGTTTTGCTCCACGCCCCAGGTCGTAACT
This sequence comes from Akkermansia sp., assembly GCA_045538275.1. Lineage (GTDB taxonomy): Bacteria > Verrucomicrobiota > Verrucomicrobiia > Verrucomicrobiales > Akkermansiaceae > Akkermansia. The sequence continues at coordinate 241,095 of JAZSRB010000006.1, read as the reverse complement.
CAGCCAGTAATACACTGGCTCGCTGCCGGGTTCGATATCGATCTCAAAGCTGAATTTCCCCTTCTTGTCCGGCTTGGCTTTTCCTCTTTCCTGTACCAGTCTGTTGGTGTTGAGGGTGTAGCCATTCCAACCACCAGAGGTGGCAAGGCGTGCCATCTGGATATCAGTAGTCTGGGCGGTTTTGCCACCGCTGAATTCCAGTTTCGTGATTTTCTCCCCCGGTTCGCCGGTGATTTTGAGTTGCAGAATGGCCTGTTGTTTCACATCCGGGTAGAACACGCCGTGCGTGTGACGCATTTCCACAGTTACGCCCTGAGCAACCGGAACCAGACCCGTGACGAGTACACTCAATAACCACCTCATACCTGCTTATATAGCATAATTACCACCAGAACACAAGGTGATTTGTCCCCGGAAGGAGGAAGCGGCGGGAATCAGGATGATGCGCCGAGGTAGGCCCTGATTTCGTCCATGCGTTTTTCTGCGGTGGCGCGGCCTATGTTGTATGTGGCGCGGAGCACGGCGGGGTCTTTGGTGAGGCGTTTGACGGGCAGGGGCCCGGTGGGGCGGATGACCAGGGCATTTCCGGCGGCTTCCTGCCGGTTCACGTAATCCCGCTGGGCGTTGTACATGAGGTGGCGCACTTCCATGGCCTGCACCAGAGCCGGGTACTTCCGGTACATCAGCCGGATGAAGGGCATGGCGATGCTTTCCTTCTTATCGTACTCCGCATGCTGGGTCAGGATGACCACGTTGCGCGTGTAGCCGATGCTCTCGAAATACTGCAGAGGAATTGCGTCGGCAATGCCGCCGTCCAGCAGTTTCCGCCCGTCTATTTCCACGATTTCCGATACCAGCGGCATGGAGGCCGATGCCCGTATCCAGTCGAACTCGTGGTCATCGCGCCCCCGGAATGCGTGGTAGTGCGGTTTGCCGGTAACAATATCAGTACAGACGACGTGGAACTCCATGGGGTTGGCTTCATACGCCTCGAAATCAAACGGGTCATGCACGAGCGGGACTTCTCTGTAGCAGAAGTCTTTGCTGTAGAGGTTGCCATCGCGGATGAGGTTCCGCCAGCTGCAGTAGCGTTTGTCATTGCAGAAGCGTTCGTTGTAGCGGATGGCTCGGCCAATCTGGCGGGATTTGTAGTTGACTCCGAACGCCGCCCCGGCGGAAACGCCGATGGCACCGTCGAACCCGATGCCCTGTTCCATCATCACATCGATGACCCCGGCGGTGAACATGCCGCGCATGGCTCCGCCCTCCATGATAAGTCCTTTTTTCATGGTTGTTCGTTTGTCTGCGGTTTCAGTAACAGTATTTTCAGCTGGGGCAGGATATCGAAGAACGGGGTAAGCGCCTGCATGCGGGCGGAGCTGCGCCGTTTTTCCGGAAGTACCGGGTCGCCGAAGGAATGCGCGTCGGCCCCGATTTCGACGAGCGCCAGGTGAAATTGCTCTGCCAGGGCATTGACCCGCAGGATTTCCCATGTCCCACCCTGTTTGAAATACTGGAGCGTAGCGCGCTGTTTCTGCAGCGCTGCCAGGCTGGCCTTGTCACTCTTGTACGCGGCTGCGGCGCAGATGCTGGTCAAGAAGTTCAGGGCTGTTTTGTAATCCTTTGCCCAGCGCTTCTGCAGCCATTGTTCCGGGAGTTTCAGCGAGTCCGGACCGCCCAGTTCATTTACCAGTTCCTCCACTGCCTGTCGCCTGGCCGGGGCTGCCTTATCATCGGCCAGGATGCGGCTGGCTTCGGAACACAGCAGAATGATGGTTTCAAGACCTTCCTCCAGTAAAGGGGCTTCGTACTCAATGCCACATTCACCTGCATAGACGGCCAGCATCCATTGTCCCTGCCAGAGAACGGCGTCGGCCAGCATGATGAGGTTCTCCCGGTATTCCGGCGCAAGCAGACGCAGCGTGAACAGTGGTCCTTTGATGTTTCCGGTAGCCTGGCGGATGTGGGCTGCAGTCAGTTTTCCCTCCTGTTCCAGGAGTGCCAGCCCGCGTAATTCGCGGTATACGGCAAGGACATCAGCCAGCGAGGATAGAGATACATCGACGCTGACTGGTGATGTTGAGGGGGGGACTGTTGCTTGCTGTCGGGCAGAGCACGGCAGCAGAGCCAGGCACGTGATTGCGATGGTGAGCAGATGGCTGTTCATTCTTCCGGGCTGTGCTGGTATTGTTCGCTATGGGTAGCGTATTCCTCAAGATGCGCGCGGATGAACCCGGCGTTGTTGCCGCGCAGAAAGTCCTCCGGGGTCCTTCCTTTACGGGTGCGGGCCAGCGGGTCGGCGCCGTGCTCCAGCAGCCAGATGACCAGCACGAAATCATCCGTGGCGCAGGCGTGGTGCAGGGCGGTGCAGCCGCCTGTGCCGGGCAGACTGTGGTCGATGGAACATCCGGCCTGAATCATGGGCAGCAGCTCATGCAGGGCTTTTTCGTGGAGGTCTGCGCTGGTGGTCCCGCTGGTATCGTAGCCCGGTTCGGTTATTTTCTGCTCCTCCTCCCGGGGAGGAGGAGCTTCCTGTCTGGCTGGTGCGGCCGCTTCTGCCGGGGCTTTCCCTCTGGTGGGAGATTGCGATAATAACTGCTGAATCTTCTTGCGGTGCGGGCCGCTGGCGCAATCTGCCGGTGAGGCGCCCCGGTGGGTACGGATGTGCGGGGTGGCACCATGTTTCAGCAGGTCGGAGACCAGTTCCACATCGCCAATGGCGCAGGCATAGTGCAGGGCGGTGTTGCCTTTGCTGTCGGGCAGAAGTATATCTGCCGGTTCTCCCCCGGCTATCAGCGGCAGCAGCTTGAGCAGGCGGCGGCGGAACAGGGGATTGAGCCCGGTGTCCTGCTCCATCCGCTCGGCATGGGCCAGGAAGTCAGCTGCGGTTCCGGGTTCGCCACCGATGGCTGCAGACAGCAGCGCGAGGGTAACAAGGATTCCTTTGGTGACGATGCGGTGCATGGTTTCCTTATGAATTCTGTGTGATTTCCTGCAGCTTGCGCCGGGCGCGGGCATGGTCGTGCCCGGCTGCTTCCTTGAACCACTTGATGGCCTTTTTCTTGTCAGCTGTGCAGCCGCGACCCTCCAGAAGCATGAGCCCCAGACGGTAGCAGGCCTCGGCGCTGCCCAGGCGAGCCCCCGTCCAGTACCAGTCGAAGGCTTTGTCTGCATTGGCTTCTACTGCCAGCCCTGTTTCATAGCAACGCCCCAGCTGCACCATGGCAGGGCCGCTCAGTCCGTCGGCCGCTCGTTCCAGCAGGGTGATGGCTTCCTGCGGATTCCGCTCTGTGCCAAAGCCGCGTAGTTTGCAGAATCCGAGCCAGAAGCATGCCATTGCCTGTCCTTGGTCTGCGGCTTTCTGAAAAAGGCGGGTAGCTTCCTCAAAGTTCTGGTTGCCGCCAATGCCTTGCAAACGGCAGAATCCCAGGCTGCAGGTCGCATTGGCGTGTCCGGTGGCAGCAGTTCGTTCCAGCCAGGCAAGCCCTAGTGCCTCACTTTTGACGACTCCCTCGCCGCGCAAGTGAGCCATGCCTAGTTTGTACATGGCATCCGGGTAGCCTTGGGCAGCTGCTTTCACCCACCAGCGGCAGGCCTCAGGCACATCGCGCGGTACTCCGTTTCCCTCAAAATAGCAATCGGCCAGGTGGCATTGCGCCGGAGCATAATCCTGAGATGCTGCTTTACGCAGCCACTCTACGCCTTTGGCCGGGGACGATGTAACCCCTGTGCCGGCAAAGTAGGAACGGGCCAGCTGGAATTGCGCGGCGGCATCACCCGACTCTGCGGAGGTGCGGGTCGGGGCTGCCACTTCTGCCACAACCTGCGCTTCTTCTACATCTTCTTCCTGAGCCAGAACAATCCCTCCCGGCAGAGGCAGGGTAAGCAAAAGCGTTTGAATGATAGAGCGTATTTGCATCGGCCTGCACAATCTACCATTTTTCGCGCGCTATGGCAATATAAATTGCGTTTGACATAACCGTGGCTAAGTGGTAGATTGGGCGCATGAGTAGTGAGAGTTCAGCTCGCGCGTGGGCATGTGTGAATCTGGAGGCTATCGCCCATAATCTGGATATTGCCCGCCAGGCCCTGCCGGATACGGAGCTGATGCCGGTGGTCAAGGCCGGAGCGTATGGTCATGGTCTGGAACCAGTGGCACGACGGCTGGATAATCACGGGATTTCGTTCTTTGGTGTGGCGAATGTGGGTGAAGCACGGCGATTGCAGAATGCGGGGGTGCGCACAACACCATTCATCCTGGGCCCCACCTTTCCGCTGGAGCGCGAGGAAATGGTGCTCAATAACTGGTGCGGCACGGTGTCAACCGTGGAGGAAGCTGCACATTTCCAGAGCCTTGCGGCGCTTCATAACAAGGAATTTGCCTTGCATGTGGCGGTAGATACCGGCATGGGGCGCGAGGGCTTTCTGCCCGGCCAGCTGGGCGAGGCTGCTGCGCAGTTGAAACAGATGCCGAATCTGCGGGTGGAGGGTATTATGTCTCATTTCCCCGCAGCAGATGAGGATGTGCCGTTCACCCAGGATGAAATCGGCCTCTTTACTGATTGCGCTGCAACCTTGCAGCAGCATTTTGAGCTGCGCTACCGCCACATTGCGGCTAGTGCTGGTGAGCTGGGCTATGAGGTGCCGGTGGCGAACCTGGCGCGCCCTGGTCTGCTGCTGTATGGTGTGGCGCCCATGGCGTCGATTTACGATGGAGTGCTGCGCTCTACGCTGAGTCTGCATGCGCGAGTGACCTTGGTGCGTGAGCTTCCCGCCGGGCATGGGGTTTCCTATGGGCGCACGCATATCAACAAGCGACCCACCCGTGTGGCGACTATTGGTATCGGGTATGCCGATGGCTGGAACCGCCAGATTTCCAACAAGGGGGCGCGTGTCTACATCAATGGTTGCCATTGCCCGATGCTGGGGCGTGTGACCATGGACCAGATTATGGCCGATGTCACCGATGTGCCGGGCGGTGTGCAATCCGGCGATGAGGTAGAGCTTTTCGGCTCGCATATTCCTGTGACCGAGGTGGCGGCAAAGGCTGGCACCATTGTCTGGGAAATCTTTACCGGGCTCGGCCCGCGTCTGCCTCGCGTTTATTGATACTTTGCCAGAATCAGGGCTGCCCTCTCCAGGTCTTTAGGAACTCTGGAGTAGGATACATGGACAGCGGTGGGAATGCAGGTCCGGAATGCGTGGCATGCAAGGAGTTAAGGCTTGATTCTGCGTGCTGATGTGTGTACTCTCAGCGCAGAAACTATTTACCATGCTTGGAATATTTGTTTTTATTCTGTGTGTAGTGTTGCTGGTGGCCGGGTATGCTGTATATGGTCGCTTTGTAGAGAAAGTGTATGGCTTCCGGAAGGATATGAGCATGCCCTGCGTCGAGAATCCCGATGGGGTGGACTACGTACCTTTGCCGACCTGGAAGGTGTTGCTGATTCAGCTGTTGAACATTGCCGGGCTCGGGCCAGTAGTGGGGGCGATTTCCGGCTGCCTGTTCGGGCCGGTGGCTCTGCTCTGGATTGTGCTGGGCTGCGTGTTTGCCGGTGCTATGCATGATTTTCTGGCGGCAGCCATGTCTGCCGAGCGCAATGGTGTCAACCTGCCGGAGATTGTGGGTGAGAATCTGGGGAATGTGGCCCGGCACGCTATGCGCTTTGTGTGCATTTTTCTGCTGCTGATGGTTGGGGTAGTCTTTACCATGTTGCCCGCCGGGATGCTGGGGAATATGGTGGGCACAGTTTCGGTCACCACCTGGAGCATCCTGATACTCGGATATTATTTCCTCGCAACAGTTCTGCCGATTCAAGTGATTATTGGCCGCTTGTATCCCATTTTCGGAGCGGTATTCCTCTTTATGGCGGTGGGACTGGCCGTCATGCTGCCGGTGAGCGGGTATGAGGTGCTGCCGAATCTGGATATCTTCACCAATTATCACCCCGCCGGAGTATCGGTGTGGCCCATGTTGTTTGTAACGATTGCCTGTGGCGCGATATCCGGTTTCCATGCGACGCAAAGCCCGATGATGGTGCGCTGCACCCAGTCCGGCCGCAATGTGCGCCGGGTGTTCTACGGTGCTATGATTGTGGAGGGAATCGTGGCGCTCATCTGGTGCGTGGTCGGACTTACGCTGCGAGATGCGCTTATGGACGGAGGAGAGACCTTTGCTGCACTTACCATGAAGAATCCGTCTGCCGCGGTGTATGCAGTCTGCAACATGTTGCTGGGTAGCGTTGGGGGGATGGTGGCTGTGCTCGGGGTGGTAGTGCTGGCTATCACCAGCGGCGATACCGCCATGCGCAGCTGCCGCCTGATGCTGGCTGATGTGCTTCGGGTGAAGCAGGTCAGGCCGTTTTCGCGTCTGGCGCTCGCGGTGCCGCTGTTCCTGGTGGTCATTGCCATTTCTCAGGTGGATTTCAGTTCCATCTGGCGGTATTTCGGCTGGGGAAACCAGGCCCTGGCCTGTTTCACGCTGTGGAGCATAGCAGCCTGTTTGCGGCGCCGTGGTCGCAATTGTCTGATTTCACTTTTCCCGGCTTTGTTCATGACTTGCATGTGCACCTGTTTCCTTTTCTGCTCCAAAGAATGCGGAATCCAGCTTTCTCTGGAGATTGCAACGGGCATTGGTGTGGTGTTCACGCTGGTGTGCGGGGGCGCATTCCTGCGTTTTGTGCGTCCGGTGCAGCGGAATGCGGCAGAATAAGCATTTGCCGCTTGCCAAATGGGGGTGTTTTTGCTAAAGTTTCGCTTACTGAGGCATGGATAACCTTGATGACTACCAGAACGAACGCAAGGCTGCGGCAGAACGCCGCCGCAGGCGCAAGGCTGCCAAGGAAAGGACGCTGATGTACCGCAGCTTCCGCAGCTGGCTGCGCCGCATGCTGATTCGTAGCCTGATTGTGCTGGGTGTGGCAGCCGTCACCCTCAGTCTTATAGGTTATGCTCTTTTTACCTCCGTAACGGCGAAATATCAGAAGTGGGCAGAGGAGTTTAATCTGGAGGATATCAATAACTTGGATCATCCTTGCATCATTTTTGACCGCAATGAGGAAGAAATAGGCCGTATTTATGATGAAAACCGCAGCTATGTGACCTACGATAAGATTTCCCGCGCGATGATAGATGCTCTGGTGGCGCAGGAAGATAAGAATTTCTGGACTCACAATGGCTTTGACCCCGTGGGTATTCTCCGCGCTGCCAAGGAAGCCGCAGCGGCCGGTGGCCAGGCCAACCAGGGTGCCTCTACCATCACCCAGCAGCTTGCCCGGAATGCCTATGACCTGGAAATGCGCACTATGGCGCGTGGTGGCAGCCGCTACGAACGCAAGGTGGTGGAAATTTTCCTGGCCATGCGCATTGAAAAGAAGTACGACAAACAGCAGATTCTGGAGTTCTACATTAATCGCGTGTATTTCGGCCGGGGGTATTATGGTATCCGCGCGGCCTCTCTGGGGTATTTCGGTAAGGAACCGGCTGATCTGACCGTGCGCGAGGCGGCAAGTATTGCTGCACTCATCAAGAATCCGGAGAATTATAACCCGATTAAGAACGCGGATTTGAACTGGCGCTGGCGAAACGATGTGATTGACCGTATGCAGCGCGCCGGCATGCTGACTCCGGGTGAGGCTGCCCGCCAGAAGGAAACTCCGCTGGGGCTGAATCCGAAGCCGCTGAAGCGCAATACCTCGTTCCTGCATGCCATGGTGCAGAAACATGCCATTGATATTTTCCAGAATCCTGAGCGCGGTGAAGAAATCGTGAAGAGCCGGGGCATCAAGATATACACCACTATTGACCGCCGCATGCAGGAAGCCGCAGAGAATTCCCTGCGCACTCAGCTGGAGAAGGTGGAGGCCCGGGAGGACTACACGCATGTGCGCTTCAATGAGACCTCAGACCCCCGCTGCGCACAGCACCGCTATGTGGATGGTGCGGTCATGGCTGTTGATAATGCTACTGGCGGCATTCTTGCGTATGTGGGTGGACGCAGTTTCGAACGTGATAATTTTGATATCATTGAGCATGGCCGCCGCTCGGTGGGAACGGCTATGTTGCCGTTCCTCTACATGTGTGCCTTTGATAATGGCTACACCCCGTGCTCCCGTATTCTGGACGATGCGCTGGATAACCGGCTGGCCGGTATTGGCGGTTCGGAGGGTATTCTCGGTGAGTGGGGTATGGAGGTCGAGAAAGGACGGTATCTCGATTCCGTGACATTACGCCAGAGCCTGGAGTGGTCCAAGATTGCGGCATCTGCCCGCCTGGGCATTGCGCTGGGGTCACACCCGACCAAGGGAGCCCGCTGTTTTCAGGATACTCTTTCCTCTGTGGGGATAACCCCACCGGCCCGTAACCCGAACAGCACAGAGCTGAAACCTCATTATTATCCTCGTGTGTATCTGGGAACGGAACCGGCATCGCTTAAGGAGGTGACGATGGCCTATACCGTTTTCCCGAATGCCGGTAAGCGACCGCTGGCTCCCTTTGTGGTGAGCAAGATTACGGATAGCAATGGTAAGATTCTCTGGGAAAACCCGCTTTCTGTGACACACCGCATGGTGCGCAGCACCTCGCCGTGCACGGCGTTCCGCCTGCACAGCATCATGCGCGAATCCATGGAGAAAGGCTCAGCCCAGCGAGTGCGCCCCATGCTGCCGGAAAACTTTGGTGGGGCAGTAAAGAGCGGCACGAATTATGACTTTTCGGATAATGCCTTGTTCGGCTATACCAGCAGCATTACCTGCGGTGTGTGGATGGGGTACTTGAATGACCACCAGCCCATTTATCCCATGGCCTTCGGCTCGGATACTTGCGGACCTGTGTTTGCCGCTGTGCTGGATGCCGCTAAAGGTAGCTATGAAGATAAGCCCATACCTGTTCCTCCGGATACAGAGGAAGTGGAAATCTGCCTTTCTTCCGGCCAGATTGCCACGAATTTCTGCTTCGATACAGTCATGAAGGATGGCAAGCCCGGTTATGTGCGTCCCACGTATCGTGAGTATATCCCCAAGGGTGATGTGACGCTGGGCCAGTGCTCGATTCATGGTGATGGCAGTCCGTCGCTGATAGATTTCATGGAGGTGCACCCGGGGCATATGCATTCATCGCGTGTGCTGCCTGTGGTGCCCGTACTGCCACGTAGTGCCGCGCTTATCGGGCAGGACCCCTACGATTGCGATATGACCCTCAACCCGCGTTACCGCGATGCCTCAGATCTGGCGGATTCTGGTGCAACGGCTGAGGAAGTAACCGAGTCTAATGATGATACGGCAGAGGAAATCGGAGTGCCGGCGGTGGATACAGACCTGCATATCCGAGCCCCTCGTCCGCTCCGCCACCTGCCGTTGGTTCCTCTTCAAATCTGATTCAGAATGCAAATGGATTCTTTTACCCAGACACTAGCTGCCACTCAGGAAAAAGCCTTTAAGATTAACATGGATAAAGGCGTGTATGGCTCCTTTGCTGAAATTGGTGCCGGGCAGGAAACGGCAAATTGGTTTTTCCGCTCATCCGGGGCTGCCGGCACCGTGGCCAAGACGATTTCTGCCTATGATATGACCGTGAGCGATACGCTCTACGGGCATGCTCGTCGTTATGTTTCGGAGGAACGCCTGAAGCAGATGATGGATTATGAGTACGCCCAGCTGGTGCAGCGTCTGGGTGAGAAACGAGGCAAGGATACCTGCTTCTTTTCGTTCTGCAATACCGTAAAAGCGAAAGGATACCGCGATAATGGCCCATGGTCGGCCTGGATTGGGGTACGCTTCCAGCTGAAGCCGGAAGCCCCGCCCAGCGATTTTGTGATGCATGTGCGCCTGCTGGTGCCGGATCACGATTTGCAGATGCGGATTCTGGGGGTGTTAGGGGTGAATCTGCTGTATGCCCTGTTCTACAAACTGGAGCGCATGGAGCAGTTTGTGGTGAGCGTGGGTGATAATCTTGACCGCGGCTTCTTTGAGATTGACTTCATGCGGTTCTCCGGCCAGGGATTTGCTATGTTCGACAACCGAATCCTGGCCATGGAACTGGTGCGCTGCGGCTTGTCGGAATCTGCACTCATCAGCCCGGATGGCTCGGTAGTTCAACCGGCTGATTACCTGTACAAGCGCCCGATTGTGCTGATGCGTGGCAGTTTCCGCCCTGTGTGCAATATTCATCTGGAGATGATGGATAGCGTGCGAACACGTTTCCTCGAAACTTTGCCTGCGGAGCAGCACGAGCGCGTGGTGGATATCTGTGAAATATCTCTTTCCAACCTCCTGCGCGGAGAGCAGGTGGATTTGCTGGAGTTCCTTGACCGCGTAGAGGCGTTGGCTGCTGAGGGCAAGATGGTGATGGTGACGAACATTGCGCGTTTCCACCGCATATCCCGGCTGCTGAGCCAGTACACGAAAGAACCGGTGGCTATAGCACTTTCCATTGGTTTGCTGAATGAGCTGTTCAAGGAAAAATGGGCAGATACCCCCGGTGGCATTCTGGCTTCCATGGGGCATATCTTCGTGAATGAGACCAGGTTCTATGTGACTCCGTGGATTAACCGCACCACGGGTGAATTTGTGACCGCCGGAACCTATAAGGCCCCGGAGAAGTACCACTATCTCTACCGCCACCTTCGCGAGACCGGGTGCATTATCGAGGTGCCGTATTTTAACCAGAAGCTGCTCTTCCAGACCCCCCGGGATATTGTGCGTATGATTGCGGCCGGCGATGAACAATGGCGCGAGTATGTGCCGGAGTCTGCCGCTCGCATGGTAGAGCATATCAAGGAGGAACAGAAGTGATGAATTACAGGAGTGAATTCCCCATTCTTGCAACCAGAATCGGCAAGCGCCCGCTGGTGTATCTCGACAATGCCGCAACAACTCAGAAACCGCTCCGTGTTCTTGAGGCTGAGCGCGCATTCTACGAGCAGCAGAATTCCAATATCCACCGCGGGGCTCATTACCTGAGCCGCGTGGCTACCGAAGCGCATGAAGCAGCCCGCGAGACCGTTGCTTCTTTCCTGCATGCCGGTTCTTCCCGCGAAATCATCTTTACCAGCGGCTGCACCGCCGGTATCAATCTGGTGGCCCAGACGCTGGCTCTCTCCGGTCTTATTTCTGCCGGCGATGAAATTGTGGTGACAACGGATGCCCACCATTCCAACATTGTGCCGTGGCAGATGCTGTGCGACCGCGCGGGGGCGGTATTGCGCCCGGTGCCGCTTACTGAAAGCCTGCAGTTTGATATGGAGGCCTACCACCGCATTCTCTCACCTCGCACCAGACTGGTGGCGGTGCCGTATATCTCCAATGCTCTGGGTGCAGTTAACCCGGTGCAGCAGATTATAGCAGATGCCAGGCGCAACAATCCCGCCACCCTCGTGCTGGTGGATGGTGCGCAGAGCACCGCGCACCTGCCGGTGAATGTGCAGGCGCTTGGATGCGATTTCTATGCCTTCTCCGGCCACAAGGTCTACGCTCCCACCGGAACCGGCGCACTCTGGGGGCGTGAGTCAATTCTGGAGATGCTGCCGCCCTGGCAGGGTGGTGGCGAGATGATCAGCGAAGTTTCTTTCGAGAAAACTACCTACAACTCACTCCCCTTCAAATACGAAGCCGGCACACCGAATATAGGCGGGAATATCGTCCTCGCCGAGGCACTGCGCTACGTGCAGGAAATCGGCCTGGAGAAGATTGATGCGCATGAAATGGCGCTGACCCGGCACATGTATGATGGCCTGAAGGAACTCGGTGTCAATATCCTCGGCACCCGCGATAACCGCGGCGCCCTCATTTCCATCACCGTTCCCGGCGTTCACCACTACGACCTCGGCACCCTGCTTGACCAGATGGGTATTGCCGTGCGCACCGGCCACCACTGCTGCCAGCCTTTCATGCAGTCGCAGGGTATTACCGGCACCACGCGTTATTCCTTTGCTCTTTATAACACACAGGATGATGTAGCCGCCGCCCTCTCCGCTACCGAGCGAGCCCTCAACATGCTGCGCTAGAGTAGTTGCTGAGCAATAAAGCCATGTATGGCGAGAAAATCATGTAATCGGGCCCTTGACTTCGCTCCGGAACAGGAGCAGTTTTTATACAAAACCGGATTCGATGTAAGCCCTGAATCAGTAGTACTCGCAGATGACTTGCAAGGAGTTGCCGTTATTACTCCGGCAATGTTGTTCGCCTATTTTGGACAGCCGTGGGTGTTTTGCGTCAAATCTGAAATTGAAAATTGCAAATTTGGCCGGTCAGGTGTAGAATAGGGGTATGAGACGCTCCCCTATACCCGGATTGGTGCTAGCAGATGGCTGGCTTGCTCCCTTTGAACGAGAAATCAAGGGGCGGATGCGATTGTATGATGCCCAGTTGGAGCGTATCTGCCGCCGCCATGGTTCGTTGAAGGCCTTTGCCGGTGCGTATGGGTACATGGGCTTTAATCGTGATGCCGCTACCGGGGAGTGGGTGTACCGCGAGTGGGCTCCGGGGGCACGTGAGTTGTACCTCATCGGTGATTTCAATTCCTGGAATCGCGAGGCGAACCCGATGACTCGCGATGCGAATGGCGTGTGGGAGCTGCGTTTGCCGGGGAATGCGCTGCAGCATGGCCAGCATGTGAAAGTGCACGTCGTCGGCGCGGATAATGCACACAAGGACCGCATGCCTGCCTGGATCCGCTACACGGAGCAGGATGCCGCCACATTTGATTACAGCGGTGTTATCTGGGAGCCCGCAGAACCTTACCGCTGGAAGAATACGCGCTGGAACCCGGCGACTGTGAAGACGCCGTTCATTTATGAAACGCACGTGGGTATGGCGGGCGAGGAGGGGCGCATTCACAGCTACCGCGAGTTTGCGGATAATGTGCTGCCGCGTGTGGTGAAGCTGGGTTACAATGTGGTGCAGATAATGGCGATTCAGGAACATCCGTACTACGGCTCGTTCGGCTACCATGTTTCCTCTTTTTTTGCACCATGCAATCGTTTCGGCACGCCGGAGGATTTGAAATACCTCATCGATACCGCACATGGGCTGGGTATTGCCGTGCTGCTGGATGTGGTGCATTCGCACGCGGTGAAGAACATGGCCGAGGGGCTTAACAACTTTGACGGTTCGGGAGGGCAGTATTTCTGCGCAGGCGAGCGTGACAGCATGCACCCTGACTGGGACAGCTGCCTGTTCGATTACGGAAAGGAGGAGGTCCTGCAATTCCTGCTCAGTAATCTGCGCTGGTGGCTGGAGGAGTTCCATTTCGACGGCTTCCGCTTCGATGGCGTCACCAGCATGCTCTATCTGCACCACGGGCATGAACCATTTACTGATTTGGGCTGCTACTTCAACACGCAGGTGAATCTGAGCGCGGTGACGTATCTGCAACTGGCGGCAACGCTGGTGCAGCAGGTGCGTCCGGGTGCCTTTGCGATTGCTGAGGATATGAGCGGTATGCCGGGGCTCTGCCGCCCGGTGGATGAGGGGGGCTTTGGTTTCACCCACCGTCTTGCCATGGGCTTGCCGGATTACTGGATTAAGTTGCTCAAGGAAAGGAAGGACGAGGAATGGAGTGTGGGCGATATCTGGTACACGCTCATTAACCGCCGCTATGGCGAGGCTAACATTGCCTATGCCGAAAGTCACGACCAGGCGCTGGTGGGCGACAAGACGATAGCGTTCCGTCTCATGGATGCTGAGATGTACACTCACATGAGCTGCGATTTGCCCAGCGTTATCATCGACCGCGGCATGGCGCTGCACAAGATGATTCGTCTGGCAACGCTGGCGGCTGGTGGTGAGGGCTGGCTCAATTTTATGGGCAATGAGTTCGGGCATCCGGAGTGGATTGATTTCCCCCGCGAGGGCAATGGTAATTCGTACCAGTATTGCCGCCGCCAGTGGAGTCTGGTGGACAACAAGCTGCTGCGCTACCGCTTCCTGAATGAGTTTGACCGCGCCATGGTGGAGCTGGCGAAGCGGCGTGACCTGCTGGCAGCACCGCCGGCGCGTCCCCTGAATATGGATGAGGTAAACCAGGTGATGGCATTTGAGCGTGGTCACTTGCTCTTTGTGTTCAACTGGAATGGCGAACGCGCGATTCCTGATTACAAACTGCCGGCGCCGAGTGCAGGGGAATGGAAGGTGGTGCTGGATTCGGATGACGCCCGCTTCGGCGGTTTTGCTCGCCAGGACCACAGCGTTCACCATTTCACGGATAAGAACCAGCAGCTCTCGCTGTACTTGCTGCCGCGTTCGGTGATGGTGCTGGCTCCTGCATACATGTCCCAGAGCACCATGCACAGCGGGCTCATGAGAGGCTGACCATTTCTTTTATTATGCTGGACTTTATTTTTGACCTGATTGGCGATTTTCTGGCGCATGTGCTGGGGCAGCTGCGCTGGTGGGTCCTCGTGCTGATTCTGCTGGTCATTGGTTGTATTGTCATCTATTGCTGCGTATGATTGTCCCACTTATCATCAGTATTGTCACGGCGCTGCTCTGCTGCGGCTGCGCGGGATTCTTCCTGTGGCAATGCGGGCAGGCGCTTGCGGGGGACACGAGCTGGGCAGACGCATCGTGTCCTCTTGTGTTCTCGCAGCTGGGGGTGTTGTTCTTTGGTATCTTTGCCTTCGTCACCTGGAAGAACTACAAGGACGAATCGGCGGACTCCAGGGTTCTCGCCTACATGGTTTTTGCCTTGTTCCTGGAGGTGGCGCTGATTCTGGGTGTCAAGACGGGTATCGATATCAACGACCGTATCGTTCTGCTGAATGAGGGCGTGGAAACCAAGGCGGTCATTATAGGACGCAGGTGCACCGGTTCCGGTAAAAACAGGAAGTCTTCGCCTGTGTACCGCTTCACCACGCCTGACGGACAGAAAATCGAGGACACTATCAGCTTCCAGATGAAGTCATCTCTACCGATTGGGGATAATTCGACTATCTCCATCAGTTCGCATGATGTTACCTACCGCACCGGCTCAACCGTACCCGTGCTCTATATGGCGAATGACCCGGAGCGCCATGTGGTGCGGACCTTTGGCGAGATGTGGTGCTCTCCTGCTGTGACGGGCGTGCTCTGCCTGGCTTTTTTTGGTGTGACGGGCTGGCAGATTTACCAGTACCGGAACCGCAATAACTCCCGCTCCCGGCGTCGCAGAAAATCGCGTCGGTAAGGGTAAATTTGCCATTGATAGAGGATAACACCTTTGCTAACATGCGGCTATGACGATTCGCCTGTACATACTTGCCCTGGTTTTAGCCTTCTTTACCATGACGACGGTCCCTGCTGAAGCGCAGGAGAGCTCTAAGAAGACGGCAAATACTTCGTCCAAGCGCGCTAAGAAAAAGAAGAAGCAGAAGAGCAGGAAATTTGTCTGGCAAACCAAGAATAAGAAGAAGTCCAAGAGCAAGAAGTCCAGGGATGAGGAGGAGTCCGACGAGGAAGATGAGCTTGACGAGGCGGAAGATGCCGGTGGCGAAAAGAATTCGGTGATGACCGCTCTGGAGAAGTTCAAGGTGTTTAACGGCAAGCCCAATGCCAAGGCTGACTACTATATCTATTTCTATACGTCCAGCACCTGCGTGCACTGCGTGAACTGCATGGGGGTGGCTGTGGAGCAGTATAAGGAAATGAAGAAGAGCCGCAAGGTGGAGATGATTATCGTCTGTGCTGATAATACGGAGGATGCTGCCAATGCGTATCTCAAGAAGAGCAAGATGTCGGCTCCCTGCATTATGTTCAGCGAGTTGCAGGCAACAAAGTTCCTCGGTCTGCCCGGCTGTGGTATGCCCCTGCCGCCCAGCATCAGCGTGGTATCCGCCAGCGGTGGTAACCCTGTGAAGACTGCCACGGGTGGTGGTCAGGTGCAGGAAGCGCTGAAAGCCTGGAAATCCTACACGATTGAAAAATAAGCCCCGTCAGTGGGGCTTGAGCTCCCGGCGCTGGTCCTGACGCCAGTTGGAGCTGTTTCCGTAGGAATAAATAGAGTATCCCTCCGCAGCATCGAACAGATGCTGCGGAATTTTCATGCTGAAAACGGCGTAGCCCTCATCGTTGATTTTTGCCGTTATACGTCCCGGGGCATCCAGAACATAGGGGCAGACGAATAATCCCCGGACGGGTTTGTTCATCTGGATTTCCTCGGTAACTTTCATGTAGACCGTTTCTCCCTTGCCATTGCTCAGCTGAAGTTGTACATGCGCCAGGGCATCAGGCGTGACCTGCACCTTAAGATCACCGTATTCGCAGGGACAAACCATGCCCAGTGGGTCGGTGACATGCAGCGGACCGCATTCGGTCTTGATGAACGTGACCACATAGGGGTACAGGTATACCCCCGTTGAAATCAGCAGCAGAGCCAGGATGAGAAGGATGATGCGTTTCATTTCAGGCTTTCGTATATGTAGTAGGGGAGTGAGAGAAGGCCAGCAACAGCTCCTGCAACATTGAGCGAGATGGTGCAGGGGATATCCACGATAACAGCGGTAGCAAGCCCGAGAGGGTAGTAGTAGAGAGCGTGGGCATCCGGTCTGGACACGCCGCTTCGCCTGATATTGGCGCGGCGAAACTTTCTTTCTTTACGGGTGCCCCTTTGCTCCAGCAGTGTGGCATCGGGTGGCAGCTCTGTCAGCATGGTTTTGCGGTCGTCTGCCAGCCAGTAGACGCGATAGCCCTCGTTCAGAATCCTCTGAGCCGCGGTGTCGTGCACCTTGAAATATACCGTCGTATTGACCTCGTTTTCAATGGTATATTGTTCGTATGAGCTAAGGTTTCCACCAAGGAAATGGAAAGGTGGGAATTCCTTCTGGCAGCCGCGTACAAGCCCCTTTTCACCCTTGACATAGACCTCGTTGCCTACCTGGTACAGCTCAGCTTCATCAGGGGAGAGAATCCAGGTACCCTCAGCTACGGTTCCGCGGTCCCACGCATAGCGGCAGAAGCTGGAATGGCAGCTGCTCATGCAGCAACAGAACAGGCATGCCAGTATGATATGCAGGTGCGTCCGATTCATAGTAAAATTGTAACAGAGGCAAAATCCCCTTGCAAGGAAATCTTTGTGCTTTATGAGGGCAATGTGGTGAAAAATGGCGGACTGGTCAAGGATTTTCTCATTGCTTCAAAATGATATTTCAATAAAGGCAAATATCCCTGTCATGATGGGTTGAAGCCCTATCTCCTTTATGTTAGTATACCGGCATGCAGACCGCACATACAAAGGCTGAATTACGTGCCATGCTTGCACCGTTGCGTGGCAGACGCATGGTGCTGGTGCCAACCATGGGGGCATTGCATGAGGGACACGCCACTCTGCTGCGCCAGGCTCGCGAACTTGCAGGGGCGGAGGGTTCCGTCGTGGCAAGCGTTTTCCTGAATCCGGTGCAGTTTGATAATGCCGGAGATTTAGCCAGTTACCCGAAGACCCCGGAGCAGGATCTGGAGATTTGTGCCCAATGCGGAGTCGATGTGGTGTTCATGCCGACCCCGGAGGTGATGTATGTGGCAGACCGTTCCATTACGCTTGAAGAAACTCATCTTTCCACGGTGCTGTGCGGCGCCAGCCGCCCGGGGCATTTTGCCGGGGTGTGCCTGGTGGTGAACAAGCTTTTCAATCTGGTGCAGCCCACGGATGCCATCTTCGGCAAGAAGGATTACCAGCAACTGGCAATTCTGCGTCGCATGGTGAGGGATCTGGATATCCCCATTGTGCTGCACGGCGCAGAGATTGTGCGCGGCGATGATGGACTGGCGCTTTCCAGCCGCAATGTGCGCCTGACGCCGGAGCATCGCGTCGCGGCTCCCGCTATTCGCCGCGAGCTGCTGGAGGCACAGAAAGCCTACGCCGAGGGAGCAGAGCCTGCCACCATTTGCGCGCAGGTTAAGACCAATCTGGAGTCTATACCGGGTGTGCGCTGCGATTATGTGGAGCTGGTGGACGCCGAAACGCTTCATAGCGTGCAGGAGAATCGTCTGGCGCTGCTGGCAGTGGCTGCCTGGTTTGGTGATGTGCGCCTTATTGACAATATCGAACTTTCCCGTATATGATACACGCTCAGAATTTGCACCGTTCGTACTGCATTGGCAAGAAGCAGATTGAGGTGCTTCATGGTTTGAATCTGCACATTCGCAGGGGCGAGAAGGTTTTCCTCTGTGGTCCCAGTGGCGCAGGCAAGACGACTTTGATGTACACGCTGGCAGGACTTGAACCGCCGCAGCAGGGCAATGTTATTATTGAGGGAGAGGATATTTATGCTCTTTCGCTGCGTCGCCGTGCTTTGTTCCGCAATAAGATGATGGGCTTCATCTTCCAGAATTACATGCTGATGCCTGAGCTGACCGCCCTTGAAAATGCCTCGCTTGCCACGGCTGTGGCGGGAACGGAGGCAACGGAACGCGTGAAGGCTTTGCTGGAACGCGTGGGGCTGGCTGACCGCATGGACCACCTGCCTAATGAGCTTTCTGGTGGCGAGCAGCAGCGCGTGGCGATTGCCCGCGCCCTGGCTCACGACCCGGCTATCATTTTTGCCGATGAGCCCACGGGTAATCTGGATTCCCGGAATGGCAACCAGATTCTTGATTTGTTGTTCAGCCTGGCTGATGAGGGCGGTAAGACGCTGGTGACGGTGACTCACGATGCAGAGATTGCGGCCCGGGGCGATCGCACGCTCATCATCCGCGATGGTGTGGTGATGGCGGAGCATTGATAAACTGCAAAAGCGTAAAAAGCGCTGCCGACTTCACATCGGCAGCGCTTTTATCTGAACTTTATAATAACAAATCAGGCGCGGATGATATAGCCTTCCTTGCGGGGCTTCGGAGCAACGGTGCCACCCTCCGCTTCGTATCCCAGGATGCAGATGGCCAGACCTGCCATGTAATCCGGGAGCCCCCAGCCTTTCTTGATTTCTTCGCCTTCCGGCAGCTCAAACATCTGGCGGCCGCGGTTAATCCAGCAGGAGCCAAGACCCACAGCGTGTGCGGCGTTGAGCAGATTAGCCATAATCATGCAGGCGTCTTCATGTCCGGTGGGGTTCGAGGTGTCCTCGAATACGACAACTGCGGTGGGCGCGCCGTAGAATGGGTCTCGTGTGGTGTTCATGATGCGGGCGTTGAGTTCAGAAAGCTTCGCCAGGAGCGTGGGTTCCTGAACCACTACCATGAGCGGGCTCTGCTGCCCGTGTCCGGTGGGGGCGTAGGTTGCAGCCTCCAGCACAACGTCAAGCTGTTCTTCCGCTACTTGCTGTGCCGTATATTTGCGGCAGCTGCGGCGGGTTTTCAGGTCGGTGATTGTTTCGAGCATGTCTGTTGATTATTCTTTGGATTCCTCGTCGTCTTCGCTTTCCTCATCTGCGTCGTCCCCGGCGTCATCAGCTTCCTTGTTTTCCGAAGTTGTTTCATCAACGCCAACGGCTTTCAGTAGAACAGACATGTCACTAGTGCCGCCTTTGTCAACTACCTTGCCACTCTGCGTAACTACCACGAAACCAGGTGCTCCCGGATACATGAAGGAGGGATCAACCTCGGCATCATCCTCCGGCTTGTCATTGTCCTGGTGCAGAGCTTGTTTCAGGAATTTCACCGTGGTGAAGGGGAGCTTTATCTTGAGCTTCTTTTGTTCTTTAATGGCGTCCTTCTCCTCATTTGCATCCAGATTCAAGAGAATGAGAGAGACTTTGGCCCTCTTGAATTCAGCCTCCTTTTCATCAAGAGCCTTGAGGAATTCCTCACCATCTTCTGACAGCGTGGTATAGGCTGCGAGTACAAAGAACTTGCTGTTCGGTTTGAACCGCCCATTGGCGGATTTAAGGCTCTTCACCACCTTGGAGAAGGCTTTTTTGTCGATTTTCTTCTCCTTTTTGTCATCATCTTTCTTGCCTTTGTCTTTTTTGCTCTTTTTGGCCTCGCGGTCTTTTTTGCGCATTTCGCGCTTTTCGGCAGCAGACATTTTTTTGCCGTCTTCTTTAGCCTGAACGGGCTGAATTCCGCAGCAAAGAAGGCTGAGGAGTAGAGAAATGCAGAATGATGAATACTTCATAACGAGGGCATTTTAGCAGTAAATCGGCTGAGCGTCAATTGCGATTCACTATTTCTCAATGAATTTGAACTACAGGAAGGAGTACGCGTCAATATCCAGCGTCAGGGTGACTCCCTCACCGCAGTTGATGGCGGAAATTTCACGACTGCAGATTTCGGAAAGAATGCGGGCTCCGGGGGCTTTCAGGGTGCATTGGTAGCGGAATTGCCCGTATGCCTTGGGGAGGGGAGCAGGCAGAGGGTCGCTGATTTGTACCTGGGGTGGCAGGGCGGCCAGGAGGCGTTTGTGGAGGGTGCTCATGGCAAGTGCTGCTATTTCTTCGTGTTCGCAGCGGGCTGTGATGACGGCCATGTGGCAGAAAGGCGGGAAATGCATCTGCTTGCGCAGGGCCAATTCTGTTTCGCTGAAGCCGTCTGTATCATGTCGGCGGGCAAATTGAATGGCTGCAGCTTGTGGGTTATAGGTCTGGATGATAACCTCACCATCCAGATCACCGCGTCCGGCACGGCCTGCAACCTGGGTGAGCAGTTGGAATGTGCGCTCGGCTGCTCTCGGGTCTGGAATGTTCAGCCCAAGGTCTGCATTCAATACCCCCACGAGGGTAACCCCCGGAAAGTCAAGTCCTTTGGAAATCATCTGTGTGCCCAGCAGAATATCGAGCCGGTGGGCGCGGAAATCTGCCAGAATATCGCGTAATGCGTTCTTGCGGGTGGTGACATCGGCATCGACGCGCTGC
Source organism: Akkermansia sp. (assembly GCA_045538275.1). GTDB lineage: Bacteria > Verrucomicrobiota > Verrucomicrobiia > Verrucomicrobiales > Akkermansiaceae > Akkermansia. Next base: position 220,340 of record JAZSRB010000006.1, on the reverse strand, counting down.
AGACGCGCCTGGGGGAAACACCGGCGCAGTACGGCCTCAACCTTCTGGGTGCCATAGCCTTCTAATGATATATTGGTGGTATGGCAATCCGGGCAGCGGGGCGGTACCATCTGGCGGTAGCCGCAGATGTGACAGACCAGGCGGTTTTCCGTGACGTGGTAGGTCATGGGCAGGGCGCAATGCTCGCACTGGGCGGTGTAGCCGCATTCGGGGCATTGGAGCGCGCGTGCAAAGCCACGGCGGTTGAGCAGCAGAATAACTTGTTCTCCCTTGTTCAGCCGTTCGTCAATCGCCATGCGGAGCCGTTCAGAAAGAATGCCGAGGTTGCGTTTATCCTTGGCTTCTGTGCGCATGTCAAGTACGCGGGTGAGCGGAAGTCTTTGTCCGTCCGCCCGGTGCTCCATGCGCAGCATGGTGTATTTGCCTTGATTAACGTTGTGGAGTGATTCCAGCGAGGGGGTGGCAGAGCCCAGCACAATGGTGGCAGATTCGAGTTTAGCACGCAGAACTGCCAGGTCGCGCCCGTGATAGCGCGGGGAGTTTTCCTGTTTGTAGGAAGAATCGTGCTCTTCGTCCACGATGATGAGGCCGAGGTTCTGAACGGGTGCAAAGACAGCCGAGCGAGGCCCGATGGCAATGCGAGCCTTGCCGCGGTGAATGGCGTGCCACTCGTCAAAGCGTTCGCCATCACTCATGGCGCTGTGAAGAATAGCCACGCTGCCGGGGGTATCGGCAAAGCGCCCTTTGAAGCGGGCCATGGTCTGGGGGGTAAGAGAAATTTCCGGCACAAGGATAAGTACGCCTTTGCCTTGGGCCATGACACGCTGGGCAGCCTGGAGGTATACCTCTGTTTTACCACTGCCGGTAACACCCTGCAGGAGAAGAGGTTTGGATGAACCTTCTTCTACTGCGTTGTTGATAGTTTGCAGCGCGGCGGTTTGTTCTTCGTTCAGGTCAAGAGCTGTGGTTTTTGCAAAGACTTCAGAGCCGGCGGGGTCGCGGTGTACCTGTTCTTCCACAATGCGCACGTAGTGGGCTTTTTCCAGTGCTCTGCCGGGGGAAAGGGCCGCGGGGCCTCCCAAATCAGCCAGGGGGGCACGTTTCTCATCGCTGGCGTGCAGGTAGCGGAGAATGGCGGCCTGGCGCGGGGCTCGCTTGTTGATTTTGTTGAGTGTATCATCATCCGGCCAATTCTGGAGGATGATTACCTTGCGGGTCTTTTCATCGTGGCGTTCCTGGCGCACCGGCTCGGGCACAATGCAGCGGATCATCTGCTCCACCGGTACGGCATAGTACCGCGCTGCCCACTCCGCTAAATCCATGAGCGCAGGGGAAACCACCGGTTCTTCATTGACAAGCCGCTTCAGGGGTTTGAGCCGGTGAACCCAGGCTTGTTCCGGCGGCACGAGCGCCAGAACGGTTCCGGTGGTGCTGCGGTTGCGCAGGGGAACTTCTACGCGGCAGCCGCGAGTGACTCCGGTCATTCCCTCCGGAATGGCGTAATCCAGTACCATGTCATTCATGCCATCCACCAGAACACGTGCGGCTGGTGTGGCTGCAGGCAATTCTGAGAAAAAATCCTGCATGAAGGGGGGGGAGGGGCTGGTGGAGCTCAGGCTGTTTCGGCCTCTTCTCTGGAAAGAATATGCACCACGACTTTGGTTCCGGCTTTTTCTCCCGCAGCTTTAGCCAGAGAACGAATGGCTGAGGCGGTCATCCCGTTTCGTCCGATAACGCGGGCTACATCTTCTTTTTCCAGCACTAAACGGAAGCGCACCAGTTCTCCATCAGGGGATGAGGCAACCCTCAGCTCTGCTTTCTCCGGGTAGCGGATAAGTGGCGATACGGCTGCGAGCAGGTATTTCCCGATGGATTCTGTAAGCTTGTGCATAACATTGACTTTACTCTCCCCTCCGGGGTATGTCAAGTTCCTATCGTGTGTTGCACGCAGGTAAAGAAAAACACCTCGCCGTTTGCTGGCGAGGTGCTGGTTTGAGTTTTCCTGAGCCTGGAATCAGAAGCTTTCTGCTGCGGTGGGGGCAGCTGGTGCAGGTTGAGACTCTGCCGGAGCGGGCAGCGGTTCTCCTTCCGTTTCCTCGGCAGCCTCTTCATCAGCTGCATCATCGGGAGCCAGCTCGAGCCCTTGCTGCTGGAGTTGCTGCAGTACCTCGGGGGGAAGCTGGTTCAGGGGCCGTGCTCCCATGGGCTGTTCAGGAGCCTTGGTGATGTTGTTGAGGGTGATGGTGAAGATGAGCGTGCTGTTGTTACCAATGGGGGCGGGGCCCTGCGGGCCGTAGGCCAGTTCAGAGGGGATGCAGACTTCCCACGTGGAGCCAATGGGCATGAGCTTCAGCGCCTCAGAGAAGCCGGGTACAACGCGGTCGATGGGCATATCGATGGGAGCCTGGCTCTTGTCGAACACCGTGCCGTTGATAAGCTTGCCTTCGTAGGAAACGTTGCAGATAGCTCCGGTGCCATCGGTGGCGGGGTCATATTTGCGGCCCTCGCCCGGGGTGATTACGGTGTAGAGCAGGCCACTTTCCGTTTTCGTTACCCCCTCGCCCTTGGCGTATTCTTCCTGGTAGGCCTTGCCAGCAGCCAGATTTGCTTCGGCCTTGACGGCCTCGCGCTGCTGCATGGTCATCACAAAAGCATTCATACCGGCTTCGATGGTGGCCTGGTCCATGCTGGGCTGCTGGCCGGTGAGGCTGTCCTGCAGCGCCTGGAAGAAGGTTTCCTTATCGAAGTCATCAGCGGAAAGGGTGGTGGCACCGGCAGCAACTTCCTGACCGAAACGATAACCGATAAAGTAGGAGAATGCTTTTTTGGCATCTGCTTCAGAAACGGTGGAGGGTGTCACGGGGGCAGATGCGGCTTCAGCAGCTGTAATGGCTTCAGCCGGGGCCGGAGTGGTGACGGGAATCTCTTGCGTACTGCTCTGGGAGAAGCAGTAGGTAGAGGTAGCGCCTACGATGGCCACGCCTGCCAGAATCATGATGTGCGTTTTTTTCATAATGGTATGATGTGCTGTTGTCGACTACGTGTCTACTATGAATACGCAGAAAAGTCAAGAATCTTGCATGTTCTCGGTTGTTTTGTTGGGTGTCATCACTTATTTGTGCTTAAAGAGCGGAATAAATGAGATTCCCCAGTCCAGATGATAACCGCTGTAGGGTTGTTCAATGATAATTGTATTATTGCCTTTTTGGAGTTGGAGTTCCGTAGGTTCGAGCATCCACCAGATTTCCTCCAGATCAAGAGGCAGGTCAAAGTTCCACTTTGGACGTTGGCAAACGCGCTGTCCGGCCAGTTTGTAGGTACGCGGGTTGCGTGCTTCCTTGCCGTTAATCCATATCTTGGTTCCTGCCTGTGACCATTCGCCGTTCTGCGGTACGCCAGTCCAGCGGCGGTTGGAGCGCTCAGGGGCATCGAACCCGATCATAAAGGGGTATTTGCCAGCTTTCTGAACCTTGATGTTGGTAATGGCCCAGATAGTGACACCTGTTTTTGCCTTACGATACATGCCCTGGTTGCCTGAGCCATCTCTTGTGCGGAAATAGAGGCTGGCGCAGTATACATCTCTGGTGGTGAGGGAGTCTAATTTTCCACTCAGCACCTGTGCGCGGGTCGCTTCAGCCTGGGTGTTGTCTACAGGTTCTACCAGTTTCCAGCTTATGGTGCTTTCTGTCCAGTATGGGAAATCCTCATTTTTAAAAATGGATTTGCGGATGGCTGCCATTCTCTGTTCAAAGAGGTAAAAGGCTTTGCCTGCTTCTGTTTCACGAGAAGGCATGTTGGGAATAAGCTCATCACCATCTCCGGCACCGCCAACCCAGCCACGCTCGGAAAGAGCACACATGGAGGGCCACATATTGCACATACCCGGAATCCACTCCTTGTTATCCACTTTGCCATCCGGCCAGATACCGAGAACCGGCCCCAGACACAGGTCATTACTCTTTGCAACACCACAGGGGCGCATGAAGAAGTAACGGCGCACCATGAGTGCCGGCGGGTATACATTGCAGTAACCGATACCGTAGTCGAGGGTGCGACCTTTGATATTGGTCAGAGAGTAGGCGCAGGCCTGCGCACCCTCCGACCAGCGCATCTGGATGGAATCCGGGTGCACCTTGAGGTCTCGCATGCTGGCCCACTGGATGTGTTCCCGGTCATTTTTCTTGATTGTTTCGCAAACCAGATTGACGAACTGCTCAGCGTTTTTGATATGAACCTCATCGGCACCGAAATTGATGTATGGGCAGATATCCTTGGGGAGTTCGCTGCAGAATTCGTTAATGAGATCTACGCAGACCTGCATGCCTTTTTCGGATTCCATCCTGAACCCGAAGGCTTTCTCGAAATAGTTACTGTGACCGGGCATATCCAGCTCTGGGATAACCATAACCTGGCGGTCTCTGGCGTATTTGAAGAGTTCTTTAATCTGGGCGTAGGTGTAGGTGCCGTTCAAATCGCGCGTGCGCGTTTTTTCTGCGTTGAGCTCAGGGTATTTCTTGCACTGAATGCGCCAGCCGGGGCGATCCGTCAGGTGCCAGTGGAGCATGTTGATTTTCAGCTGGGCCGCTAAATCAATTTCCTTTTTGAGTTGTTCCAGTTCCCGGAAATTACGGCCGCAATCTTGGAGATAACCACGCATTTTGAACGCGGGCCAGTCCTTGATAGTGAAGGCCGGGATGGTTTTGTTATTATATACGAGCTGACGCAGCGTCTGAATGGCATAGAAGAACCCGGCTTCGGAATTAGCCTCTATGGTGATTTTATTCTCATCGGCAGTCATGATGTAGCCCTCGGCAGAGGCTTCTTCATCAAGTTTTTCATTTGCTTTCTTGAGTACGACGCTCATTGTTCCTTTGCCTGTTCCTTTGATGGAACTGAGCAATCCTTTCCAGGCAATTTTCACGGAATCAGACTTGGCTGCTTTACCCTTGAGGGTCCAGGAATCAGCAGGAGGAAGCTTGATCTTATCTTGGTTCCACTTGACTTCCCGCGGAAAGGGAATGAGGGCAGCCGGCGCCTGCTCCTCGAGTTTTAAATTATGCGGCGAAGTCCATTCTGCAAAGGCATTATATGCCACCACCAATGCGATACCCAGCGTGCGGATGAATCTGAACATGGTGGCATCATAGCATGGTTTCGCCAGAAAGCAAGTTTAAAACACGGGGTTGAAATCAGCAAATCCGGTGGCTGAATCCACCCTCACAGGAATTACCCGGAGTTTTGCTCCGGGGTAGAGGCAGCGGGCATCGGTGCTGGTCCAGCGCTCTGCGTGGCGTTCAAAATACCAGGAGGTGTCGTTGGGTAAATCTGCACCGGAAACAAATCCTTTCACCTTGAGTAATGGGACTTCAACAGCCATGCCCTGAGGCCAGCAGGTCAGAACAACTGCATCCCATGCTCTGGGGGTGTCGCATTCGCATTGCAACTCCAGGAAGCGGGCCATCATGCTCTGCCGGGCTTCGTTTTCTGCCGCGGTGGAATTGCGCTCTGTTTCTGAGATATGTTCTGCAACAGAATGAAGGATGCCGGCGGTGGGCAGGGGGGAAGAGGGGCTGCCGCTCAGCCGACTGAATGCGCGGTGGACTACCAGATCTGCGTAGCGGCGGATGGGACTGGTGAAATGGCAGTAATCACCCTTGGCCAGGCCATAGTGCCCGAGGGGAGTGGGGGAGTAGCGGGCTCGCATCATAGCGCGCAGCACTCGTACTTTAAGAATATCGGCATCGGGATGCGTTTCGATTTCTTCCATGATGGTGTTGAGCTCCTCTCGCGAGGCGAGTGTTCCGGCCTTGATGCCGTACGCCCTGAGTTCCTGGGCAAGTTCGTTGAGTTTCGCGGAATCCGGCGCTTCATGTATACGGTAGATGGTAGGAATAGCCTGCGCATTGAGAGCATGCGCTACTGCTTCATTGGCTGCGAGCATGAATTCCTCTACCAGCTGGTGGGCCTCATCGCTGGTTTCTACCTCGATATCGACAGGGGCTCCATGGTCATCGGTAATCAGGCGTATCTCTGCGGTGTCGAGGCGCAATGCTCCGGCTTCAAATCGTTTGCGACGCAGCAGCTGGGCAAGTTTACCTGCTTCGTGAATCATGGAGTCTGCTTCTTCATCTCCTGTACTGCCTTTTCCTTGTATAACTTCCAGTACTTCCGGGTAGGTAAGCCTTTTTCTGGAGCAGATGACGGCATCCCGGAATTCTGTTTTGAATACCTTGCCCTGACGATTGATATGCATGAGGCACAGGCGCGTGAGTCGGTTTTCACCCTGGCGCAGTGAGCAGATGCCATCGCACAGCCGCGGCGGCAGCATGGGTAGAACACGGTCCGGCAGGTAGGTGGAGTTGCCGCGTTTCAACGCTTCTGTATCCAGCGCGGAACCGGGGTGCACATAGTGGCTTACATCGGCTATATGTACGGCGAGTTCCCAGTTGGAACCATGGCGGGTTACGGCAATGGCGTCATCATAGTCGCGGGCGGTTTCCGGGTCAATGGTGATGACACAGCGCCGGCGCCAGTCATCGCGGTGTTCCAGTTCGTGTTCTGAGAGCGTTTCGGGAATGCGTTCAGATTCTTCCAGAACCTTGCTCGGGAAGGTGTCTGCAAGGCCGTATTTGTGCATGATGGTGGTCATCTGCACTCCTTCATCTTCCGGCCAACCCAGAACCTGCACGATTCGTCCCGTAGCTTCGTTGTGGGCCAGTGGGTAACTTACGGGGGAAACTACCACCATCATACCCGGCAGCAGTTCTGCCGGGGGCGGCGTGAGCAGGCGTACCCGTTCCGGACTGGTGCGTCCATCGCCCACGAGATGCCCATAGCGGCCAGTTGATTTGTAAATGCCAACCCAGCGGTCGTGCCCACGGGAGAGGATATCCTGTACCCGTACCTCAAGGCGTGTTTCTGCCGCTTGCGGGCGTTGGTGGTGGCGGCGGTCGCGGGCAGGGGATTGCAAACGCACGGATACCGCCACTTTGTCGCCATCCATAGCGCCATGGCTGCGGTATGGGTTAATGAGAAGAGCGCCGACATCTCCTCCTGGTCTCAGGGCTGAAAGCTGGCGGGCGGAGTCTGCATCCGGCACATAGAAAAGGCGGCTGCCGCGCTGTGAAACATGCCCGGTCAGCGGGCCTCCCTGCAATTTGCGCAGTACATAGAGGCTTTTGCGCAGTCGGAGCAGGTTGCCATTTTTTACTCCTTCTGCAAGAATTGCCTTGAGTTCGCTGCGCCGGGAGGGGGGAATGCCCATTCCCCTGGCAATATCCACCATCTCCTGTGGTTCATAACCGGGGGCTGAGAGGTAATCGTAGAGAGCTTCGCTCAACGTAGAAAGTGACATGATATGCCAGCATGTTAGCATAATGCTCTGGGGGTATCAATGATATTTTGGCAATTTTACTTGCTTCACGATGTGTTCTGTGCTAATGTGCTGATGGTACACATGATTGCAAAGGCTGTACAATGGATTGGTCAGCGAGCCCGACAGGAGGATGCTTATACAGTAAGGTTCTATCCTGATGGGGTGCTGGCTCTTGTGTGCGATGGTATGGGTGGGCATCACGATGGTGCGCTTGCATCGACTATTGCAGTAGAAACATACCAGCGTTCTTTTGAGAAACACCCGGATATGCCGTTGAATAAGCGTATGTACCATGCACTTGAGGTGGCCAATGAGACTATACGCCGCACGTTTGAACGCCGTAGTGTGTATGGTGGCACCACTCTGCTGGCTGCCTGGGTGGGTGCCGGCTGTATCCGCTGGGTCAGCGTGGGTGATACGGCTTTGTACCTGTGGCGCCATGGCCGGCTGATACGTCTGAATGATGACCATTCATACCGCGATATGTACCGTGGCTATATTGGGGCGGGAATGACGGCGCAGGAAGCGCTCCGGCGTGGTCATGTGCTGCGTGCAGCTGTAACCGGTGAGCCGCTGGATTTAGTGGATGCTCCCACTCTGCCGTATCCTTTGTTGCCGGGGGACCGCATTATTCTGACCTCGGATGGCTCAGAGAATATACTTGCGCCGGAGATGCTCAACCATGTGGGCCGCGCCATACTGAACAATCGTTGTGGTAATCTGCCTGTCGATATTGTGGAAGCCTGCAAGGCGCTTAATGATCCCTACGCTGACAACACGACGATTGTATCCATTGATATCTGATAACATATAGTGAACCGGGGGAAATGACGGGGTGTCTCTGCATACATGGACAAGATTACCCTGTGCGATGGATATGAGGCGGGGCGGTATGTATTGCCTCCTTTGCCGTATGATATTGCTGCTCTGGAACCTCTGCTTGACGCGGAAACTGTTCTGCTGCACCACAGCCGCCACCATGCTGCGTATGTGAATGGGGCTAATGCAGCAGCTGATATGATGAGAGCTGTTGCCTGCGGTGAGTTGCCGGAGACGATGGCTGGAACTGCGGCGAATAACCTTGCGTTTAACCTGGCGGGGCACATGCTGCACACTCTTTACTGGGGAAATATTTCTACTGAGGCAGGGCAGCGACCCTGCGGAGAGGTGGCTGATGCCATTAACACGGCCTTTGGCTCGTATGCAGGGTTCGTGCGACTGTTCCGTAGTGTTGCGGGTGGAATTCAGGGAAGCGGATGGGCTATTCTGGCCGTGGATGCAGTAAGCCACCGCCTTGTAGTGCTGGGGGCTCAGCGTCACCAGGATGCTTTGTTGCCCCGCATGCGTCCGCTGTTGGTGTGTGATGTGTGGGAGCATGCCTATTATTTGCGTTATCACAACAACCGCATGGGCTATGTGGAGGCTTTCCTGAATCAGGTCTGTTGGCGTAGTGTGTGCGCTCGTTTTAACCACCATAAGGAGAAAAACCATGTCTGCTGCAAATGATGACCGCTCAACATGCTTGTGCTCCGGTGGCGGAAAATGGCTCGGAAAACCCTGGGTTGCAGGAATCCTGGCCGCATTGGAACTTGTGCTGGGGTTTATTCTGCTTGGTTTTCCCTTTCTGCTGGGTCTTTCTGCCGTCTGGGTGGCTGGATTTGTGCTTGCGGTGGCTGGATTGGTGAGACTGGTGCAGAGTATCACCCGCCGGGAGAATCGCTGGTGGAACCTTCTGGCCGCATTCCTTTACCTGCTGGTGGGGGTGTTCACGGTGCTGATGCCGGCCCTTTCCATGGAATGGTGGACCCTGCTGATAGGTGCCAGCCTTGTTACTGTCGGGATTATGCGCATGGGAATAGCGATAGGTCTCTGGAACACCGCGGGGCGTTTCTGGCGTATATTCAATGCGTTGGTATCGCTGGTGCTGGGAGTGTTGATTATCTGGGGCTGGCCGGAGTCCTCCGTGTGGTTGATAGGCACTCTGATAGCGGTTGAGATGATATTCTCGGGGTGGACGCTGATGTTTCTGGCCATTGCCCCCAGAGAAGATACAAAAGTCTAACGTCCCGCCGCAATGGCCTGTCTCATGCAGAGCATTTTGTTTTCTGTTTCCTGCCATTCCTGGAGTTCATCAGAATCGGGCATCAGCCCGCCGCCGGCATACAGACGGCATATGCCATCAAATATCTGCATACACCGCAGAGAAACATAAAGCTGTACGGAATCCTTCCCCCAGGGGCCCAGGTATCCGGCATAGCAGGAACGTTCAATATCCGGGTGTTGCTGCAGCAGCTGGCGGGCTGTGGTGACCGGCGAACCGCATACCGCAGGAGTAGGCGGCAGCAGGGCCAGAAGCGAGTGCAGCTTATCCTGGGGTAGGCTGAATGAAAAGCGAGTGCAGAGATGCTCGATGCTGCCGGCTCTCAGGTTTTCCCGCGGACTTTCACATATGTCCTCCGCGAGTGGAGCGAGGGTATCGCGGATGAATTCTGTTACCAACGCCTGTTCCTGCTTGTTTTTTGCATCCCATGGGAGGGTGCAGGGAATTCTGGTGCCGGCCAGAGCCATGGTGTGCCATGTATTGTTGTGGCCGGTAATGAGTTGTTCAGGTGTGCAGAAAAGCCATGTCCCGTAAGCTGGGGTGTGCACCAGGGCTTTGAATGCAGCTGGCTGTGCTTCGCATGCAGCCCGGAATGCCCGGTAGGGGGAGAAATCCGGTGTTACCTCCGCATCTGCTGTGCGGGCCAGCACAATTTTGCGTACTGCGCCATCGCGGATAAAGCCGGTATACAGGCGGAACAATGACGCGTAGTCTTCTCGCGATGTCTCGGCTTGTTGCGGGCGGCTGTGCTGTTCCTGCCAGGGGAAGGGTGGAGCGGGAATATCAGCCCGTTCTGCGGGAATAAAGAGGCTGCTGCCGTCAAAAGTTGCCAGAAGAAAGCCATTCCGACAGGTGGTCTCAGCTTCTACGCGCCCATCCTCTGCCATGCAGAACACAGGGGCTGTTTCGCCGGGGAGACAATACAAGGCAAAGGCGCATTGCCTATGGCAAAGTGCATTTATCCTTTCCTCTGTGGTGGCGTGCATCCCCGCTACCATACACCGAACCGGCGGCTTTGGCAAATCCTTTTATGACCAGAGAATGTCAACCTCTGCGCGTATACCATCGGCAGAGTTGATGACATGGTGCGTGTAGCTGCCGCTGCGGTAGTGCTGCACCTCCACCTCGGTATTCAGCATACACTCTTTGCGGAAGGTAAGGTGAATTCGTGTAGGGGCTCCCTCCGGGGTGAGGTCGGCGGGCAGGGTATCCAGCGCCCAGACCAGGTAGGCGCTGTTGTTGATATGCCCGTTGAAGTCAATATCCCGCCGGCTGGCTGTGTGGGGGACACAAGCTCCAGCTTCTTCGGGCCATTCCGGGCAGACCAGTTCCTCAGTAATGGGCGGGCATTCCAGCTCCTGAATCGGTGTGTTGGCCCGCTTCAGCGGGAAAGGTCGGCGCGTCGTGATGTCGATAAGCACCCAGAGCAAATCGGCTCGCGCCAATACATTCCCCTCCTTATCGGTCATCTCCACAAAACGGCGGGCCTGCAGGGCGCTTGCCTGGCCGGTATTGGTGCGCAGCGTGATTTCCTCTTTCCATGCCGGACGACGGAAAAATTCGTAATTGCCGCGGGTCTCCACCCAGATTTTATGATTTTCCACAGCCCAGCCGTAGCCCAGGTTGTTTAAATCGGCATGTTCTTCTGCCATTTCCTGGCACAGGTGCATGAAAAACTCCGGTTTCATGAGGTGGTCTGCGGAGCATTCGTAGCTGGTGATTGTGTGGGTGAGAGAAAGATCGTCCATAGAGCATACTCTAGCAGACGCGCTCTGCTATGTCAATGAATAACAAAATGCGCACGGAAAGAATAACCTTTCCATGCGCACGCTGTAAGGTAAATGAATGAAAGCGTCGTGGTAAATTATTCTGCCCAGGTCAGCACTACCTTACCGGATTTGCCGGAGTTCATGACCTCAAAGCCTTCCTTGAAATCAGTATAGTGCATGCAGTGGGTGATGATGGGGGAAACATCCAGGCCGCTGCGCAGCATGGCATCCATCTTCTGCCAGGTACCGAACATTTCGCGGCCGTAGATACCCTTCATCTTGAGGCCTTTCCACACAAAGGTGTTCCAGTCGATGCCGGAGCCACCGGGCTGAATGCCGAGCAGGGAGATATTGGCTCCGTAGGCAGAGTGGGTGATGATATCCTTGAGGCAGGCAGGGGCACCGCTCATTTCAAGGCACACGCCATAGCCTTCGGCGATTTCGAGGTCTTCGCGGGCAGCGGCGATGCTGTCGCCGGAGATGACATTGACGGTTCGGTCGGCGCCCAGGGTCTTGGCAAGGTTGAGCTTGTAGTCGCTCACATCGGTGATGGTGACGGTGCGGGCACCAGCCTTCTTGCACACGGCGGCAGCCATGGAGCCGATGAGTCCCGCGCCGGTGATGAGTACATCCTCGCCCACGAGATCCCAGGAAAGAGCGGTGTGGGTGGCATTACCCAATGGGTCAAGGATGGAGGCAATCTCCATGGGCATATCCTTGTGAATGCGGATAACATTGCTCTGGGGGATGCAAAGGTACTCAGCAAAGCAGCCCTCGCGGTTCACGCCCACGCCCTTGGTATTCGGGCAGAGGTGAAAAAGCCCCTTGCGGCAGTTGCGGCAGTGACCGCAGACGATATGACCTTCGCCGGAAACAACATCACCGGGCTTGTATTCTGTTACAGCAGCCCCCACCCGCTCAATGATGCCGCAGAACTCGTGCCCCACGTGCATGCCTACGGGAATGGTCTGTTGTGCCCATGGGTCCCAGTTCCAGATGTGCAGGTCGGTGCCGCAGATGGCGGTCTTGTAAATCTTGATAAGAACATCATTTGCGCCGACTTCGGGCATCGGCACATCCATCAGTTCCAGGCCTTTATCGGCTTTTGTTTTTACGAGGGCTTTCATTTCGGGGCAAAAATATACTCCCGCCTTGCATTCTGCGCAAGTCTAATCTCTGTTTCGCAAGGGAAAATACTGTCAACGGAATGCAAGAATACAAAAAGCCCCTGCCGCAGTGCTGGGCAGGGGCTTGGAGGATTCCGAAAATCAGGCAATGGTAGCCTTCGCTGCCTTGTGGATGAGCGCAGCCTCCTGCTTCACACGCACCTGGAGGTCTGCCAGGGCGTTCATGTAGTAGATGTAGGCATCATACGGCGAGGGGTAGGGGGTAAAGCCGTTGCTCTTTTCCATGTAGTGGAAGTGATCAGCGCTCTGCAGTTTGCGCCACACATGAATCATATCCCGATCCTCGCTGGCCTTCACGGCGGTTTCGAGGTCGTAAATCTTTTTGATGGCTTCCTGCTGCATCACGTTACCATTCCAATGGGTTGTGGTGCCGAAAGTGGAGCAACTCACCGGATTCGGGCAATTCAGCGTGCCACAGGAGGGGAAGGTGCGTACGGCTTCACCCGGGGTGTAGAACTCATTACCGGCAAAGAGGGCTGCGGTAATCATGGTGCGCCAGAATTCGAACACACCGGTACTGTCGGTCTGGCGTTCACCAATGGTTTCATAATCCATGGAGATATTGACCACCTGGCCCTGCTCAGCACTCAGCCACTCCACGAAGGTGTAGGGAGAAAGCGGGTATTCGCTCCAGCCGGGGTCCGTGCGGCGGTTGGCCAGGTCGTTGGAGAGGTGGCGGTGGCGCAGCAGGGTTTTGGTCTTATCGATGAGCGGTGCGCATTGTAAATCATTGGTGTTCCGGTTGCTCATCATACGCCCGCTGCCATCGGCCATGATGCCCTCGAAGCCCATGTCGTATGCCTGGGCGGCAATGGCGTTGGAGTAGAGCATGCCGGTATTCCAGAGCACTGTGGGCCGCTGCCCGAAGAGCTCCTCAATCAGGTCACAATGCTCCTGCACCTGTTCGGCAAACTCGCCGGTGGAGTATAGTGAGGCAAGGGAGGCATAATAGGGCATGGCCAGGAATTCAACGCAGCCGGTTTCTGCCAGCTCCTGGAATGAGGTGATGAGGTCGGGGCGGTGATATTTTGCCTGTTCCAGAATCACGCCGGAGATAGCGAGGGCAAACTTGAACTTGCCGTCGGACAGTTCGATGAGCTGCTTCATCATGCGGTTGGCGGGCAGGTAGCAACGCTCTGCCACCTCGCTGAGTACCCGGCCATTCATCTGGTCGTCCTCGTAGAAGGCATGCTCGCCAATCTTGAAGAAATCATACGGAATCAGGCGGTTAGGCTGATGCGCATGAAAGGTGAGTGTAATGTTCATATGGGTTATGAAAGCGTTAGTTGTTTCTTACCAGCCCAGCACGTGGTGGTAGACCTTCATCATCTTATCAGCGGCGGTCTCCCAGTTGGAGTTCTTGATGTCCTGGGCGCTCTGCTCGGCCACACGCTTGTACAGTTCCTCGTCTGTCACGAGGTCTACAATATGCTTCGCCATCATGTTCACATCCCAGAAATCGGCCTTCAACGCTCCCTTCATCACCTCGGCCACACCACTCTGCTTCGAGATAACGGCCGGAATGTTGAATTGCGCCGCCTCCAGCGCGGATAAGCCGAAGGGCTCAGAGACGGAGGGCATGCAGTAGATATCGGTCATGGAGAGCAACTCGTTCACTTTCTGCTTGTTCAGGAAGCCGGTGAAGTGGAACTTGTCGCCCACACCGTGGAATGCCCCGGTCTCGATGAGCTGGCGGAGCTTCTCTCCCGTGCCAGCCATCACAAAACGTACGTTGTCTGTCTGCTCCAGCACTTTGGCTGCAATCTGCAGGAAGAACTCCGGTCCCTTCTGCGCGGTGAGACGCCCGAGGAAGAGCACCAGCTTCTCCGGGAACTTCTTCTTACTATGAAATACATGCACCGGGTCGGCGCCGTTGTGAACCGGAAAAATCTTGGCGGGGTCGATGCCGTAGTGCCCGGCCGCCACCGTGCCTGTGTACTTGGAGACGGGAATGACGGCGTCGGCCTGTTCCATGCCGTATTTCTCAATGTCGTAAATCCAGCCGCGGGCATCGGCTCCGGCGCGGTCAAACTGCGAGGCGTGCAGATGCACCACCAGCGGCTTGCCGGTGGCTTTCTTTACTTCCACACCGGCCAGATAGGTCATCCAGTCGTGTGCGTGTACCACATCGAAATCGTACTTGCGGGCCATCACGGCGCAAATCTTGGAGAATTCGATGACTTTGCGGGCCAGGTCTCCTGCATACAGGTCTTCCTTGCCGGTAAAGAGGTCGAGGTCTGCCTGGTGAATGCGGGAGAAGAGAAGTTTTCCTTCTTTGGTAAAGGTGATATTGCCCGGGGTGCCTTCTTCACAGGCATAGGGGTCGAGGTTGACGGGAGCCTTACCTACGACCGTGAAGCTTTCGTAGGTGTATCCTTCTTCCAGCGTCTCCATTTGCTCGTGCTTCAGGGTGTTTACGCCGGTCAGCTCGAACCCGTCGTATTTTGCCTCCGGGGCTGCTTTCGGTACAATTACTTTCAGATCAACCTTTTGGGAAAGAGCCCGGGATATACCCATGCATGCCACTCCAAGACCGCCATTGATAAGTGGCGGGAACTCCCATCCGAGCTTCAATACCTTGATTTTTCTCATATTCAGTAGTTTTATGTTATTGAAAATTGCAGACTGCTTTCACCAATCCTCACCCGGATTTAAGCATAAGAAAAGCAGATTGTCCAGACAAATGTCCGTCAATCCTACTAACGAGATATAATTTCGCCGCCGGCGGCGAAAGGTTACGAGTTTTAGTTCTCGTTATTAGCGCGGCGGATGTCCTCCAGAGCGGCAATGAAGTCGTCCAGAATCTCAGCCGGCACCATGATGCGGTCGCGGTTGGAGCTCACTTTTTCGGTGATGCGCACCACGCGTCCGCGGGCATTGCTCTTCAGGTCAATAAAGAAGGTCTTGCGGTCAGCAATGATTTTCTCTGTGCAAATGATATCGTCGTCCACTGTTTCATTCCCGGGGTGGTTATCGTAAACCCCTGTAGTTACACATTATAACACAGACGTTTTTACAGTCAATCACCAAATTGAAATTTTTGGCTATTGGGTGAGAGGCGATTGAGAAGTTGTTTTATTCGTCGTAAGTCACCATAATGCGGGCAACCGCAGGCAGACGTTCGGTGAGCTTTTTGTTCAGTTTGGTCAGGCGGGCGTGGCTTTCTTCAACGGTCAGTTTATTTTCCTGGGGAATGGTGATGATGCAAAGCCGCTCCTGGCCGTTGGTGTGGCAGGTGATGCTAGTGGGCAGGGGGGCGCCCCGGTTAATCATGGCTTCGCGAACCTGGTCTTCCCAGTCTGCCGGCATTTCCAGTCTGGAAACAGGCAGGTGGCGCAGGTCGGGTTCGACATGTAGCGCCACCACATCGGCCTTGAGACTGCGTTTGACCTCACTGCGAAAGGCCTCAATGGCAACCTGCCAGGATTCCAGGGTGGCATGAGAGGGCAATTCCAGGTCAACTGCAATGACGAACCGGCCATCATCTGTGTGCTGCAGCACGAGGCCGTGCACACCAAAACGGTGGGTCAGGGCCAGTCTCCGGATGGTGAATTCCGGTGTTTCCGGCAGGTTTTCGGCGGGGTGCATGTGCACCATGGTCTCTGCGCCCTCCAGCGCACTAGCCACCAGGGTCTCGATGGCGTCGGCTATTTCATGGGCGGTGTCAACATGCAGGTTATGCGGAACCTGCACGGTCATGTCGACATAGTAGCGGGAGCCGGATTCGCGGACGCGGAGGCGGGAAACCGGGTAGGTAGGCATGCGTTCTGCCATGAGCTTGCGCACTTTCTCATTTGCATCGCCGCTTTGTTTGTCCATGAGGTTGCCGATGGATTCCATGCCGAGTTCCTTGCATACGTGGAGGATGAGTCCGGCAACGACCATGGAGGCAAAGACGTCGGTTCGCATCAGGAACCAGTGCAGCCAGCTGCCGGCAACAGTCATATCGGCCACGGCGGCACCAGTAATGCCGAGGAGAACTGCAGCACTACTCCAGATATCGGTGGCAAAATGGGCTGCATCTGCCTCCAGCGCCGCGCTGCGTGTTTCTCGGGCTACGCGTTTGAGCATGCGGGCGCGGTTGATATCCACGATAATGGAGAGAATAATGATACCGAATGCCCAGTAGGAAAAGGTGACGGAAAGCGCGGCAGGGTCGTTGCTCATCAGTCGTTCCACGGCTTCCATGATGACCCAGCCTGCAGTGCCTAGCAGAAGGAGTGTTTCGCCCAGTGCCATGAGATTTTCGATTTTGCCGTGGCCGTACGGGTGGTCTTTGTCGGCAGGCTGGGCGGCAACCTTGACTGCATAGACTGTGCCGCCTGCAGCCACGAGATCAAGGGTGCTGTGCAGGGCCTCAGAAAGGATACCGAGTGAGCCGGTCATGATGCCCACCACCAGTTTGGTGGCAGCGAGTATGCCGCTCCAAATTACTGATGACCACGCTGCTACACTTTTCTTTGTATCCGCATCCATGCCGGGAATTTACAGATAACTTGGAAGTTAGTCAAGCCAAAGAAAAAGAATGATTCTCAAATAGCAGATAGGGTGATGATATAGATTCCGCTTGCCTTGGTATACGAAACAGCATAAAATGAGGTAATGAAGCAGCTGATATACGTTCTACCTCTTGCTCTCTGTCCTGCAACTGCCCAGGTAGCAGATGCGAAAGCCGCGTGCATTGCCGCATTGGACTCCATGAAGAACACCCAGTCGGAAGACATGGGACCGGTTGTCACCGCTGTGCTTGATGCTACAGGAGGGGACGAGCAGGCATATCAGCGTCTGATGAAAGAAGCATCAGATGCTGGGCATCCTGTGGCTCTGCTCTGGGCGGCCAGACAAATACTGAACCAGATTAAGACCCAGAGGCTGGATATTCAGAACTCAACAGAGGCTGTGAAAATGCGTGCCATGGCGGAGCAGTCTGCAAGCACGGGATACGTACCGGCTATGGTGGAGATGGCACACATCTGCGGAAATGGTGTTGGTGCTCCGGCGGATGAAGCTGCCGGTATGAAATACTTGATGCAGGCGTGCAAGGCAAATAGTGCACGAGCCCGCGCCGGGTATCTTCTGCTTTCCGGGCGTCTGGAGAAAGACGCCATATCTTCTGCAGCCGTTTCAGCAGAGTTGAGGAAGAACAATTATTATGTGGAGGAGTTTCTGGCGGCATTGCTCCGGCAGACGGATGAAGAAAAAAGCCGGGATTGGCTGACGAAAGCCGCATCGCATGGCAGCGCCGGCGCTGCCTGTACCTTAGCTTTTTATTATTTCAACCAGAAAAAGGATGCTCTGGGTTATGAATTCCTGCAGCAAGCCGCGGAGCGGAATCACCCGGAGGCTCTGGCCCAGTTGGGAGCCTGGTATCTGCCGGATGCGCTGATTCCGGATGGTATCAAGGATAGCATCAAACCGGATGCGGAGAAGGCCATTCGCTATTTCCAGAAAGCAGCCTTACTGGGGTATGCTCCGGCGTTGATTCCGCTGGCCGGCGAATATCATAAGAATCCGGGGAAATACGTCCCTGCGCGGGTGTTTGAGCTGTATCGCCTGGCGGCGGATGCGGGGGATCCTCGCGGAGGTGTGGCATATGGGTATTGCCTGGCAAGCGGCCGTGGCTGCACTGCAGAACCGGAGCGTGGGGTGCGTATCCTGACCCAGCTTGTGGATGCAGGCGTGGCATTCGCCAATATGGCTTTGGCCGATTTGTATTTCAATGGTACAGGCGTGCAGCCCGATATGAGCAAGGCTATTACTGCATTATCTGCTGCAGCCTCGGCTGGTGTACCCCAGAGTTACACACTTATGGCAGTCATTGCCCAGCTGGGAAATGCTTCCAGAGCCTCTGACCCGAACCGAGCCAGGATGTATTTACGCATGGCAAAGGAACGAGGTGAATTCAGGTCACAGGAGGCGTTTGATGAGATGGTAAAGAGCGGTTCCTGGAAGTTCATTCCCTGAGAATCATGGCGTGCATCGGGGCGTTTGTACTTGCCAAAATAAGGCGTTTTTGGTATGATGACGCCCACGGCTGGAGACAGCCTTAACCGGACCTATATTGTTTATGACCCGTCTGTTAAATCAATTATCCCGTACAGGAGACGACCCCGGAGTGCGTTTCAAAGGCGGTCTCCATGTGATGCTGGGAGTGTTTTTGCTGGGATTAGTAGCTTTGTGTTTTATTGCATGCTCAGTCTCAGGAGATGTGTGGAATGCCGCATTTCGTGTCATGTGGCTGGTGCTTACTGCTATGGGGCTTCTGTTGCTGGCTGGCTTATCCCGTTTGCCGCAGCAGCTGACGGTGCGCCGCACGTTTCTGCTGGTAACAATGATTGTGACCCAGATGCTGATAATGTCCGGAGTGTGTACACTTAAGGGAATGATTCCCGGCTTTAACCTGCAGGGGCAGGTGCTGCTCTGGCTTCCATACGCCATGGCTCCTACGGTGCTTGCTGTGATGATAGGTCGCCGTCTGGGTGCGTTTACCGCCCTTTGTTGTACCATTTTCGGGGTGGCTATGTTCCCGGCAGGCACGGATGCTGCAGTCATTCTCAATTATAGTGCGGTGAGTTTCGTAACCGGCACAGTGTGTGCGCTGGTATCGGGCCGTGTGCATAAGCGAGAGCAGATTCTGCGCGCCGGTTTTGTTGCCAGCGCCATAGCATTTGCTTCTGTGTATCTGCTGCTCAGTCTTGATGCCGCCGGGACAAATAGCCAGATTGCGCTGCGCGGGTTTACTGATGGTTTCAATATAGGCGCTTTCACCATTGAACTGGCGGTGACTGTGGGTGTTAATTTCGTATTGGCTGCTCTTATTGGCGGTATGATGCCGGCTCTGGAACGCGTGTTCAACATCTCCACGCCTATTACGTGGCTGGAGTGGGCTGATATGAACCACCCGCTGCTGCGCAAGCTGCAGATTGTTGCCCCCGGCACTTTCCACCACAGTCTGGTGGTACAGCGTTTATCAGAGGCTGGTGCGGAGGCCATCGGGGCAGATGTGACCCGGGCTGGTGTTTGCGGCTTGTACCACGATATCGGCAAGATTGCCAATCCACAGTATTTTGCGGAGAATATAGCAGACCAGAATGCTACTCCGCATGCTGAACTTACCCCGGAAGCCAGCGCCCGCATCATTACCGGCCATGTGACAGAGGGTGTGGATCTGGCCCAGGCTCACGG
This sequence comes from Akkermansia sp., assembly GCA_045538275.1. Classification (GTDB taxonomy): domain Bacteria; phylum Verrucomicrobiota; class Verrucomicrobiia; order Verrucomicrobiales; family Akkermansiaceae; genus Akkermansia. The sequence continues at coordinate 200,723 of JAZSRB010000006.1, read as the reverse complement.
GTTGAATAACCGTATCGTGAATGTGATTCGAGAGCACCACGGCGTGTCTACTGCGTACTTCTTCTACCGCAAGGCGCTGGATCATTACGAGGAGGAAAAGACAAAGTTTGAAGAGGGTGTCATTGATACCTGCCCGGAGGAAGTAGACAAATCCATCTTTACCTACAAAGGACCAATTCCCCAGACCCGCGAAAGTGGTATTGTGAGCATGGCTGATGCAGTGGAAAGTGCAACACGCTCGCTGCAGCACCCTACGGAGGAGGATATCCGCAATATGATAGATGGTATTTTCAAAGGACGTATTCTGGATGGCCACCTGCAGGACTGTTCCCTGACTCTGGGGGATATTGAGAAACTTAAGGCTTCATTCTTTGCGACCATCCGCACCATGCACCACAACCGCATTACCTATCCGAAACCCAAGGCCGATGATGCTACGGCTGCGGTGATTGAGCTGCGCAAGGCAGAGGATAAGCAGGAGAACTGATGAAACGGCATATCCGCAGTATTTCCATGGTAGTGGCCTTCCTGGTGGGAGGCCTCTTTCATAAGCATCTGGCACCGCTGGGGGCGTATCTCCCTGCCAGCGTGGCGCTGATGCTCAGCATCACGTTCATAGGAATAGAGACCTCTCGTCTCAAACCGCAGCGCATGCATCTGTGGGTACTGTTGGGAATTCAACTTATCGGCATGGGGTTCTGGGGAGTTGCACGATTGCTGGGCTACCCGGTATTGGCCGAATCTCTGTTCTTCTGCGGTATAGCGCCGGTGGCAATTGCGGCACCGGTTATTGTGAACCTGTTGAAGGGGAATGTGGAGTTCACGACGACGGCTCTGGTTCTCAGTCAGATTGTGTTTGGGCTGGTAACACCGCTGCTGATGCCGCTGGTGGTGCAGGTGGAGGGATTCTGCTATACCGAACTGGCGGCGGAGGTAGCTATGCAGCTGGGAATGGTACTGGGAATCCCTGCGCTGGCGGCCATGGCGCTGCGCTGGGTGTATCCGCCCTGCAAGGGGTGGACGGCAAAGCTGCGGGATGTTTCACTTGGGATCTGGATTGTGAACCTGACCATCATTGCCGGAGTGGGTACGCAGCGTGTACTGGAAATGGATATCTGTTGGTGGGATATGCTGCCGCTGGTGCTGGGGGCGCTGGTGGTGTGTATCACCGGTTTTATGGCTGGGTACCGTCTGGGGGGCAGGGAGCTCAAGCGGGAGTGCTCCCAATGCCTGGGGCAGAAAAACACCATTCTGACGCTTTATATTGCCAGCCAGTGGTATGTACACCCGCTGGCCTACATCGGCCCGGCCTTCTATGTATTCTTCCACAATATTGCCAATGCTTTGCAGATTGCCTTGGCCAACCGCGAAAAATCCCGATTAAAACAGGAATAAATTTGTACATTGTCCTTTGAACATTGTACTTTTGTTATGGGGCCGTCCGGGCCCTGTAAGCCAGATTCTGTCCACCCGCGCAAGGCGGGCTGTGTGGCCATTTTTCTCTGCACCTGTTACCAGGTGAGCCCTGCGTTTATATCAGGGTGCAACTAATACCCGGGAATACAGCGGGCAGGCGGCCCTTTCCCTGTTTGTCTTGCATCGCGCGGGGTTTTCCGTGCCTCCGTCGTTACCTTCGGAGCGGTGGGCTCTTACCCCACCTTTTCACCCTTACCCTTACGGGCGGTTTGTTTTCTGTGGCACTTTCCGGCCACCCGGCATTGGCTCCGGGTGTCTCCTGCTTTCGCAGGACACGCTGCCTTATGATGTCCGGACTTTCCTCTACGGGGCTGGATACCCGCAGCGACCACCCGGACCCGGACGGCACAGCGAGAGTACACCGAACCCGCGGCCAAGGCAAGCCAAATCACCCCATTTGGCTTGATTTTGTGCGTTAGATGGCGTAAAATACACCCCGTATGAAGAAACGCGTGGTTATTCTCGGCTCTACCGGCAGCATCGGCACCAGTGCCCTCAAAGTGGCACGCGATATTCCGGAGCGCATGGAGGTGGTGGCGCTGGCCGCCCACAGCAATGTGACCAAACTGGCCGAGCAGGCACGCGAATTCAAGGTGCAGCATGTGTGCATCTACGATTCTTCCAGGGCGGCAGAGCTGCAGCGGCTGTTGCCCTCCGGGGTGCAGGTGTATACCGGGCTGGAGGGCCTCTGCCAACTGGCTACGCTTGATTGCGCGGATATGGTGCTGGTGTCCATCATCGGTACGGATGGTCTGAAACCCACGCTGGAGGCTATTGAAGCTGGAAAAGACCTGGCGATTGCTTCCAAGGAAATTCTGGTGATGGCTGGCGAGGTTGTGATGAGCCGGGCCAAGGCTAAGGGTATCAACGTGCTGCCGGTGGATAGCGAACATAACGCCATTTACCAATGTCTGCAAGGCAACCACGGTGGTGCAGGGCAGGTGAACCGCCTGATTCTGACAGCCAGTGGTGGTCCCTTCCGCAACACGCCGCGTGAGCAACTGGCTTCCGTAACGCTGGAGCAGGCGCTCAAACACCCCACCTGGCAAATGGGACGCAAGATTACTATCGACAGCGCGACAATGTTCAACAAAGGGCTGGAGATGATTGAAGCCCGCTGGCTTTTTGATATTCCTATGGAGCGGGTGGATGTGATTGTGCACCCGCAGAGTATTGTGCATTCGCTGGTGGAATTTGTGGATGGCTCGATTCTCGCCCAGCTGAGCAGCAGCGATATGTGTTTCCCGATTCAATACGCCGTCACATGGCCGGAGCGACTGCCGAATTCCCTGCCGCACCTCGACCTGGCTCAGCTTGCCAGCCTGAAGTTTGAAGCTCCCCGCTGGGATGATTTCCCCGCGCTCACGCTTGCCCGCACTGCCGGGCTCACCGGCGGCACCATGCCCGCCATGTACAACGCGGCCAATGAGGTGGCTGTGCAGGCCTTTGTGGAGGGCAGACTCTCATTCCCCGGCATCTGGGAAACCGTGGAAAAAGTGCTCTCCAACGCCCGCCCCCGCGATTATGAAGGCAAATTAGGCATCATCCTGGAGGAGGATGCCTGGGCTAGAGAGGAAGCAATCAAGGTCATTTCGAACTACTGAATGATACTTGCGTATATTCTAAGTAATTCTTTCGTCATAGTTTCACTACTCAATTTCTGACGGGTTTCTTCCTGCCCGTGTTTACCCATTTGTTCTGATATTTCTCGGCTGGCGGTCATTTTCAAAATGCTTTCGCACATGGCGTCTGCATCATATGGATTGACGATGAAACCGGATTTTCCTGCTTCGATATATTGTTTGCTGCCACATTGGGTTGTCAGCATCACAGGAAGTCCCATTACGCGGGCCTCTTTTGCAATCGTTGGTCCGGTATCTGCCAAACTTGGGTGAAGCAGGCACCAAGCGGAGGACATTTGTTTTACCATTTCTTGTCGGTTTACGCGCCCCAGGAATGATATATTGCCAGTAGCTTTCGGGTAAGCAGAGGCGTTGACCCCTGCCAGGAGCAATTGGATATGCGAAAGTTCAGGACGAGAAAACACGTTGATGAGGGTTGCCACATTTTTAACGGGAGTGTTATTTCCTCCATAGAGACATGTGGGAGCTTCCGATAAGATGCGTTGAGTAGAAAAGAAATTGTCTTCCACAGCATATTCCAGATGCATCGGTTCCAAGGTAGGATAGATTTCCTTGATACGTTCCGCGGCCCAAGGTGATTCTGTCGTGATGTGATTGAATTTTTTTATCGTATGCGGTTCATATAGAGCCTGTAGCCTCTCAAACCACGCAATGCGGGTACGTTCCGCACAGGCTTTCAGCAAACCTTGAATGGACAGCAGTTTTGTTCCACGAAAATGGCTTGTTGCGATGGAGTAGGAATTCTCTGTCCCCCACGTGTGTACCAAATCCGGTTTAATTCGATTCAGTGTATCAAGAATAACACATGTATCATATAGATATCCAGTAACCAGACCTATGGTCATTCTCGACTTGGGAAGCAAATGAAAGACTTGCCCTCTTGATTCTACAATGCTTTTTTTCTTGACGTTCTTATTAAGAATTAGCCAGTGTATATCGTATTCCTCCTGATATTCCAGTGCTTTACATACAGCAGAGAGCCACACGGCATAATAACCGACTTCGGTCGGCTTTTTGTATGGTACAGAAGCTTCCCACATGGGAAGATTGGATACAATTGCGATTCTTTTCATGACGCCAGATGAGAAAGACTCTTTAAGAGGAAAAGGCCGTCTTGCTCATTACAAGACGGCCCTTTCCTCTAATGGTATCACTTACTTATTATTCACGCGAGCAAACTGCTTGAGGCGCAGGCCGTTGAGGTGGATGAAGCCGCTGGCGTCGTCCTGGTTGTAGTCCTCTTCGGTGTAGTCGGCTTCCATGGTGGCCATGGCGTAGCTGTAGAGACTGTTCGGGCTGCGGCGGCCAGCGTACATCACGTTGCCCTTGTAGAGCTTGAGACGCACTTCGCCGTTCACGGTTTCCTGGGTCTTGGTCACGAGAGCCTGGATAGCCTCGCGCTCGGGAGCGAACCAGAAGCCGTTGTACACCATAGCGGCGTAGTCAGGGATGAGGGAGTCACGCACCTTCTGGGCTTCGCGGTCCATGGTGATGGTTTCGATGTCGCGATGGGCAGCCAGCAGGATGGTGCCGCCGGGGGTCTCGTAAATACCGCGGCTCTTCATGCCGACAAAGCGGTTTTCAACGATATCGACACGACCAATGCCGTGCTTGCCGCCCAGGGCGTTGAGCACGAGCATGATGCCCAGCGGGTCGAGCAGGGTGTAGCCGTCTTTTTCTCCAATGGCGGTGGTGCCCACCTGTGCCATGATATCAGCAAGGCCTTCAGTCTGCAGACCGATGATGTTTCCCTTTTCAAAGAGGCACTGCAGGTACTGGGGAGTATCGGGAGCATCCTCGGGAGCGGTGGAGAGCACATACATGCCGCGGTCTTCCTCCTTGGTGGCATCGTACCAGGTATCTTCCAGAATACCGGCCTCGTAGGAGATGTGCAGCAGGTTGCGATCCATGGAGTAGGGCTTCTTCATGCTCTGGCGGATCGGGATGCCGTGTTCCTCTGCGTACTTAATCATTTCAGCACGGCCGGGGAACTGGTCACGCCATTCCTTCATGCGCCAAGGGGCAATTACTTTGAGCTGGGGAGCCAGTGCATTGATGGAAAGCTCAAATCGTACCTGGTCGTTGCCCTTGCCGGTAGCACCGTGGGCAATGGCATCGGCTCCTTCAGCAATGGCGACATCGACCATGGCCTTGGAGATGCAGGGACGGGCAATGGAGGTGCCCAGCAGGTAACGGCCTTCGTACACGGCGTTGGCCTGGAACATGGGGAAAATGTAATTGGCGGCAAAATCAGCCTTCAAATCGCCGATGATGCACTTGGAAGCGCCTGTGGCAAGAGCCTTTTCGATAACGCCATCAAGTTCTTCGGCCTGGCCTACGTCTGCGCAGTAGGCAATGATTTCAGCATTGTACTTCTCCTTGAGCCACACCAGAAGCACGGATGTGTCAAGACCACCGGAGTATGCAAGAACGATTTTCATTTTCTCATCACAGCGCGCAGCGGTTGCAGCTGCCGCACGCGGGCATTATACACCGGGGCTGTTCTTGTTTAAAGCAAATTATGCGCGCGTGACGCAGAATGTCAGTTATTTTCCGCGGCAAATGCGCCGGAGTTTCCAAGCTGCGAGCAAAACGGGCATTAACCCCATGATAAAGAGGTAGATGGCATTGCGCGTCACGGTGGAAATGGAGTTCTCATCGGTCTCATGGTCCTGTTGCGTGAAAGGCCTTGCCTGCCGGGGGGAGAGGAAGAAGCCACGATACTCGTTGGTGCGCCCATCTTTTCGCGCCGTCTTCACACCTTCTGTCATGGTGGTCAGCACGCGGTTGGAGAAGAAGAATTCTGCCGGTTGGTCATTTGGTGTGGGAATTCTCTCGTCCTGTTCGGAGAGGACGGTTTCCAGGAATCTCTCGTTATTCCTCACGGCTGCTTTATTGACACGGCGCAGAATTTCTTTTGCTTCATATACATTGGCGGCGAGTCCGTTAAAGGCAAGGGCCGCCCGCTGAATGAATCGCAGCTGGTCGATAGAACCATTTTCTTTATACTGTTCTCGAAGTTTGTTGACGTTGCCCGTTTGTTTTTCCCATAGGTTGTCGGTGGTCTGCACGACGAACAGCATCTCAAACGCATACCGCAGGGGGCAGAATTCTGCAATAAGCGGAACCGGTTTACTACTGATATCATGAGTCAGTTCATCCTGGTAGGCAACGCGGTGGCGGAGGTTTGAGAGCCGTTTGTCAATGGCTGCCGGAATGAGCCCCTCTGGTATCTTCGGGCTGAACTCATTCATTTCTTCAAAGCGAATGAGAGCCCCAGCCAGTAGAATCTGCGGAACGAGAAGGAGGGGTACGATGTTTAACGCCGTACGGTCGGAGCGTACGAAGGCGGAAACCATGAGGGAAAGAGCAATGCCGACAAACGCGGTGAGTATCATGACGGCAAAGTGCTCCCAGAACATGTAATGAATTCCCAGTATGGCATTGCCAACCAGAAGGTAAAGGGCGCATTGGAGCCCTGCTATGCCAGTAAGCACCAGAACTTTTGCTGAGAGGTATCCAGAGATAAAAAGTCGGTAGTTACTTTCTCGTCTCAATAGTGGTCTGTCTTTCAGTATTTCGCAGGCTGCGTCAGTTAGCCCGAAAAACATGGCCAGCACCAGAGAAAGGAACAGATACTCCGGCACATGAAGGGATTTGTAGAAAGTATATGGGGAGTCTGAAGCGGCTCGCAGTGTGCCGGCAATGAGCGCTGCCAGTACGGGGCCTTCCAGCAACATGGCGTACAGCCCCAGGCGACTTCTGACGCGGGTTAGCAATGTGCGGTTCACCCACAAGCGGAAGAGACGCCAGAGCTCAACGGGTGTACGCGGACGAATCCTCGGAATCCGTTTCATTCCCTCGTCCGTTTCTTCTGCGGGAGAATCCGCTTTTTTATGAGAATAGGAATACTTTTCAAAGCGCTCCTGCCAGAGATTCGGGTTGTCGAACTGCCTGTTCCCAATGCGCCGGAAGGGGGCATCGAGCACCTCGAATACATAGTCCGCACCACCTGCAGAGATTGCTTCACGGGGGATGCGCAACCTCATTTCCATGGCAGCCTGACGGAAATATTCTACCATATCCTCCGGGCTGCCCCAGAATGCCATTTGCCCATGGGTATCCAGCACCATTACCTTCTTGAAACGGCTTAATAGCGTGTGCGCTGGGCGATGCAGGGTGCAAAGGAGAATACGGCCGTGCGACATATCCTCAAGCGTTTCAATCACACGCTCTGCATCACCGGAGGAAAGCCCGCTGATGGGTTCGTCGATAAGGAATACCTCTGAGGTGCCAGTCAGGTCAAGGCCAAGGTTCAGGCGTGTGCGCTCGCCGTCAGATATGGTGCGTTCACCAGCACGACCAACAGAGCGGTTTGCCAGGTGCCCGATGCCGACAAAGTTGAGAACGGTCTGCACCCGGCGAAGTCGGTCCACATGCCCCAGTCGCGGCCGCCGCGCCACAGAGGCCTGGTATACATGCTCGCCCACAGTCATGGCTTCATCCAGGATATCCTCGCGGGGGATAAAGGCAATGTGGCGGCGTAAGTTTGCAGAATCAAGGGTAAGCCGTTCCTTGTTGTAGAAAATGCTGCCGAAGGAGGGCTGTAGATGCCCGGCGAGCATCGAGAGCAGGGTGCTTTTCCCGGAGCCGCTGGGCCCTAGAATACAGGCCATTTCTCCACGACGCAAAGTAAAGTCAATGTTATCCACCACGCGTCCCGCGCGCACGAAATCGCGAGTGAGACCACGTACCGTCAGCGTGGAAATCTGATTCGTCTCCTCCTCAAGCATGCCGGAGGAGAACCTGCACCGCAGGAATTGAACACCGCTGAGTGCAATGAGGTCTCCATCATTCAGCGGTATATCACCCTTTACCGGAACATCATTTACCGTGACAGTATGGGAATTTCCCTCCAGCACGCGAACGGTACCCGTGTTGGAAACCCGGGAATATGCCACCTCCATTACAACGCCTGGAGCCAATCCCGGCGTGAGCTTGAGCGCATCAGAACGGGTGAGATAGGGTAAATTGGTAACAAGCACCTTACGCTCCGCGGCATCGAGCTGGAAACTGCTGCCGGTAGTTTCAGTATCGGCCAGTTGGACAAAGGTAAAGGGACCCTGGTTACGGATATAGAACGGGGAGAAATAGGAACAGGTGTATTTGGTTTCAACCTGCAGAGATGTTTCCTCCAGCACAAAATCGGCATCTGGTCGGAGGACTTCAATTTCTACCTCTGTGCCGAAGCTCACGCGCGCTACGCAGTTTCGGGGGCGCTGGCGTGTCATAGAAATACGGTCGCCTACCAGTGTAAGATGATTAACAATCTTGACCCCGGTGGTCTGGTATTGGAGGAGCGAAACAATTGTTCGATAGGTGAAATAGCAGGATTTTAATTCAACTGTCTGATGCGAGGCCAACGGCAGCACACCGCCCTTGCCCAGAATCTGCCCGCGCACCGAAATAGGAGCATCGGAGTCATTGACAATGAGTAGAAAATTAACACAGCGTATGGCACGAAAAATGATGTCTGACTCCTCAGCTGGAAGCTCTACCGTGTTTTTTCCCGGGGTGGCAGCAAAGGTGATGCTTTCCAAAGGACTGGTCGCGATTGCGCCAGGTGTGCGCATCAGATTCTCCAGTATCGAGGCTGTTCCAGGCAGGTTGAGGCCAAAGGTCACCTCCTCAAAGAGAGTCGGGGAGGTCAAATCTCCACCAATACGAAGCAGAAGCGCGTAAATTTCAAGAGCAAGAGAAATGCGCTCTGCCTCCGTTCTACCGGCAGCCGCCAGAGCCAGAGTGGCGGGCAGGGGGTAGGCGGCTTCGTAGGCGGTCATGAATCGTTCCGCAAGCCAGCTGTGCTCAACGTTCGGGAAATCATGGCGGAGAATATCCATGGCGGTGTCAAGCTTGTCAACACCTATATCCACCACCTGGCACATGATGGAGGCAAAAAGGTCTGTGATAATGCCCGCATGGGAACGGCGGCTCTCATCCTTTGCCGCAATACGGTGGGGCGCAGTATTCAACAAGGAAGCCAGCGCACTACGCCCACGCAGAATACGGCGGCGGATTGTACGGCGTATGTAGTTAGCGTAGATTCTGACTCGTGAAATCTTCATAGAGCACAGGAACTGGTCTTACCATAGCCGGGGCAGCGTTGTTCCCATCCCGGGAAATTCCATTTATGCGGAAAATCCCGGCATTGCCGGGGCTTTACCGGTTGAATGCGGCATGTATTGTCCGGTTGAAGCATGATACAGGCACCATTGGGAGCATCTATGAGGGAAAGCCCCTGGCGGTTGCGTTGCAAGTGGCAGAGTTCATTGATGAATGAAACCTCATCCATGCAAAGATAGGCTGCAATGGCAGTAATGTCCTCATCCGTCAGGCAGACATTGCCCTCCCAGCGGCAGCAAGCACCACAGCGCTGGCAGGAGTGTATGATTTCGGGATTCTCAGAACTCATGCTATTTCCCAGGGTTTGCGGGTTGCTGCTGTAATGTGGGGAGGTCGCACATAAATGGGTTCAGCGGGTTTTGCTGCGGCTTCTGCGCGTTGCCCGGGCGTCATGCCAAGCCATGTACGTATGAGCCCCTCTGCCGTAGGAATAAGGTTTTCTTTCTGCACCCCGACAATGCCATGGGAAGCCGGCACACCATATGCTTCGGTTGAGAATAAGGGCTGCTGAAGCGCCTGAACCTGTTCGGTAGACCTCACTTCAATCCGGCCATCGGGGTGGCGCACCGTCCAGCCGCCACGGCGGGCATCGGCCAGCACGCAGGCTTGTCCTTCTGCCAGTTGAGCCCATGATTCCACCGCTACAAGTCTGGCTCCTGTCACCGTGGCTATACCAACACCCGCAGCCAGCGCCACGCGGACGCCACCATAGCTTCCGGGGCCAGAACCCACAAGGATGTAATCGAGTCCCTTACCTGCGGGAATTGCACCCAAGGCCTGTTCCAGCGCCGGGAAAAGGAAAGAATCATGGTTTCTCTCTGCCTCCCATGTGGTGGAAAAGAGAATCCGGTCATCACCCCACAAGCTCAGGGAAGCATGAGGAACAGAGGTTTCTATGGCGAGTAGAATCATGCCTGTGTCAGCTTGGCGGTGGTCCATTTACCACGCGAAATAGTTTTAAGAATGCGCAATCCGGCGGCTTCTGCTGCAGCCAGGGTTTCTGCCGCCTGAGTATTCAGAATGCCCGAGATAATCAGGATGGCTCCGGGTTTCATGGCGTTCAGCAAGCGCGGGAAAGCTTTTTGCAGAACCGTTGAGAACAGGTTGGCCAGCACCACGTCTGCCTGTTGTTCCGGGGTTGGGAACCATTCAAAGACATCTGCCTGGAAAAGCTCGAGATTATCGGCTCCGCCATTGCGTTTGATATTGCGCGCTGCTACTTCTACTGCCACGGGGTCAAAATCGAAACTGGTGGCTCTTGCTGCACCCAGCCGCAGCCCCGCCAGCGCAAGAACTCCTGTGCCGCAGCCGATATCTGCCAGAGTCCAGGAACCGGGAGTAAGAGTGCGCACATGGTCGCAAAGCATGCGCAGACAGGTGGAGGTGGTGGCGTGATTGCCTGTGCCAAATGCGCGTTCCGCCGGGAATGTGAGGATGATGCGTTTGGGGTATTTGGCGCGCAGCTCTGCCAGAACGGCAGCGTCTGCCGAAGCGGAGATGACCAGGCGGTCTCGAATAATCAGAGGAGGCGTATTTTCCGGAGCTGTCGCAGCTACCCAATCTGTGGTGGAAAGCTCTTCCACGGAACCTCCATAGCAAGCCTGAAGCACAAGTGCTTCTTCCATGTTTTCTGTGTATACATCAACTGAGATTCTGCTTGTCTGGAAACCGGCAGAAATGACGGCACCAGGGAGTTTGCCCACACGCTCCTGCCAGATGGATTCGGATTCCGCCGCTGCATTTTTATGCCATTGCCACATGTGATAGATGGAATTATAAGTAAGGTTGTTACATTTCGAGGAAGTCACCAGCGAGAGACTGGGCTGTCTCGAAAGGCAGGATGAAGAGTTGCCCCGTTTCCACGAGTCTGCCATAGAAGAAAGGTTTGTCGCTGTCGTAATTTGCCGGGGCAATCTCTATAGTCTTGATTTCCGTATGTGTCTTGCGGTTCATTGTAGCAAGAGAACGGAGGATATCGGCATCTGCACCCCGTTCTTCGAGCATACCTTCGGGGGTGTCAGTAATTTCACCGGCATTCTCCTCCTGTTCCACGATAGTGGATTCCACATCAGAATAATCGGTGACCTCCAGATGCAGCTTGACACGGAATGCCGGATTCTGCAGGGCCCGCAGGGCATCTTCATCGTCATGATCAATCCATTGGGAAACATTCAAATCCTGCAGCCGGCGCAGGTAGAATGTTGCGCGGTGAGGGTTAATGCGGGGGGTGATATCTTCTCCCTTGAGCGTACCGCTCCATGTTTCGCCCATGTATTCGTAGGAAAGCTCCAGCGGGGCCTGCTGGTAGTCCAGCGAAAGGTGGCGCACTGCAGAAATCGTGAAATCGAGCAGTCTGCGGCTCTTCCATTTCTCGATGCGCAGAGAAAGCATGCGTGTGAATTTGGAGCTGAGTCTGCAAATGGTGTTAGACCCCATTTCTGTGCCGTACCAGCAGCTTTTACCAGTAAGCGAATCGGGCATGCGGCGAATCAGGAAATAACGCGCACTCCGGTCTTTAATGAGGGGTAAATCGTTTCCAAAAAGGGTAGCCCGGAGTACACAAGGTCTCGGCAGAACCGCCAGAACATAATCCGGCGCATTTAATCCATATGTGGATAAGAGAGAGCTCATATCGGTGCCGGGCAGGGCATCGGCCACCACTTCTTCCACGGGAATGTTCTTAAAACCTTTGAGGAATCGTGAAATTGTCTGATTCTCCGCTTGCATGTAGCCGGTACTGGCGGAGGCCACCATCCAGCTATCAGCAACTTTGCTATCTTCATCTCCTGGAATCAGAAGAGCTCGTATAGCCCCATTGCCGTGGGCGGAACGAAGCGAGAACCTGGCGACATCCTGTTCATCCAGCGATGCAAATCGCATGGAACGCAACTTGGCGAGCTCCAGCGGAATTTCTGAAACGCATGTATTCTTGTTGGTCATGCGCACGTGTGCCAGGGCTTTACCGGGCAGCACCGGAAGCTCGCAGACAGATTTGATGAGCCTTGCATAGCTGCCAGTGTGGAGGTTCCTAGGCTCAGCCTGAAGGGAGAATACAACCGGGCGGTCGTTGATGGTGGCGTGGCAGTATTTCTGGTCATCGCCCTCCTGGGTAAATGAGTCGTAGATTTTTAATACGCTGGGGGTAGCGCTCCACTCTCCTTCCAAGGTGATGGTATAGACAGGGTGTTCCGGGAGCGAGACCTCAATAGCATTTTCAACACGAACGGATTTAAGACTGAGCAGTTTCTGGATGAGATTGTATGTGTTGTCATCATCTGCTTCTGTAATAATGGGCGCAGTAATGGACCATGGCGCTTCTGCGCTGATTCTCTGAAGCTTTAATTCCGGTGCATCGAGTGAGGCAATGGTGATTTTGCGGAGCTGATCCGGGTTGAAACGCAGGGGATAGGGGTCTCGCAGGGCTTCCAGACCGTTTTTAAAGAGGCTGAGGATATTACCACTTACAACGTGAATGCGTTTATCCCGGCCATAGAAATTAGTGCGGAGGTATGTGGTAGGGAGCAGGGATTTGCCATCGCCGGCGTCTGCAAGCCAAGGACTGGCGCTTCCCAGCGTGTAGCGGGCTACTGTGGTGAGACTGTCGTTACCCTGCGGGCGTTTCAGCGTAATGTGGTAGGGGGATGTTTCCACCCCGAATTCCCGCATATTACTGCGTGTCACGTTGTTGAGGGGCAGGGTGTCTACAAGCTTGGCGTGCCTGGTGAAATCGAAGATTGCCTGAACTGCCTCCGGGGCTAATTTGTCTCTGAAGGGGCGGATAATCCACCAGTCGTTATGCTCATCTTTGGCGCATACAATGACATCGTGCAGATCCTGTATCCGCATCCAGCATACATCGTTGAGCTGGTTGAGATTCTCCCGGGAGAAGAGGGGCATACCCGGTTCAAAGCGATACCAGCCGGTTACACGAGCCAGGTTACCGTCGATTGCAAGGAACGTGGAGAGAGTAACTGCACCGGCGGCAAGCAATGAGAGAATGATGGTGGGAAGTATTCTCATGTGCGTTGGTTAATGACGACGTGTATTCCAGATAAAAATGGCAATCAGGAACGCAAAAAGCGGCATGATGAGCAGAGTGATATTCTCCAGCACGCTGCGGGTGTGGCGATCCAGGTCTATTTTCATGGTAAGGTCCTGGTTGGCGCTCTTGCCGCCGTATTCAGGGCGGCTGCACATCCACGCCCAGAGGGTGTGCATGTAGTCGCGCTGCTCTGTCTTGGCGTTTTCCTGGGAGAGCATATCAACATTGCCCAGTACCACCATGGTGGAAAGGTTATTCGGGTCGCGGGGGTTACCTCGGGTTACAGCTGCTTCCAGACAAAGGGGACCGGGGCGATCCTCACCCTGCGTGAATGACGGCTCCAGGTCAAGTCTGGTTTCGCCATAATAGGCATCGGTGGTCATCAGCAGGGGATAAGTGGCCAGTTTGCGCAGGGCTGCTACGTTTTCGTCTCCATGTTCCAGGGTGAGAGACATGCACTGTCCTTCCACCAGCGTGGTGCCGTTCCAGAAGGCTTTAGTGCAATTCAGTCCCTTGGGGAATACTGCGCTGATGTCGTAGTAGGCGCGTTTGCGGTCGCGCAGGAGGATTCGGTCACTATTCGGGCGAATTCCCTGCTCGCGAAGGAAACGGTAGAGCCGCGGCAGTTTGTTATTAACCGTAGGGTCCAGAGCAATGAAGAAAGCATTACGGCCCTCTCTTTCCCAGAACTCGCGCAGCACCTCTATTTCCTTATCTGTGAAATCGGTCTGGGGAGAAATAACGATGAGGCCTTCAGCGTCGGCTTTCAGCTTCTCCGTATTGGCGATGTCGACCCAGGAGAGTTGGATATTCAGAGCGTTGGTGATGTTGCCGATGGATTCAAGCAGCGCCTGTTCATCTCGGGAAACACCACCTTTGCCTTCCACCACATACATGTGGCGCATTTCGCCCTCTACAGCCTCGGTGATAGCTCCACACACGACTTCATCCATCATGAGGGCTACTGCGCGGCGGCTTTCATCGGGCAGAATTTCGTATTTGATGAATGAAGTGCCGGGGCGAATTCGCACATGCTGGCGGTCACTATGGCGTTCTTCAAATGTTTTAATGGGTGTGTTGGGATCTTTGCGGGCATCTACAATGCAGAGGTCCTGTTTAAACTCTACGCCGTAAATCTGAGAGATTTCACGAGCACGATTGGGCTGTCGAATCGGATCGAAACGCTCAATTTCAATCTTGCCATTACCCACGCGCTCATATTCCTCCAGGAGAGAGTACATACGGGCGTAATTGGGGGTGGAGCGCTTGAATGCAAAGATGATTCGTACCGGAGTTTCGCGTTTCTGGATGCGGTCGCTGCTGAGCACGTTCACCGTGCGGTCTGAGATAGTATAGCGAAGATCCTGAGAGAGGTCTCTGCGGGCGTATTCGCTGCAGCCGATGTAGTTGCATGCAATGACAATAATAGCGAGCAGGAGAAGATTTATCCAGGCAAGCGGGTTGTACTTCTGCTTGCGTGCTTCAGGATGCCCGGTATAGGTCTTTTTTTTCATATTTCAGAGGAAAAAGGGGGGATAAAAAGGGGAGATTAACGATGCCAGCGGCGGTAATCCACAATGCGCTTGGTTAAGGCCAGGGTGAATATGGTGAGGGTGAGGTAAAGCACCACCGGACGTGTATCCAGCAGACCTCGCGAAAATGAGCTGATCTGCTCTGAAATGGACATGTAGTGGAATGCCGGAGCAGCGGGAAATTCACCCCAGAGTTCAGGCACACGCCCCATGAAGTAATAAATGATGATGGCGCAGGTGCACACAATGCCGGCAATAATCTGGCTGCGAGTCAGTGAGGAGCAGAATACCCCCAGAGCAATAAAGAAAGTGCCGGAGACAAAGAGTATACTGATAGGTCCGAACCAGTCTGCTGGTGTGTAATTGATGCGCCCCTCCGGCATGACTCCATAGCGGATGCTGGTGTAAAGGTTGCCCAGGTCACTCATAGACGGGTACAGCAGCATAGGAAGCCAGAGAATAATATAAAACAGCAGGGAGGCGAGGTATTTCCCCAGAACAATCTGTGTGGTTGTCACAGGAGCGGTGAGCAACCCTTCAAGAGTGCCGTGGCTTTCTTCCTCTGCCAGCGAACGCATAGTGATAAGCGGAAAAATGAAGATAAAGAAGAACCAGAAGTTCACGTTCTCAAGCATGTAGAACATGATGCTTTCGCCGGTGGCTTTGCTCATGGTCTGAATGGCTGCCTGCAGCCAGAATCCCTGCATGGCCACTGCGCATGCGAGAATCACCCAGCCGAACGGAGTGCACAGGAAGCTTTTGAATTCGCGCGCGAAAATCGTGCGCAGCGTATACAGCCAGCTGCGCGTGCGCGATACGGAGGTATTTGCGTTTTCTGCCATTGTTGGAAAAGGAGTTAGTCTTTGCGGGTCATTTCAACGAATACATCTTCCAGACTCGGAATGTGGCGGTAGATATGGCGCATCGGGAATTGGTGAGACGCTATGATGGCGGCCGCTTTTTCGCGGGTGTCGGTGCCGGGTTCGGCTCGTACAATTACATGATGCCAGCCGCCGGGCAGGGGAGCTTCCACTATTACTTTCTTTACTGGCTCAAAGGCTTCCAGTTCCCGTACTACGGTGTCAAGGTCACCCTTGAATTCAATTGAAACGCGCCCGGCTGCGCGCAGTCCCCGAGTCAGGTTGGAGGGTGTATCATTCGCTTTTATCTGCCCCTGGTCAATGATTATCACTTTATTACAAATCATTTCCACCTCGCTCAGAATGTGCGTGGAGAGAATGACCGTATGTTCTTCTGCCAGTGAGCGCACCAGTTCCCGAATCTGGCGTATCTGGTTCGGATCCAGACCATTGGTCGGTTCGTCCAGAATCAGTAAGTCCGGATCTCCCAGCAGCGCGTCTGCCAGGCCGACTCGCTGACGATAGCCCTTGGAAAGCGTGCTGATGAGATTCTTGCGCTTCGGTTCCAGACCACAGCGGTCTATTACCCAGCCGACCTGCTGGCGAACTGATTTGCCGCAGATACCTTTCAGTCGCGCACGGTATTCCAGATACTGCATGACTCGCATATCATCGTACAGAGGTACGTTCTCCGGCATGTACCCCAGATGCCGGCGGGATTCCAACGGCTCGTCAAGAATGTCGTGCCCAGCGATGCTGGCTGTCCCGGCTGTGGGCGGATAGTAGCCCGTCAGCATTTTCATCGTGGTGGTTTTACCCGCACCATTCGGCCCGAGAAATCCCACAATCTCACCTTTTTCTATCGAAAATGTCGCGTCCTTGACCGCTGTGAACCGACCAAAGACTTTATGCAGATGCTCTACTGTCACCATACTCATAAGCGCGAAACATTTTAGCAACTTTTTCTGCCTTTTCAAGAGGATTCTTATCTGCTGCCAAACACTAGCTGTTAATTCCGCATTACGCATATTATGCGCAGTAGTAAAATTATCTAATTTTCCCCATGTTGGCGAGATTCCCACTTGACTCCCCTGTGCAACGTGGAGTAGTATGATGCTCTATGGTAAAATGTACAGTGACGTACGGGGGTGGCTTGCGCTGCTCTCTGGAACATGGTCCTTCTGGCGCTATGGTGTCAACCGATGCTCCGGTTGACAATCGTGGCAAAGGAGAATCTTTTTCTCCGACGGATTTAATGTGCAGCGCCATGGCTGCATGCATGGAGACTATCATGGGTATCTATGCAGAGGATAACAAGCTCAACCTGGACGGCACAACCATAACCGTGGAAAAAATCATGAGCGCAAATCCGCGTCGCATAGCGCGTATAGAGACAAAAATCAGCGTACCGCTGCCTGCTGATACTCCTCATAAGAAAGCGCTGGAGGATTGCGTACTTGGCAGCCCGGCCATGCGGAGTCTGCATCCGGATATTGAAGTGCCGATTACCTGGAACTGGATAGGCTGAACATGAAACGCCTGCACTTCATTTACGCCGCAGCACCGTTGACGGTTGCGTTAAATGCAGTTCCCGGTATGCTGGGAGGCATCTGGCGTATGGTGGTGGCCGGTATTCTGGCGGTGTTACTGTGGGCGGTAGTGTGGCTGCGGGTGTACACAAACAAACGCCTGAGACCGGAGTTTGCGGTACTGGCCATCATTCCTGCGCTGGCGTATCATATATTAGCAGCTGCAGGTCCGCAGTATGCGGCAACGTTCAGTACACCGGGGTGGCAGAATTTCAATTTCTTTCTCTGGTTAGCCGGAATATTTGTCACTATACGCGCGCTGCTCCCGACTCCGCAGGAATTCAAGGGACGCCTGGTAACAGATTCTGTTTATATCTTTATGACAATCATTACCGTTGTCTACGGCCTGAGCTGCTGGGCGACAACGCATACAATTATCTAAACAACAATAATCAACAACATGAAACGCACATTCTATATGCTCTCGCTCGGCCTGGTTCTCAGCTCATGCTCAGAACCTGGTGACGTTGTAACCGGCTACGCTCGCGTGGTTATGAAATCCACACCGCAGCCGGTAGTGGTCACTCCTGCACCGGTTGCAGCTCCAGCAGTAACATCGGCGCCGGCACCCGTAACTGCAACAATCGAAACCAAGCCCGCCCCTGCACCGGTTGCTGCTCCTGCCGCTAAGCCAGCGCCCGTGGTAGCACAGAACCAGCCTGTGATATCCGAGCCGGCACCTGTGGCAACCCGTGCAACAGTGGTAACAAAACCGGCACCTGTAGCAGCCCCTGCCCCTCAATATGTGACGCCGCAGCCAGTTGTGCAGCAGCCAGTTGTGCAGCAGCGGCCGGTCTACACCTCTACTCATAACACGAATCCGGTATCACAGCAGCAGCCGGCTGTTACGGCCCCCGCCGCCCCGAACTGGAATACGCCCCAGCGTGTAAACCCGCAGAAGCGCGCCTATCCGATTATGCCGGGGCAGAATCGTGGTCTGCGTAACCGCAAGGCTACCAACATGTATTATTAAATATTAATAATATACATGGCCAAGCAGCGGCTCGATGTACTGATGGCACAGCAAGGGTTGTGCGATTCCCGGGAACAGGCACAGCGCCTGATTCTTGCAGGAGAGGTTAGTGTCAAGGGACAGGTGATTACCAAACCCGGCACTAAGGTGGATGACACCCTGCCCATTACTGTTAAGAACAAGCCCCGGTATGTCAGCCGCGGTGGCCTGAAGCTGGAAGGCGCATTAAATGCCTTTCCGGTAAAAGCAGAGGGGAAAATCTGTCTGGATATAGGTTCTTCCACCGGCGGTTTTACGGATTGTCTGCTTCAGAATGGAGCGTTGCGGGTGCATGCGGTGGATGTGGGCACAAACCAGCTTGTCTGGAAATTGCGCAACGATCCTCGAGTGATTGTTAAGGAACAATTTAATGCCCGGTATATGACTCCGGCAGATCTGGGGGAAAAAGTACAGCTTATTGTGAGCGATGTGTCGTTCATATCGCTCACAAAGATTCTCCCTGCTGCCTATGAATGTCTGGAAGAAGGCGGGGATCTGCTGGTGCTTATCAAGCCTCAGTTTGAATTACAGCCAGAGGATATCGGGCCAGGCGGTATTGTGCGAGACCCTGCTCTGCACCAGCGGGCGGTGGATAAGATTCACGATTTTGTCGTGAATGAGCTCAAGCATGAGTGGTGTGGGGTCGCAGATTCGCCTATCACAGGCATGGAGGGTAACAAGGAATTCCTTGCCTGGTTGCGCTAATGGGGGCTCAGCAGGTTATTTCTCCCACATCGTATTGAACCAGATTGCGTAGGTAGGCGTGCCGGGGGCTATTTAACTCCGGGTCGGTCTGGAGAATAGTGGTGGCCTCGCGACTGGCCCGGTGAATCAGGCGCATGTCTGCCAGCCATTCCGGAAATTCGATATTGCCCAATCCGCTCTGCGCCGTACCGAGTACATCTCCCGGTCCGCGCAGACGGAAATCTTCCTCTGCGATTTCAAAACCATTGAGTGTATTGCAGAGAACTTCCAGCTTTTTGCGCCCGGGAGCATCTGCCCGGGCCGATGAAAGGAGAATGCAATAGCTTTTGTGCTCGCCTCGGCCGATACGCCCGCGCAACTGGTGCAGCTGGGAAAGCCCGAAGCTGTCAGCATCATTAATAATCATGATATTGGCATTGGGAACATCGACACCTACTTCCACCACAGTTGTTGCGACCAGAATATCCAGTTCGCCACGGTGAAATGCCTGCATGATAGTTTCTTTTTCATCAGCTGAGAGCCGCCCATGCAGCAATCCGATGCTGCGTTCCGGAAAAACCTCTTTCCAACGGGATAATTCGCTGGTAGCGCTGGTCTGCTTGCGGGTGTCGCTTTCCTCCACCAGCTGGGAGACAATGTAAATCTGGCGGCCCGCGTTCATTTGCTCATCCATGAATGAAATGATGCGTTTCATGTGAGCCGGATTCCGCAGTGCGGTGATGATTTCTCCGCGGTTTGACGGTAATTCGTCAATGATGGAAACCTCCAGATCGCCGTACAGGGTCAGGGTAAGGGTGCGAGGGATGGGCGTGGCCGTCATGACCAGCACATCCGGGTTTTCCCCGCTGGCAATAAAACGTTCACGTTGCTCAACGCCGAATTTGTGCTGTTCATCAATAACAGCCAGTCCCAGATTCCGTGGCCGGTTTTTTTTATAAAACAAGGCATGAGTCCCGACAATAATACGAGGAGTCGAATCGGCACTTTCATCATCAAGTACGAGCCCGGAATCATCCCGATGTTCTGCAGTTCGTAGTGAGATGGGGACATCGGTATGCTGGAGAAGACGGCAGAAGTTGCGGTAATGCTGCTCCGCGAGAATCTGGGTAGGTGCAAGTATCGCCGCAATCTTGCCGCTTCCCACTGCCAGCAGCATGGCACAAAGTGCTACAAGGGTCTTGCCGCTGCCCACATCGCCTTGCAGCAAGCGGTTCATCTGCCTGGGACTAGCCATATCAGCCCGGATTTCCTGAATGCAACGCAGCTGTGCTCCTGTCAATCTGAATGGTAATGAGGCCAGCAGTTCGTCCATATAGGCAGAACTGGTGGCCGTCACCTGCCCTGGGCGCCCCTGCACTTTCATGCGGCGCCATGCCACGCGGAATTGTTGCTCAAAGCATTCATTGAGGGCAAACCGGAGCCTTGCTTTGCTGCTGTTTTCTTCTTCTGCGGGGAAATGAGCATCGCGCATCGCCTGCCAATATGGGTACGAAGGAGCCACATCATATCCTGGGGATGGTAAATCCGGGGCAAGGTTCTGCAATACCCTCCAGACCAGCGTGCGGTAACTGCGGGCCGCCAGACCGCTAATGCTCTTATAGATGGGGACAATGCGTCCGGTATGAATCGAAGCCCCTCCCTGCCCCTCAGATGGAGGTATCAGGGGGCCTCCCATGGCAGCCTCTGCCAGGCGCCGGCCGGCATCCTCATCGTCCATGATTTCGAAATCCGGGTTTGCCATGGTGAGTTTGCCTCCATAAACGCGAATCTTGCCAAAGACGGATAAGTTCATACCGCTGGCCAGCAGCTTGGCCACATATGGCATATTGAACCACCGCAGGTAGAGGCGCGTACCATGAGGGTCATGTGGAGTGCCGGTAACTGCTTCAAAATACCTTTTGTAGGAAAAATGCCACCCGCAGCTGAACACATGAACCCGTACGCATGCGGAATCTCCATTCTGAAGCATATGGAGAGGTGCGGAGGTGCGGCGGTCCTCATAGCGCCGGGGAAGGCGGCGCAGAAGCTGGTGCACGGTGGTGATGCCTGCTGAGTCCAGGTGCTGCAGTTCCCTGCGGGAAATGCCTTCCACCATGCTCAGTGGAGTATCAGACTGCAGGACAGTACGCATCTCAGCGATTTGATTTGCCTTGGTTAATGCAGCGGTAGTAATAGTCAACGCGGCTGTGGAACCACGCCCACTTCGGCCCGGGACGCCCATTGGTCAGCAAAGGAGCCGGACAATTCTTGCGGGTCCAGTGGTAATGCGGCACCACCCGGCGAAGGTTGATACCATAGCGCTTCATGAGCACGGCAGTAAGCTTGGCGGCGCGATCCCAGGTACGGAAATGGTTGTGCCCGCGGTTTTCGCATTCGCACATTTCAATACCAATGGAGTTATGATTGCCGGCGGGGGTGCCGGCGTGCCAACCACTTTCTCGCAGCGGCAGATTCTGTACGCACATGAACTGGTCAACGGTGAAATGCCAGCTGCGGTTGGTGAATGCCCCGCGGCAGAGCGCACGCGAATGCTGCATTGCGGTGGATGAGGGGGAATGATTTGCTGTGCTATGAATGGTAATGAATGCCGGATTCAGACGCCGGGAGCCACGGCGCTGGCGTGAGTTAGACGGCATAATGCGCACCTTGATATTCACCTCGCGTGCCAGACGAGCAATACTGCGCTGCACCAACGGAGAAGAAACAGATTTGAACCGCACGGGCCTGGGTGTGCGCAGGTAGGAGTTCTGCCCTTGCTGTTGGCACGCAGTAAATGAAGCGGCAAAAGCCAGTAGTGAAATGATGAAGGTTTTACCGTAGCGAGCCATGCGCGTATTCTGCCATTTACCCCCTCATTTGGCAAGCGTAAATCCTGTCGTAGAGTAAGTTTTCCTCCCCGGTGGCAGACAGAGAAAGAGCCTCCAGAACGGGGGCTCTTTCTGAACATTTTCTGGAGAGTTTTTCTTATGGCAGAGGGAACTGCTTGTTAAATGCGGAAACCTCTTCACGGAGTCCATCATAGGCGCCAGGGGTCTCGCATACCTTCTGGGCAGCCAGAATGGCAAGACAGCGGCCGATGTATTCTGCCACCTTGCGCACATCATCCTCTTTCATGCCACGGGTGGTCACAGCGGGTGTGCCGATGCGGATTCCACTGGGTTTGAACGTGGAACCCTTGTCGTAGGGTATGGCGTTCTTGTTAACGGTAATACCCACCTTATCCAGAGCCACCTGAGCTTCAGCACCATTGAGTCCCTTGCTGCTGAGGTCTACCAGGAAGCAGTGGTTGTCTGTGCCGCCGGCAACAATGCGGAACCCAAGCTGGCTGAGCTTTTCCGCCATAGCCTTGGCGTTCTTCACAATCTGCTGGGCGTATTCGCGGAACTCCGGCTTGAGCGCCTCGCCAAGACAAGCTGCTTTAGCGGCAATCACGTGCATGAGCGGCCCGCCCTGCAGACCGGGGAATGTGGCGCTGTCAAGCTTCTTGGCCCACTGTTCCTTGCACATCACCAGACCGCCACGCGGGCCGCGCAGACTCTTGTGGGTGGTGGTGGAAACGAAGTCTGCGTAGGGCACAGGAGACGGATGCACACCGCCGGCTACCAGGCCTGCAATGTGAGCCATATCTACAAACATGATGGCGCCGACCTCATCGCATATCTGACGGATGCGGGCAAAATCAATGGTGCGGGAGTATGCAGAAGCACCTGCAAGAATAAGAGCGGGCTTCACTTCCTTAGCCTTGGCCTCGAGCGCATCGTAATCAATCATTTCCGTCTCGGGGTCTACACCATAGTGCACAACCTTGTAAGTCTTGCCGGAGAAGTTGGCGAAGAAGCCATGGGAGAGGTGCCCACCACATGCCAGGTCCATGGTGAGAATCGTATCACCCGGGTTGATACAGGCGTGGTACACAGACTGGTTGGCGGAAGAGCCGGAGTGAGCCTGAACGTTCACGGCATCGCAGCCAAAGAGAGCCTTGGCTCGGTCGATGGCAAGTTGCTCTACTTTATCCACAACCTCGCAGCCACCATACCAGCGCTTGGCGGGATACCCCTCAGCGTACTTGTTGGTGAGGCAGGAGCCCTGCGCCTCCATCACGGAGGGAGAGGCAAAGTTCTCGGAGGCAATCAGCTCAATGTTGTTGTTCTGGCGGCTGCGTTCCTCTTCAATGTAGGAAGCAAGCTCAGGGTCTGTAACGGAAAGCGGGGAGCCGGAACCTACCAGAAGGCGGTTCACGTGGCGGCCTCCCTCGTATTCGGAGTCAAGCCAGATGCGCATCACCTCCTCCATTTTCTCAGGAGAAAGAAAGGCAGAAGCCATGCACAGAACGTTTGAGTTATTATGGTGGCGGGCAAATGCAGCTTCCTGTGGTGTGCGGGCAAGCGTGGCACGCACACCGCGCCAGCGGTTGGCTGCTATGCTCATGCCCAACCCGGAGAAACATATCAGAATACCGCGGTCAGCGCGGCCATCCACGATACGCTTGCATACCTTGTTGGCGTATTCTGCATAATTACAGGATTCCTTGGTGGCGGGCCCTACGTCCTCCACCTGGTAGCCCCAGTTCGTGAGGAGCTCGATAGCGGCTTCCTTCAGCTCCACGCCTTTGTGGTCTGAACCGATAACAATGCGATAATCCGTGTTCATGTGGATGGAAAAAAGTACGGGCGGGATATTATCACACGCGCCCGATACTAGCAAGTGTTATTTGCGTGTGCGCGCAAACTGGTGTCGGTTGAGATTTTTGAATAGAATGAATGCCCTATGAAGGCAAAAATTGTTCGTTCAGATGGTAAACGTGGTGGTCTGCAGAAAGAGAAAGCCATGAAAGCCTTGCTGCAGATAGCCTGTAACTATGGTGTTGATTCATGCAATCATGATGATTTTTTTGAACGCTTGCGGATGGTGGTGGATGCTTTTGCCATTGCTCTGGATGAGGCTGCAGAAAGCGTCAGCTTCCAATATGCAGCTGAGCTCAGCATGGTGGCCAGAGCACATCGGCGCCCCAGTACTCGTGCCGATTTACGCTCGTACCTCAAGCGTATATGCTCACATCCCTCCTTCTCGGATACCCCATTAAGGCATATCAAGATAGTTCATTGCAGGCAGATGCTGCAGTGTTGTTTCGGGCACAGTCCGCATGCGTACCGCAAAGCCCAATCCATGTTGCATAGTGTATTTTCATTCGGAATCAGGCAAGGGTGGTGCTCAACCAACCCTGCCAAGGCCATTCTGAGACCTCCCGTCAGGGAAAAGCGCATTGAGCTTCTCACACTTCAGCAGATAAAAGCGCTGGTAACTGCTTGTCAACAACCTAACCTTCAAAGTATGGATGCCCCTTTGAGGTTGATGCTCTGGTGCGGCATACGGCCAATGGAGGTCCGGCGTCTGCATTGGGGTGATATCGACCCGGAGGAATGCGTTGTTTATGTGGAAGGCCAGCATAGCAAAACCGGTGGAGCGCGCGCGGTCCCGCTCCGCGGCGGTGCTGTAATTCTCAAAGAACGCTGCTTGCGGGAGAATGCCGCCATAGCTCCTGCCAATTGGGAACGCCTGTGGCAACGGGTTCGTAAAGCCGCTGGCTTCGCAGTCTGGCAGAATGATGTCCTGCGCCATACGTTTGCCAGCATGCACCTCAAATGTTTTCATTGCCTTCCCCTGCTCCAGGAAGAAATGGGGCATCGGAATGCCTCCCTGCTCCAGACTCGTTATCTGAACCTCCGGGGAGTGAAGAAAAATGTCGCAAAACGTTTTTTTCGTGATGATATGTGGTGATAAGATAGAGCTAACTCTAATTTTTTCTGTCAGGCTAGTAGAAATTTCTCGCCATGGAGAAATTATCGTGCTAGTATAACACCATTAACATCGTGTTGTTATGAACGACCTTACAAAACCTTTCAAACGCCTCCCCGTGGCACTAATCGGCACAGGCTCCTATGTTCCTGAACGCCGCCTGACCAATGAAGACCTGGAAAAGATGGTGGATACTTCCAACGAATGGATTGTAACCCGAACCGGTATTGAGGAACGCCGCATTGCCGCCCCCGATGAAAAGACGAGCGACATGGCTACCCAGGCCGGCAAGCGTGCCATGGAGGCAGCAGGTGTCAAGCCTGAGGAAATTGACCTCATTATCGTAGCAACCGTTACACCGGATACTTTCACCCCCTCCACAGCTTGTTATGTTCAGGCAAATCTGGGTGCAGTAAATGCAGCAGCCTTCGATATCTCTGCAGCCTGCTCCGGCTTCCTTTACTCACTCAAGACCGCGGTGCAGTACATTGGTTGTGGTCAGGCTAAGACAGCACTCATCATTGCAGCCGAAAAGCTCAGTCACATCGTGAACTGGGAAGATCGTTCCACCTGTGTACTCTTTGGCGATGGAGCCGGTGCAGCCATTCTCCGCACCGGCACGGGCATTGAGGGAGATAGTGCTGTTCTTGCCTCCGATATCGGCTCCGACGGCACGCTGACCGACCTTCTCATGGTGCCGGGCGGCGGTTCTGCTATCCCCACCACGGAAGAAAATATTCAGGAAAAGCTCTACACCCTGGCTATGCGAGGTAACGAGGTATTCCGCTATGCTGTGGCCCACATGAAGGATAGCGCTCTTTCTCTTATTAACCGCACCGGCATTAAGCCTGAGGATGTGGATGTTGTTATTCCGCATCAGGCTAATCTGCGTATCATCAATGCCGTTGCTCAGCGCCTGGGAATTCCCACCGAGCGCGTGTTTGTGAATGTTCACAAGTACGGCAACACTTCCGGTGCGGCAGTTGCCATTGCTCTCGATGAAGTAGTGAAGACAGGCCGAGCCAAGAAAGGCGATATCGTGCTTCTGGTTACCTTTGGTGCAGGCCTCACATGGAGCTCCGCTGCCGTGCGCCTGTAACGCACAGAATAAACCATTTCTCCCGCGTCTCTGCCTGATTTCGGCCAGAGACGCGCTTTTTATTTGCCCGATAAAGTTTTATTTCGCCATTTATTTCGCCTTTAGGAAAATATACTCCATTGACAAACAGAAGAAAGCCTATACAATAACTACGTGTTTGAGCCATATATTGACATCAGTGAAAAAACGCGTGAAACCCTCAGGCAAGTCACAAGGTTGACCGGAGCTCAGAAGCGGGAGGCAGAGTCTCTTTCGATGGATGATATCCTGCGGCAGCACGCGCAGCTCGGAGGGGAGGGAATCTTGCGCAGGCAAGGTGCAAATCCTCATTGGGTACCGGTGTTGCTGGAAGCCTTGATAAACTGGTTCAACACCTCCCCTGCCCACGTGATAATTCGTGCCGCCGTTCTGTATGTCGAACTGGTGAAGATACAGCCATTTGCCACCCTGAGCGAGGAAGTTGCGCATACATTGCACCGAAAAGTAATATCCGACTCATATCCGGCAGCAGCACAGACAGCATGGGGCAAGCCCCAAAACGCAACGACGCCGGATGAAATGCTGGAAAGCACGCTCCGAATCTTGGATACAGCCCTGCACAAAGCTACTCCACACAACCGGCATCAGAAGAAACCGATGGATAAAATTCTGGCATATTTACAGCGACACCCCGGGAGCAATCGGGCAGATATTCTCGCGGCACACCCCGGTCTATCCTCCCGTATGCTGGACCGCCACCTGCAATCACTACGGGAAAATGGTGCAATAGAACACCGGGGCTCCCGCAAAACGGGAGCCTACTATGCTTTGTAGACGTTTTCTCTTTGCTTGACTACGCGCGCGCTTGCGGGTATAATGCGCGCAGGTGCCAGCCGTACATGAATAAACAACTTTATATCTACGATTGCCTCGCGTCGAAGCTGCGTGCTTCAGACGGCAGTTTCATGACCATCGGAGCAGGAGAAAAAAACACCTTCCGGGTCAAAATGAAAGCAGAGAATGGAGGTTCATTTGCTCAGCGTGATGATGTGTGCCGGTTCTTTCCGCATGGCCACATCAATGGGTACTCCCTCAACGGCGTGCAGATGAAGGCAGATGTTATCATCCGCCCGGAAAAGATGTATCTGTTTGTTCTAGGTGACGGCTGTTTCATCTGCTGGTATGGCAATGATTCCACGCGCCCGGATTTCAGCCAGTATGATGCCAACGTCTGGTTTATCTACAATCCATCACAATCGGAATGGTATGGTCCGTATTCCCTGCAGGATCTGCCCATGGTGGCGCCTGAGTTGCCGGATGATGTGCTGGTCACCTTCCAGGGTCTGGACCATTGCGCTTTCTACCTGAGAGATATCGTGTCAGTAGCAGAATATGTGATTAGCACAAACGAGATTCCGGCAGAGGAAGCCTCCGAGACACAGGCCGGAATCTCAGAGCTGCGTTGCCCGAACTGCTGGGAGACTTTCAGCCCGGCAGAAATCATGTGCATTGCCAGCCATCCGGAGTTATTAGGAGACCCGAAGCTTGGTGAAACCGCCATGCTGCGCTTTGTGCCCACTTCGTACAATCCCAGTGGATTACCGCTGGATAGCCGAGGCGTTTCCTGCAGCGAATATGCCTGTCCGCATTGCCACCGCAAACTGCCGCCCTTCTTTACCGAAACCCGGCAGCACATCATATCTCTGGTAGGAGTACCGGCCGCGGGTAAGAGCTACTATCTTACCGCGCTGGTCCGGGAGCTGGAATCCTTGTTTCCGAGAGAGTTCGGCATGCCATTCCGCGATGCCGACCCGGTTACAAACGAGCCGCTCAACGAAATGCGCATGCGATTGTTCACCGCGCAGACCC
Source organism: Akkermansia sp. (assembly GCA_045538275.1). GTDB lineage: Bacteria > Verrucomicrobiota > Verrucomicrobiia > Verrucomicrobiales > Akkermansiaceae > Akkermansia. Next base: position 172,938 of record JAZSRB010000006.1, on the reverse strand, counting down.
CGCAGGAAGCATATCTTGCCAAGACCCACATGCATGGCCGCCTGTACCAGAAAATCTGGAAACAAGGCATGCATGTGAATATGCCCCGCCCGTTCATCTATAACCTGAACAAAGATTCCGAAACACACTCGATTGTGCTCTACGATAACGCAGGGGAAGATTTTCAACCCGGCAGCAATGACATCCTGACCCCGGGCAGCCAGCATCTGGCTGTGGCATCGGCTATTCTGTTCCTCTTCGACCCCACGGCGAATCCGGGTTTCCGCCAGTTACTGCAGGAATGCACAGATCCGCAGTTGCGGGGCAATCTGTACCGCCCCGGACGCCAGGCTATGCTGCTGGCAGAATCAGAAATGAGGCTGCGCACACGGCTGAATCTGCCACCATCAGAAAAGCTGAAGATTCCCATGGCCATCATCATCGGCAAATGCGACACCTGGAGCCACCTGCTGGGACCGGAACCCCTGCTGCCAGCCACGCGCAACGGCATGTTCATGCCGGAGCACATCAACGTCAACTCCGCCCGCCTGCGCCAGTTCATCTTTAACATCGCGCCTCATATCTGCACCAATGCCGAGGCCATTTCCTCCAACGTGCGGTATTTTGCTGCCAGCGCTCTGGGTGAATCTCCTGTAGAATTCAAGGACGAACGCAGCGGCACGGTGTTGATAGGCCCGGCAAATGGTCAGGTGCACCCCATCCGGGTCACAGAACCGGTGCTTTGGGCGCTTCATAACATCTCCCCCTCCCTTATTCCCAGTTCTCATAACTGAGTATGTCACTCCAGCTGGTTCACACGAGTTATCCACACCTGCTCGATGTTTCATCACCGGGCTATGGTACTGTTGCGCGCTCGGAGAACATGCCCAGGGCGCTTATCAGCAAGCTTACTGCCATCAGCGTGCTGCGCGAGCCCAGAGGCGGAAGCTGCACCATGGGTCCTCAGTTCAGTTACCGCATCATCGACCTCGCGGGAGCCGCCTGGCATGTGCTGAGCTGCGTGCAGCCTTCCGGGGCTGATTACAGCGGGCGGGCCTGTCACACAGCGCACCATTTTGTGCTCTCCCAGCAGGAAGTTGCAGGTCTCTTGAAAAGCGAGCTGCGCCCCACACCTGCCGGCATTACGCTGGCGCTGCAGCGCAGCGGCTTCTGGGTGCAGAAATGGCAAGGGGAACCCCGGTATATCATAGGTGAGCCGCACATGAAGCCTGAGTATCTGCCGGATGCCACGGTGCAGCCCACCTGGAAACACATAACCGGGCACAAATCCAATGCCCGTGCTTTCTTCACTCATCCCTACGACCGGGAGTGTCTGATTACGCTGCCCAAGGGTATTCCCTCCACAGAGGTGCTGGGGCTTTTCCATGAAAGTGACTGGCTGACCCCCACACTAGGCTGGGGTGTTACCTATACAACAGAAGCAGATGATGCCGATTCCTTTGTAGATACCCTGCGCATGGTGACAGGCGAGCAATCTCCGCTCGTGCAACGCACTATCCGCACCGGGCATCCGGTTCTCCGCATCACCGCTGATATGGAATTACCTATGGAGCCGGTGGCGCAGCGACCAGTAGAGGATAAATCACAGGCTAAGGCAGCGGAAGTACCGCAAAATGGCGACGTCCGGGTTCTGCCACGCTCTGTCAACCATTACCACTACACCGAGGAACCGGACTGGATGCTGTACGATGTCCCCATGCCGGGGAGTAATCCCTACCTGCTTCCCCTGGCTGCAGCAGGTTCAATCATTCTGCTTGCCGGCATATCGGTGGGTATCTGGCTGGGGCTTAGCCAGCCCATGCAGATGCTGGATGAGTATGTGACGGGAAGCGCCTGTACGGCCCCTGTTTCTGTGCAGATGCCCGGTGTACAGAAACTGCAGAATCTTCTCCTTTCCCCCTATAATCACGAATCAACCCTCAGTGTTCTGGAGGAGCTGCTCTCCATGCAGGAAACCGCGCCTGAAGATACACTGCTTATCGAATGTGCCCGGCTGATTCGCTATGCCGACACCGACGATACAGACCATGCCGCCGCGCTGAAGCGCCTTTGCGAATGTGCCCGACTGCTTGGATTGAAGGAAGATGCACTGGGGAAGCTGTATATGCAGGAAGCCACCAGAAACCTGGCACCGGAAGCCTGGCACACACGCATCAGCAACCAGAATGCTCAGGTCTGGACAGATCTGAGGCTTGCAGAGCAAACTCTGTTCAACATATTTGAAGATAATCCTGAGTTGAAGCCCTACGAGCCGGGAATTTACGATTACCACGCCCCTACCACCGAATTGGCCACAGCAGATTCCGCCTCCCGGAACGCAGAACAAGCGCCCGCTGATGAGGAAAAGAGTCTGCAAGTAAGAGGCACACACCCGGCGGTATGCGGCACACCTGTTCCCGATGCCCTGGGGGTGATACTGAACAAGCTGCCTGTTTCGGTAAGCAGCGGTTATTACTGTGTATCAGAGTTCCAGACAGGAGATACCCTGCAGCCGGCACAGAGGCTGGAACTCAGTCCCTCCGGTTACAGGCTCTATATCACCCCGACAGAAAAAGAAGGTGAATATTGTCTTAAACCGGAACACGCAGAAGGCAGGAAAGCTGATATCCCCGCTGTGAGATTTAAAATCCGCAATAACAAAATCCAGAAAATAGAATGCGGGAACAACGAGGCTGTGGTCTCCTTCCCCGTTCCGGTGGACGAGCACACCCTGACAAATGTCATCATGGCGCCCAGGATTGCCATTCCTATACCATCTGGTAATGCTATTTCTTTCCCCGCAGCAGAGAAACTTGATTTCCTGATATCCCCGGAAAACCTCAGCATAAGTGCGCCCGATTCCAATTCTGAGACCTATACTCTCAAAATCCGCAAACGCAGCAAAGAGTTCCCATGGGTGCTTGGTAAGAAACACATAGAGCGCATTGAATTTACAGTCAAGCTCCCCGTCATCATCAAGGAAAACGGAATCGTTGAAACGCACGATGACAGCACTTCCTATATCTGGAAAGAAGCTGTGGTAGTAAACGAAGATAAGAGAATGACCCGTCTGCGCTGTGAGGTGGAACACCGGCCTGACTTGCCCGGACACTTGGATTATATTCTGAACCGCATCGCTAATTCTCCCTGCTGTGGCGATGATAGCGTCAAGAATAAATCACTCAATCTGGCGCATCTGTACTATATCGGCGTGCGAATGGCAGATGATAAGCTCAAGAATGCCCAGCAAGATAAACTCTGCCAGGATTATTTCAATCTTATGGTGCATCGGCGGTTCAATGCAGAGGTGCAGAAAGTCATGCAGAGTGCACCCCTGCTGCTTATATCACCGGAGCAAGCCAAGTCCTCAACCGGTGCGGCAAGTCGGGCGCGGCATAATCTGAAAGCCCAGCTGAAAGGATCAACCGGTGCCCAGTTCATCATCATGAACGTGTGCAACGTACTCCGCGAATCTCTCAAAGAAGCATACAGACAGGAAATCAGGAACTTTGCTGCAGACAGCAGGAAAAAGCATCTGCTTGTTCTCCGCAAGCTCAGCCAGGGGAGCGGGGGTGAATTGTTGTGGCATTTCCACCTGCAGACAGGTAAGTAATCATCATGGCTCGTCGACGTCGTCCAGATCCCATTTTACAGAAAGTGCGCCAACTTGCCCGCAGCGGAAAACGCGCTGCGGCCGGTGAGTTGCTGGAAGCTACCCTTCGCCAGAATCCCAATCACCTGAAAGTCAGAGAAGAATACAGCCGTTATCTTACAAATGAGCCCTTCACTTTCGAAGTAAAGGATTATGAGGAATTGCAGGGGATTATTTCCGAGTTTCTCACTTCTCCGCAAATGCTGGTTTCCATGCGCAGCTCCAGCCTCAAACGTCTCCAGAAGCGGGTACATTACCTCCAGCGAGCCCAGGAGCACATGCTCAACGCCATGGAGAAGAAGACGCTTTCCCAGCTGCGCACCAATAGCGCCAGAGAACTCAAACGCCGCCGTAAGCCCCTGGGTAAGATTGCCATTATCACCGGCAGTATTCTTGCGGTGCTCGGGCTGATTGCCGGCATCTCCTTTTTCCTGGTGAAACGGGCAGAATCTGCTGCAGAAATTCTGGATGCTGCCAGCAAAAACGGAGTAACCCGGGTGGCAGCACAAAACCTGCTGAGCATTCATGATACCGGACTGAACCGCACGCTGAACCGGCGTGTGCGGGCCGAAGCCGAAAACCTGCGGGCTTATCTGCGAGCCCAGCAGCAGCGGGCCCGGGAGTTGGATGCCGTTCTGACCGTCATTGAGAAAGGCGAGCAGAGCGTGGTAGGCCAGGGCGTGCGCCGCCGCGCAGAAATTGAGCGCAAATTAAAAGCGCTGGGTAAAGACGCCATGCCTCTGCAAGCGCGCTGGGCCATACTGTGTAACCGGGAAAAAGATGCTCTTAATCAGCAGCGGATATCCCTGTCTGAGGAATTGATGGCCCCCTTGCCGCCCGGCCAGAGCCTGAAGAACGACATTCAGGCAGATTCGGATATCCTGCATCGCCGGCAAAAGACACTTCAGCAGCGCATCAATATCTTTGAAGATGCAGGTGTGGCGCTGAACCTTTCCAAGGACCTCATTGAACCGGCACTTCAGGAATACGAAGCCAATGAAAAGATGCTGGCAGAGATTTCGCAGCTGCGCAACCTCCTGCAGCTGCTGCCAGCCGCTCACGATTACGCCACTTTCTGCGAACGACTCGGGAGCTGGGAACCCCGGCTTTATCCTGCTGCACAGAATATGCTGCAAATCAGCAAAAAATTACCGGAGGAAAAGGATTTGAAAGGGCTGATGCAGGAACATGGTCAGGACGTCAAGCCTGGCTTGCTACTGGCAGCTCGCAAGAGCCTTCTGGAGGGAGCCCCCTCATTCAGCGAGCAGTTCCCCGCCACCCGGGAGCAGCTGGCTATTCTCGAGGAACTGCTGGAGAATGCAGCACTCAAAACCCGCTTGTATGAACATATCGACACCGCAGTCAACGAACGCGCCCTTTCAGAAGAAATGCCGGTAGAGCGCATGGGGCGCGCCTGCTTCCCCCGTTCCGCATTGGATCCTGCCCGCGATGCCAGCGAAAGAAAACGAGTGGAGTGGCATAACCCGGGTGCTGTGGTAAGCCGGGTCATTGATCCCCGCCCTCTCTGCAATAAGCTGGGCTTGAACAATCGCACCGGGTTTTACGCTACAGCCAACCTGCCCGAATTGCTCACCGATATTTTCCGCATCGATAGTAAGGAGGTTCCTGCGCTTGCGCGCGCGTATGTATTCCACCACCTGGTGCTGGCTGTCAACAAGGCCGCAGAGCCCATGCTCAATGGTTTGCGCTATGCCCCCAGAATGCAGAAAGCCATTGCCCGTTTTGAAAAACTCCGTGAGTCCTGCGGCGTGAAACTCGATGGCGATTGCTGGCTTCACCACTCACACAAGCATGTGATTGCGGAATCAAGGTTCACCAATTGGTTCAACGAAAACCGCAAGCTGAACTTCCAGAAGGAACTGAAGGAAAACCTGGGTAAACTGATGCGCGTTGCCCCTCGTTTCTGCGGTTATATCAATGAATATGGGCGGCCGGTACTTTTTGAAACAGTCAAAAATGGTCAGTTATTCTGGTATATGAAAGAAGACGGCGCCATTGCATCGGCAACCATGGGGGATGAATTGAGGAATCCGCACAAGCTCTCTCCGGTATTCACCAGAGAAAGGCAACATTAGAAAAGACCATGCTCGTAGCGCTGTTCTCCGATATTCACGACCATACCACACACCTGTTGCTGGCGCTTCAGACCGCACGGGAACAGGGGTGTACGCACCTCTGTTTCATGGGTGATATGGCCGGTTTCTCTACTTTCTCCCTACTGCGCGAGGAATGGCCTTTTGGCATGGATATCGTATTCGGTAACAATGAGTACGAAATAGCAGCTTTCCGCCGGTTTGCAGATAAACAACCGGATACTACTTTGCATGGTGCAGAGGCGGACATCGTACTGGATAATCGCCACGTTTACTTTACCCACCTGCCCTGGCATGCGAAAAAAACAGCCGAGGCCGGCGGGCACGATGCTGTTTTCTATGGTCATACTCATGAAGCCGGAATTGCGCAAATCGGCCGCACGCTCCTGGTTAATCCGGGGGAGATATACGGGCGGCAGGCTGCCCCCAGCATCGGCGTGTACGATACTACTGATAACTCTGCCCGTATCATCTGCATCTGAATGGACTACCTTGTGTACAATATAGCTGAATTGCCTGCAGATACAGCAGAGCCGGCGGTACTGTCTCCTGATGAGCAGGAAACAGCCGTCCGTCGGGGGGCACATTATGCCACCATCCGCACACTTCTGCGGCGCGAACTGTCGCGAAGAACCAATATTGCCCCTCAGAACATTGCTTTCACTTACAATAGACATGGTAAGCCGGAATTTCCACCCCAGCCCTTTAATCTGAGTCATTCGGGAAATTGCCTGTGCCTGGCGTTCCATGAATCTGCCATCGGGGTGGATGTGGAGCGTATGCGCCCGCGCCACCATCTGGAATCGCTGGCAACCCGCTTCATGTGCCCGGAACAGCTGCAGGCGTTTACCGCTCGCGGGTGCCCGGAGGCCGAATTCTACGCCTGCTGGTGTGCCGCAGAGGCGATTGTCAAGCAGATAGGTGATACTATGTGGAATGCCCGGGCATATCCGTTTCTGCACCGCAATGGTCGCATAGAATGCCTGTTTGCCCCCAGCCCTCAGGTATTGATATTCACCCCCATGCCAGGGTACTGCGGTGCCGTGGCGTACACACCAGACCGCCATGACTGAACTGCCACTTCATAGTGAACTGACCATATGGTTCATCTGTATATCCCTTGGTTTGTGTTTTCTGACGGTTGCCGGCGGCATACTGGCTGCGCGCAGCTCTAAATCCCTGCCCCCGGTACCGCTGTTTCCCGGCAGTTCATTTCCCCACCATTTTGCCTACTTCTACACGGTCTTTTTCATGCTGACTATCAGCATGTCTACAATAGCGGGTATCCGATACCCGGAGGAAGCAGCACAAAGCCGCCCCGACATGATTTTTTCCATGCTGGTGCAGATAGCGCTTTATGTCCCCTTCCTCTGTGTGTATTTTCTCCTGCCGCGGCGCGAAACACCGCAGAACACGCTGCTCACAAAAGTCTGGTGGGTAGCAAAGGCGCTGCTTATCATATGGGGCGCCTCCATTCTGCTGGCCTTGTGCCGATTTGATGCCTGGCTCACAGAGCTGACCGGCTGCCCGCCTATGCAGGATGTGGTTGAGCGCATGATGAATGGTGATTCTTTTGAAAAAGCGCTTATGGCCGTCATGGCAATTCTCGTGGCTCCTGTTACGGAGGAATGCTGCTTCCGCGGTTTTGTGTACAATATACTGAAACGCCGGGGCGGCCGCTGGATTGCCACCTTTGTTTCATCTTTCCTGTTTGCCGCCATTCACGGCTCGCTGATGCAGCTGCTCCCGCTTACTATTTTTGCCATTGTACAATGCGCGGCCTATGAAAAAGCGCGTTCTCTCTGGCTGCCTGTGGTGATTCACACCATGTTCAATGCCTGCAGCACGCTCGTCATCCTCTTTGCCCCGCAATTCATCCAGCCATGACAACACCGCTTTCAGAACTGGGCGAAAATGCCACCCTGCGGCGCATCCTTCCTCTTTTGCCGGCAAATGACCAGCTCCTGACAGGCCCGGGAGACGATTGTGCCGTGGTGACGCGCGACTCCGAGTGGGATTCTCTGCTCAAAACTGATGTTGTGGTGGAGAATCTCCACTTCACCCCGGATACCGGCCCTGAACTCATCGGCCGCAAGGCTCTGGCCAGGGCGGTGTCCGATATTGCCGCTATGGGCGGTATCCCCGAGCATGCGCTCATCACTCTTCTTTGCCATCCCTCGCGCCCGGTAGAGCTGCTGGAGGGCATTTACCGTGGCATGGGCGCACTCGCACGCCAATTCGGCATTTCTCTTGCCGGGGGGGAAACCTCCGGCCTGCCGTACGATGGGCTGGTTATCAACGTGGCTCTCACCGGCAGAGTCGAGCATGGCCAGGCGATTTTGCGTTCCGGCGGCTCCCCGGGGGATTTAATCTTCGTCTCAGGGGTCCTGGGCGGCTCTTTTCCCTCGGGATGGCATCTTGTCTTCGAGCCCCGCGTGGAGCTCGCCAGAGGCCTTCTGGAGGCCGGTATCCGCCCTTCTGCCATGATGGACCTCTCCGATGGTCTCGGAACCGACCTGCCACGGCTTGCTGCAGCTTCCGGCTGCGGTTTTGAAATTGATGAATCGAAGCTCCCTTGCAGACCCGGTTTTTCAACCCGCGCTGCTGTTTCACACGGTGAGGACTATGAACTCCTCATGACCCTGCCTCCCGACAGGGCAGAAATGCTTGCAAATTCTGCATTTGCATCCCAGCTCCATTGCATCGGAAAACTGACCCGTTTTTCTACCCCGGATATGCCTGCCGGATGGCAGCATTTTTCCGCCTGAAAACCTTGATAATAGGTATTATAGAGGGGTGATTCATCCCCTCTTTTTTATTTACTTGAAAAGCTCCTATATTACTTCACTACATTTAATATAAATACATTGCGACTTTTAGACACCCGCGTTCTACAGCACCCCGCCCCGAATTATCATCCCGCATGAAAAATATCAAGAAAAGTTAACAAAATGAGAGAACGGAAAACAAAAAAAAATTTTACTGTGGAACGCGCATGGAACACCGCTTTCCGGGTGAAAAGGGGAACCGCATGCGAAAAAAAAACTTTTGATTATGGGTACGGCGTGGCATATTGCACCCCGCACCTCCCGAACGGGGGGGGCAAAAACAACTTTACGAAACCTACGAAACAAGACGGAACGGAAAACGATGGAAAAGAAGAAACAGGCGAGTGAAGCCCTCTGGGCGCAGATCATGGATGATTTGCGCTTCCATGGGCAGGCGGACGGGTATGCCATCGATTTCATCTCCGGATTACGCCTGGTAGAAGACACCGGGTCCAGACTTATTATCGAGTATCCCCAGGGGCTCATGCTCGCATGGCTTGAACTCAACTATAGTGAATATATAGAGAATGCGGCCGCCAATGTGCTGAAAGCGCCCCGCGAATTGGAATTTGTAGAAGCCGGCATGCTGGCGCTGGAGCCTCAGATAGAGGAAAAGGAGACCCCGGCACCGGCAGCCCGGGTTGCAACCCCTGCCCCGCGCCGCGCAGCTAAAGCCCCGCGCATAGCCAGGGTGCAGAGCAATCTGAATGCAGACTATACCTTTGAGAATTACGTGGTAGGTTCCAGCAACCATTTTGCCTATGCTGCAGCACAGGCGCTGGTAAACTCCACAGAGCGCGTATTCAACCCGCTGTTCATCTACGGCAACTCCGGCATGGGCAAGACCCACCTGCTGCACGCTATAGGCAACGCCCTGCGTGCGCGCCGCGAGAACGTACAGGTACTGTATGTGACCAGCGAGCAGTTCACCAATGCGTATATTGAAGCCATCCGCAAGCGTGGCGATGCGCTGGAGGTATTCCGCAGGAAATACCGCAAGGTGGATGTACTGCTTATCGATGACGTGCAGTTCATGGCACGCGCAGACAAGACCCAGGAAGAATTCTTCCACACTTTCAATGCGCTGTTTGAATCCGGCAAGCAGATTGTGCTTTCCGCAGACTGCCCTGCCAGCCAGATTATGAACATGGATGACCGCCTCAAGACGCGTTTCTCCCAGGGCATGACTGTAGAGCTCACCGCTCCCTGTTATGAAATGCGCATGGCTATCCTGCGCCAGAAGATGCTCAAGTGGAAGGAAAATCTCCTCAGCGAGGAAGTGGTGCAATTCCTGGCCCGCAACATTACCCAGTCTGTGCGGGCTCTGGAGGGCGCTCTCATCCGCACCAGCACCTTTGCTTCCTTCAACAATGGTTGCCCCAGCATTGCATTCCTGCGAGAAAACCTGGCCGACCTCATGACCCGCCGCGCCTCCAGCGGTATCTCCATTGCTGATATCCAGCAGCGGGTGGCCCATGAATTCGGTCTGCGGGTGGACGATATCAACGGCCGCCGCCGCACGGCTGCCATTGCTCACCCGCGCCAGGTGGCCATGTTCCTGGCCCGCCAGCACACCACCAGCTCCCTGCAGGATATCGGCGCTGCATTCGGCGGCCGCGACCACGGCACCGTACTCCACGCCATGCGCACCATCGAAGAAAAACTGCGTGTCGATTCTTCCCTGCGAGAAGTGCTCAACCGTGTCTCTGAAGCGCTTGTTTAATTATCATCCATATATCTGTATAAGAGATTAAACACCGTCTGAACCAAGCCCGCCTGACCGGCGGGCTTGGTTTTCAGCCATTTTCCTATAAAAAAAGTATCTTTTATGCTTGACTGAGCAAAAGTGATACGCTAACATGCACACGCCTATGATGAGAATATCCACAAAGGGCCGCTATGCCCTCCGAATCATGTTAGACCTTGCGCAGAACAGCGCACAGGGACCTGTAGCCCTGCGCGAAATATCCGAGCGCCAGAATATCACCCCCAAGTATATGGAAAGCATCATGGCGCTCCTGCTGCACGATAATCTGGTACAGAGTCTGCGCGGCAAATCAGGCGGCTACCAGCTCACGCGAGAGCCCGGGGAATATCCCGTATACGAGATCCTGAACTGCGCAGAAGGCGGGCTGGCCCCGGTACATTGCCTGGCCATGGAGGAGAACGAATGTCCGATTCGTCAGACCTGCCTGACCATTCCGGTATGGGAAGGTCTGCACAACGTGATTAAGGACTACCTGAGTGACATCAGTCTTCAGACATTGATTGATCAAGGAGCCACCTGTGTCTGACATGCACCGCAACCTTTTATTTACGAGTACCGCCATTGTATCAGCGATGGCGGTTCCTGCTATTACGGCCGAAACGCTCGACGCCGCAGACTACGGCGTGCAACCCGGCGGGAAAGACTGCGGTGCAGCCATGCTGAAGCTGCTGGATTCCGCCCGCAGCAGGGATGCCGACACTATCCGCTTTGCTCCTGGTGAATACCATTTCCACCAGGAAAGCGCCAGGAGCATGCAGCTTTACATCTCTAACCATGACCAGCAGCCATCTCATCCGGTGGCCATTCCTGTTACCGGCATGCGCAAGCTGAAGCTTGAAGGTAATGACACCAGGTTTGTTTTTCATGGTATGATGCTGCCCGTAGTCATCATGGACAGCTCCCAAATCGAAATTTCCGATATCAGTATCGACTATGCCGAGCCGTATTCCTCTGAAGGTCGCATAGTCGAAATCAAAAACGGCACCACAACGCTGGAGATGAGCCAGGCCAGCAGATACACCGTGGCAGATGGTGTTTTCCTGCTCACCAGCAATGGTCGCAGAGCGCGCGTTCAATGCGCCCTTGCCTTTGAACCGGATGGCCGCATGGTGCCAACAGGCAGAAGCGGCGATATAGTCTGGCCCTCTGCCTGCGAATCCCTGCCTGGAAACAGGGTCCGTTTCGCAATAAATGCCGCGCAGAGGGGGCTCTCCGTGGGGCAGACCCTGGTATTACGCAACTACGCCCGTCCTCATCCCGCCATGCTGCTATACCGTGCGACAGATACAAAATTAGAGGACGTCGTATTCCACGACAGCCAGGGCATGGCCCTCATAGCCCAGCGCAGCGAAAACATCACCATCCGTGGTGGTGGGTGCCGGCGCGCAGAAGGCCGCATGCATACCACCGCAGCAGATGCTACCCACTTCTCCAACTGCCGCGGGCATATCAGCGTGCAGGGAGCCACCTATGAAGCCATGATGGATGATGCCATCAACGTGCACGCCACTTGTCTGGGAATCCACAAGGTCGAATCTCCGCGCACCTTTATTGCCCGATACATGCACGGCCAGGCGTATGGCTTTGAGGTCATGGCCCCCGGCGAGCAACTCCAGTTCATACATGGTTCTACGCACGAGCTCAACCCACAGCTCGGAATGGTAGCCGCGGTGGAGCTCCTCACCCCGCGTCTTGTGCGCGTCACCCTTAAGGAAGATATGCCCGCCGGCATCGGTGTGGGAGATGCCATCGAGAACGCAGACTGGCATCCCAGCGTGGATTTCAGCCACAACACCATCCGCCACAATCGCGCACGGGGCACATTATTCACCACTCCCCGCCCTGTGCGCGTCATCGGTAATCACTTCGACCACACGCACGGCTCTGCCATTCTGCTGGCGGGAGACGCCCAGGGCTGGTACGAAAGCGGAGCCTGCCGGGATGTGCTCATCAAAGGCAACACTTTCCGCCACGCGCTCACCGGCCTTTATCAGTTCACAGATGCCGTCATTGCCATCTGCCCGGAGGTACGCCAGATCGACCGCCAGAAAAAGCCCTATCATCGCAACATACGCATCGAAGATAACCATTTCATCACCCACCGGGTTCCCCTGCTCTCCGCCACATCTGCGGCAGAAGTAAGCGTTCGCAACAACCGGGTGGAATACCATGACATCTATCCCCAGGCAGGCACTGGTGCCCCATATAACATCAAACCCGGCTGCTCCAATATAGAAGTGCAGAAAATCAAGTAAAAAAGCAGAACACCGGTCATATCTGCTTGAAACGGCACTTCGTGCACGCTATAATACACGCTAACAGAAACAGAAAAAACATGTGGACACTCATCACTCTGCTGCTGACCATTGCCTTACTCTGTGCCATTCCGGCCTATCTAACTGGTCGTAAAGGAATCCGGGATTCCCTGCTTGCGGCAGAGGAGGGATTTTCCACCCGCTCCTGTGTCATATTTTACACCGTTACCGGGCTGATTTTCGGGCTGCTGTTGCTCTACCTTGCGTATTATTCATCAGCGCTCATCTTCGGTTGTCTGGAGCACCCAGCCCCCATGCAGTACGTACAGACAGGTTGTGCAATCTGTTCTACGGTGCTGCTCTCCTGGCTGCACATTCACACCCGGCGGGCGCGTCAGCGCCGCAAGCATAAGCATGAAACCACGCACCGCCTCAGTAGTCTTGTTTCCGGTCTGTTCACCAGCGCAGGGCTTATCTGTCTCTGGTCAGGCCTGGGTGAACCCGCTCTGGCACTTCTGGGCGTGTTGATTTTTGCCATGCGCCATATGATAAGCTATACAGCACACAAGAAATAAGCCCATATTTTTGCAGGGCTGACACCCAACGGAGTCGGTTTAGACTTGAAAATCCGGGCGATTGGGTGTATAAGGCGCGCATGTCTACGCCCGTACGCACACGCTTTGCTCCGTCCCCCACCGGCTATCTGCACATCGGTGGTGCCCGTACCGCCCTGTTCAACTACCTTTTCACCCGCAAAATGGGTGGCACCTTCGTGCTGCGCATTGAAGACACCGACCAGGAACGCCACGTGGAAGACGCCATGAAAGCCATCTTCACCGGCATGAGCTGGCTCGGATTGGATTGGGATGAAGGCGAAGGCAAAGGTGGCGACTACGCACCCTACTTCCAGAGCCAGCGCAAAGATATCTACGACCGCTACTTTCAGAAACTCGTGGATATGGGCCGCGTATATGAATGCCCCGCCCCGAACAAGCGCGATAAGAACGGCGATGAAATTCCCGGTACCAGCGAAGGCACCGTGTGGCGTTTCTGCTTCAAGCGCGAGGGTGTCATGACCCTGCACGACATGGTGTGCGGCGATATTTCCGTAGATTACAACAACGTAGATATCAACCCGGACATGGTGGTGAAACGCACCGATGGTTCCTACATCTTCCACCTTGTCAATGTGGTGGATGATATCGAGATGAAGATTACCCACGTCATCCGCGGTGAGGACCACATCATGAACACCTTCAAACACCTGCAGCTCTTTGATGCCTTTGGCGTGGAACCTCCCGTATATGCCCACATCCCGCTCATTCAGAACCCGGACGGCTCCAAAATGAGCAAGCGCGACGTAGGCGCCCAGCTGGGCAACTACCCGGAGGAAGGCTTCCTGCCCGATGCCGTGGTGAACTTCATTGCCCTGCTCGGCTGGAGCCCCAAGAGCGATGCCGAGGTGTTCACCAAGGATGAACTCATCAACCTCTTCTCCCTGGAGAACGTGAACCGCGCCGCCGCCAAGTTCGACATCACCAAGTGCAAGTGGATGAACCAGCAGCATATCATGCGCCTGGAGCCGCAGAAATTCGTGGAACTTGCCATGCCTTTCTGCACCAGGGCCGGGCTGGAGGACACCGCCCAGCTGCGCGAGGTGCTGCCCTCCGTGCAAACCAAGGTGCAGCTGCTCAGCGAAACGCCCGCCTGGGTCAAGTGGGTGCAGACCCTCGAATACGAGGAGGAATCCATGGCCAAGCTCCAGGAGAACGCACGCGAAATGCTCAACCTCTTCGTGGCAGAAGCCAGCCAGCTCCCCGAATGGAGCGGTGAGGCAGCCTTCCAGATTGTGAAGCCGCTGGCCAAGGCCAACGGCGTGAAGGTGGGAGCCATGATGTTCCCGCTGCGTATGGCCCTTACCGGCTGCCACGCTGGCCCCGGCATCGATGTCATCATGCAGACCCTCGGCCGCGATGAGGTGCTGCGCCGCATCGAAATCTTCCCCTGCTGATACCCTGCCTCAATGCGCACCATTGATTTCGATTACTACCTGCCGGAAGAGCTGATAGCCGACCGTCCGCTGCCGGACCGCGCCGCCAGCCGCATGCTGGTGGTGCACCGCGATACCGGACTCATCGAACACCGCCATTTTCACGATATCGTAGAATATGTGCAGCCCGGCGACCACTTTGTGCTCAACAACACCAAGGTGATACCAGCCCGCTATTTCAGCAACGATGGCAGCATCGAACTCGTGCGTGCCGGGCTGGCTCAGGAACTGGTGTGGAAATGCCTGGTGCGGCCCGGCAAGAAGATGAAAGTGGGGCGCACCGTGCAGGTGGGAGATGCCACCGGCACCGTCGAAAGTATTGATGACGAAGGCTACCGCTACATACGCTGGGACAAGTTCATTGACCCGGAGGTCTACGGACGCCTGGCCCTGCCGCATTACATGAACCGCGAAAGCGAACCTGCGGACAAGGAACGCTACCAGACCATCTACGCAGAACACGAAGGAGCCATTGCCGCCCCCACCGCCGGACTGCACTTCACCCCGGAAATCCTCAACGCCCTGCCGCACAGTTTCGTGACCCTGCATGTGGGCGTGGGCACATTCCGCCCGGTAAAGGTGGAAAACGTGGCCGACCACCACATGCACCGCGAAAGCTTTGTGATGCCGCAGGACACAGCAGATGCCATTGCTGCTGCCAGGCGCGTTGTAGCCGTGGGCACCACCAGCGTGCGCGTGCTGGAAACCCTGGCCACCCGCCACGGCACCCCCCTGCCCGCCACCAGCGGAGACACGGATATCTTCATCTACCCCGGATATGAATTCAAGACTGTGGGGGCGCTTCTCACCAACTTCCACCTGCCGCAGAGTACCCTCATCATGCTCGTGTGCGCCTTTGCCGGCAAGGAGCTCATCATGGAAGCCTACCGCCAGGCTGTGGAGCAGCGTTACCGCTTCTTCTCCTACGGAGACTGCATGCTCATCGTATAAATGAAAAATCCCCTGGCCAGGCTCTATAATTTCCGCGGCAACCTCAGCCGGCACGATTTCTGTGTCTACTGGCTCTGGGTATACCTCCTGCCGAAAATCTGGCCATTCCTGGCAGCTGTAGTCAATTATTTCATCTTCGGCCAAAACTGGGAACCCGTCCGCATTGCCGGAAGCCTGCTTTTCATCGTTTCCGTTCACCTTCTCCTCATGTCCTTTTTCCTTGGGGCCATGTGGCGGCGTTTGAATGATATCGGCTTTGCCATCTACCCCAAGTTGCTCATCTGCGCGCTTTCTTTCTTCTTTCCTCCCTTTGGGTGGATGATTCAACTCGCTGTGCTCCTCCTTCCTGCCCGCCGCAGGGCATGAGTGGCAAATTGCCGGGAGAAATGGCGCTTCATGAAACGAAATTGACAATTTACACAATTTCGAAGGGGCACAGGAGAGCACAAACTGCCGCGTCCCACAGGAGAACGCGGCTGGAATTGCTATACATTGAAAATTCAATCCTATTTGCGGCGACGTCGGACAGCCAGACCACAGAGAGCCAACAGGCTCAGGGTGGTGCTGGTCGGCTCCGGTACCATGGTGGTGAAGAGGAAGTACACCGAGCCATCCGTATTATTGATATCGTAGGTGCCGGTCATTTGCAACGGAGCACTCTGCACGGCAACCCGCATCAGCTGCGCGGGGGAAGCCGTACCGGTAATGGAGACGCTATCCGCAATTTCCTGCACACCATTGTTGGCGAAAATCAGCTTCACGGCATCATAGTCCTCCAGGTTGTAAGCATCGAAGTTCACCACCATGCTCTGGCCGGTCAAGGTAATACCGCCGCTGATGGCATCGGTCGTGACCTCAAGCACCCGGCTGCCGGCAGCCAGTGTCAGGGTTGCATCACCACCGGCAACCTTCAGGGTCAGGCTGTTTTCCAGCGCGGTCATGCCCTGGCTGCTGGCATTTGTCCCCTCAATTACCTGCAGACCTACTCTCGATACAGAAATTTCTGCACCATCTGCTGCATTCTCCTCCGCCATCGCAATCCGGGAATCAGCTCCCAGTACGATATTCTGCAAACTCAGCTTTGCACCACTGTACAGCTCCACCAGTGCATTATTCATCACCGTGCTGCCAGCGGCATTGCCGGCAATAGAAGCCGTGCTGCCGCTGCCATCCCAGACCAGCGAGCTGCCGCCGGAAATCGTGGCGTCTGCACTACCATCCTTACTGGTTACGCTGATACCGGATTTTTGCGATAAAGCCCATCCCTCCTGTACAAGATTACTGGTCATGCGAAGCACAGAATCTCCTTCAATGGTCACATCGCCGGAAACCTGTGCTCTCCCTGCCAGTATGACACCGCGGAGTTCTCCGTAATAATCTCTCTTCCCTGCAATATGGAGGTTTGCATTATCACCCTCAGATGCAAGTTCACCAGAGATTTTAAGAATGCCATCTGTGCTGCTGAGATTCTCACGCCATGGATATTTGCAAGAGCTTGTTATCGTATTTGTGCCGTCGGCAATGGTGATGTTCCCGCTGAAATCATACACGACAGGATTAGCGTCGGGAGCGGCAAGCCCGAGAGTTGCCCCCGATGCTAATTTTACATCAGCATCACCGCCGCCAATATACAGCGAGCTATTATTTTGCACCTGAATGTCTGCCCCCTTCATTGAACACGTTCCCAATGATACCAATGTGCCATTATTATCAATGAGAACAGATGCAGTTTCACTATCAGATGACATCGGTTTATCAGAGTGTACCGTTGCATTTCGAACGGCGAGGCAACCATCTCCACTCAGCAGAAGCGCATCAGTCTTGACAATGCCGCCACCGTCTATCGTAAATGTGCCATCGTTTACCTTATACTGGGACTTATCATCCTTCAAGGTCATACCGGCCTGAATGCTGATTGATGATTCCCCGGATAATTCCTTTTGAGAACTTCTCTCGGTTGTGATAGTGATGGAGCTTTCATCAGTTTTTAATTCTAATCGGGCATCTTTGCCAAGAGACAGAGCCAGCAGATTCTCATTCTCTACCAACTTCAAGGATAAAGTACCCTCAGATATCGTATAAATGCCACCATTCAGATTGGCATTATTCAAGATAAGTTTGCCGGATGTTACCTCTGCACCGGCTGTACTGGAAGCAGCGTCAATCGTTGTGGTGCCAGATCCACTCTGGGTAATATAGTCCGCAGTCAACATTCCAGAGCCGGAAATGTTGTAATCATTTTCCTCGCTGTTCACAAAGTAGACAGAGGCGACTTTCGTTTCAGAGGCAAGAGAAATATTCTTGTTTAAAGCATCATCCTTAAAGCTGACATTCGAGCTTTCATTCGGAATGCCCGTTGTACCGTTGAATGAGCCACTCGCCCAATCGCCGGATTGCCCACCCCAGACAAAGGCGTTATCATCAAAGTAGACATAGAGCTGATTATTTTCAGTAATGCCGAAATTAGCCTTAATTGAGCCCAGCTCACCGGCACGAAGGTCATCAATTATGGACTGGTCCCACGAGCCACTGGCAAGGAGATACTTATTCTCTTCACCCAGCATTTCCTGAGTCACATTGGTGAACAGAATGGAGGCGCCGGCAAGATTCTCAATACCTCCGGTGTAGTTCAGCGTGACACCATCCCGGCTCAAAATACCGGCATCGAAAGACATCGTGCCGCCGTTCAACTGCAGATTGCCCATGGTCAGTGAAGCTCCGGCCACGCCGACACTCAGCGTTTTGCCTGCATCAAGGGAATAGGTATGATTTCCCAGATTCAGCGAACCGACGGCATTCAAAGCGATATTCCCCTGAACATTCAAGGAAGACACCCCGGAGAAATCAAGCGAACCCGTATTCTGAAGGGCTATATTCTGCACCACCACTGAGCTGCCATTGAATTGCTGAACACCTGTACCGGCCATCTCAATGCTGACACCCTTCGAGGCAAAATCAGATGCAGCTCCAATGCTGCCGCTGTACGTGTAGTTACCGCTGCCGGTAATCACGAGCGCAGCCTTACGGGTAGAGGCCGGCGCTGTTGTTGCAATGGCAGACGGCGCGGTCCCTGCAAACAGGTGAGAATACGCATTACCATTCAAACCGCCTACCTTCACGCGGTCTGCATTCAACGCCAATGAAACATAAGAATTACTATCATCCGCGCCAGTAAGATTAACCGTGGCAGAGCTGATGGCCTCTGTGCTGTTTATCTGCAAATAAGCCTGATAAGGACGCGTATGTCCGGTATAGTCGCAATCGCGATTCACATTAATAGCACCGGAGAAGCCTCCCTCTCCACCAATGATGAGCTGAGCAGTCTTAGAATGTGTGGTTGTGGAATTCCAATTAAGGGAACCAGCACCGGTCAGTTTATCCAGCTGCCAGATGGTATTCCAGGTATGGTCAACCACATTCAAAGCCTTTCCAGAGCCGACATTGATTGCATCAAACTGCTTCAGCATGTTATCCGCGCCGTTTGCGCTGATGCTGTGGAAGGTCACATCGTTCGTCGCGATATCCAGCGTTCCGCCCACTCGCTGGGCATCGGTGGATTCGAATCGCAGATTGCCGCCTTCAAGCTTGAGTGTTCCGCCGTCGATATTGTGCCTGGTGTGCGTCAGATACCAGGTACCAGAGCCTAGCGTACCGGTGGCACCGGCATCCACCGAAATGGTACCATTGAAGAATATATCGTGATGATTGCTGGCAACTCCGGTTACCATCTTACCTCCATCTCCCAGCAGCACATTACCATGCATGGTGCGGTTGGCATCCCAGGCATTCATGCTGAGGATAGCGCCGTTCTCCACACGGGTAATACCCGTGGCCGAGAGGGCGTTATTCACACGGGTGAACAGAGTCCCCTGCTTCACGGTAAACAAATCCCAGCTGTTATCAGCAGAAGCCAGCACCATTTCGCCGGCACCTGTCTTTTCTACCTTGCCCAGCTGCATGGCACCGGTCTGGTAATAAGCAGTTTTACCATTCACAGTTGCTGTCATGTTGAACACAAGCGTACCGTCAGCATCGCCCCGGAGAAGGCCTCCAGTCTTCACTACCAGGTTCGTCAGAGTCTGCGTAGTGCTGCCCACATCCAGAATACCGCACTTGTCCACGGTGACAGAGCTTGCGTCAGCCAGGGCATTATCCTCGGAGAAGCACAGGGAAACACTCCCGTTCTTGCCGGGGCTGCCATCCTGAACGGTAACGGCACCTGTATAGGAAGTCTGCTTGGCCAGCACAACCTTTCCTCCAGTGGTTCCCTTGGCATCCACCACCAACGCATTCGCGCCGGTGAGAGCAGCATGATTGCTCAGGAAAAGGCTGCCCGTATACCCGCCCAGACGGTAGGATTCAGATGCGCCGACCTGAATGGTACCGGCATAGACAGCATCATCTGCCGCCGCCGAGAGTGACAAGGCAGTCATCCCGGTCATATTAACAGAATCAGCAGTATAGAAATCCAGCAACAGGGAACCGGCAGAATCACCTGTCAGTTTGCCTTGGATGACCGAAACCGGCTCACGCAGCACCAGCCCCTTGCCATAGGCTAAGTTCACCCGGGCATTTCCCAGCGCTGCAGAGGTGGCATCAAGCGCCACATTACCTGCCATGCTGATGGTGCCGGAAAGCTGATTCGCCTCATTAGTGAGCCGGACAACGCCGCTATCGTTATCGCGGCCCACCACCAGATCCTCCGCCGCCACGGCGGCATTCACCACCAGCGTGCCGCCACCACCGCCGAGTTTCGGGGCTGTAATCGTTTCATCTTCTGCGCCATATTGAACCACCTTGCCTGCCTCTGCGCCAATGTAGAGGTCAGAATCCTGCGGCAGGTTCAAGGCTCTGTTCAGATTATTCCCCAGCGCCAGCAGACCCGAAGAGTTTGCCGCATCCACGAAAGTAAGGGCATTTTCCGAAGTCAGGCCACTCTGAACCGTCAGGGTTGTGCCGGCGTCCAGCTTCCAGCCGGAACCAGTGCCGAGAGCGGCGGTGTCCTCAGCAATGAGATGGCCACCCTCCAGGGTTTTCGAGCCGGAGAATGTGTTATTGCCCGTCAGAGTCAGCGAACCGTCAGCGGTATCCACTGTTATGCTGCCGGAACCGGTGATATCACCTGCATATGTCAGATTGGAACTTGTACTATCGGAGAATTCCACCTGCAGCGTACCGCCGTTCAGCACCGTATTGCCCTTGTGTCCGTAGTATTCAGAAATAGCGTAGGTATCTTCCGGCGCATATCCGCCTTCAATGTATTCATAGCGGTTCTGCACGCCCTCGCGCATAATGTAGGAGGCATTGGAATTCACCGTTACCGTGCCGGTCAGGCGGGCATGACTGCCCAGTTCGAATACTCCCTTGTCTACGGTTACATTCATGCGGGCATCTGCATAGTGCCAGTCGTTCTCTTTCTGCCAGCACATGGCTTCATTCCATCCATTGGCATTCTTTTCCGGGTAAATCAGCTGGCTGATACCGTGTTCGGTGATGGTCCCCTGAAAGATGACATGGCCGTCTGACACCGTCAGGCCGCTGTCCTTGTGCTGCAGATGGGTATGAATACCGTTCAGCTCCCATATACCGGTTCCCGAATAATTCACCTGGATGCCAGCCTTGGCCGTATCGGCAAATGAGCCCAGCCAGCTACCACCCTTGGTGAAGTTCAGCTGGATGGTTCTATCCGATGAGTTCGTGATGACCGCATCCTGCGTCAGCGCTTTCATCGAGAAATGGCCCTCTGCACCTTCCGTCCAGGAATGGCCGGCAAAATCCAGCGTCGCGCCGCCGTTACCGAAAGTGAAATCCCGCTTAATCTGGGAAATACCGCCCAGCAGCTGTACCGTCGTTCCATTGTTAGCCAGCACATTGTAGGCAGCATAGCCATTCGTCTGGTTCAGGATGGTACTTCCCTTGCCGCCGAGGTTCAGCATGATGTCGTTGTCGCCGGTACCATCGACATAGAGTGTGCCGTCACCAATCTTGCGGACTTCACGGGTCTTACCGGTGCTGAGCAACTGCAGGTGTACTTCCACATCCTCACCGATGATATAACCGGCAGAATCCAGATACCCCTTACCGGAAATGGTATAGGAGGCTTTATCCTGATTTCCCTTGGTAAACTCGGTATAGCCGATACCTGTATCAACCACGGAATCCACCTGAATGGTGTAATCCGTTCTATCCTTGGCGTTGAACACCAGGTTATCTGTCATGAACAGGTCGGCATAATCCAGACTGGAATCGTCCGTGTTATTCTGCCGGGCGTTCAGGTAATTCTGCGTCAGAGCATACCAGTTATCCTCATCACGGATAGCCACCATGTCATTCCATGTACTCTTTCCCTGTTCCACTCCAGTAAAGGAAGCAAGTATACCGCCGGCATCGGTTACCTTTCCCTGCCACAGCGTGGTAGATACGCTATCCTGGGAAATTGTCTGGTGGGTATTCTCCGTAGAACCGATGGAAATGACAGACTGGGACGACTCCACTACTTTATCGTAGGAATCTGCCACCTCCTGCATGTAAGTCAGGTTCGACATGGATGCACCATACGCAGGATTATCACTACTCTGCTGCACCGCTGCTATGTACTTATATTCCTTAGCATCATCGTCCCACACCCACACCGGACTGCCAGAGTCACCACTCTGCGCACCGAAGGGCAGCGGGTCTGTATCCAGATTCCAGCCATCGACCGTATGGTCGAACCAGAAACCGCCATCAGCCGGACCACCCATGCTGTCGATTTTCTGAATCGCGCCCTGGATGAAATGCCCCAGTGTACCGTTGACATTGTAGCTGTCATCAGGGTTTTCCATGGGTAGATACGTTTCCGTATCAGGGTCATAAATAAAAGTGCGACCACCCCCGGAGTGGTACAGCAATTTCCCCGCAAGCCCCTCTTCCTTCAGCTTTTCTACAGAATACACCGAAGATGTGGTCACATCCGTCACAATCTTATTCAGGCGCGTGATTTTGAAATCGCGCCCGGATTTATCATGCAGGAAAGCACCGCCATACGGCCCGCGGTACTCAATCCCCTTGTACTGGATGGCATGCTTTTCACCCCCTAGCTCCAGGTACGAGAAATACGGATTCTGCACACCATTGTGCTGCACCGTAGCAATGAAATTATGATTGATGGCCGCGCTGGAGCCACCGGCTTCCTGTCGGCTTTCGAAGGAAATCATCCCGTTCTCCAGCTTGTAGGAATCATGGCCATTATTGTAGTGGATATACACACCATCAGCATTCAAATCCCGCAGCAGCGCGTTAACATTGGTCACACTATAGCGGCCGCGATTCTGACCAAAATCTGCGTAGACCCAGGCATCTGCATCGTTAGTGAGTACACCAGCCCAGGCGGGAATGGCAGCGGCTGCGGACAGCACAAGAGAAAGCAGAGAACGGCGGAGAGAAATCGGGAGATGAAGCTTCATGACCGGAGAGAATAACAGCTTGCGCGCATTCTAACACAAGCATCCCCGGAAAGCAACGCAGATTTGCGTCAAATAAGCCACTTACATCAAAAAGAATCACCAGCGCAGCTTGGCGCGCAGACGGGCGGCATAGTCGCTTCCGGGCAGATTCAGCAGGCGCAGCGGCAGAGGAGCCTTGCAAATGCGCAGGGTCTCATTCAGAGAAATCGGGTAGGTATTGCGGCCATCCAGCGAGAAAATGAGTGATTCGCCGGCCCGGCCGCGGCGCTCTCGCGGGCGCAGCGTGATTTCCACGGCATCCGGCAACACAATCGGGCGACTGGTAAGACTGTGCGGGCAGATGGGGGTGAGGCAGGTCACGCCAGCCGTGGGCCAGAGGAGCGGCCCACCAGCCGAAAGTGAATAGGCCGTAGATCCGGTGGGGGTGGCCACCAGAATGCCGTCAGCATGGTAACGGTTGAGGAGTTTGCCATCCAGCTCCACATCCACATCAATCATCTTGCCGGTCTGCGCACGCGTGAGCGAAAGCTCATTCAGCGCATAGAAGCAGCGTTCGGCCTCCTGCCCGGAGGCATCAAACTTGCGTACCTCGAGCATGGCTCGTTCATCCACCTCGTAGCTGCCGTCAGCCAGCGCGGAGACCAGCATCTCAAGTTCCTCGCGTCCGCAGGCGCTCAGGAAGCCGAGGTGTCCCATATTGATGCCGCCGATGATTGCTCCGGTGCTGCTGGCATTCAGTGCGGAAGAAAGGATTGTACCATCGCCGCCGAGGCAGAGAATCATCTCCGGCTTACCGAGGACTGGGTCGTTGAGCGTATTTTTCCCCAGTTCATAGGCATTCAGCCCGGCAGAGGCACAGGCATCCATGAGCTGCTGCAGCACCAGCATACACGCAGCGGAGCGTGTGGGCGACAATATGCCGATGGATGCCGGGGTGTCCATGAGTATAGTGTTCAGCGCTGTTCGCGCACAATCTCAGTACCGATACCCTCAGGGGTGAAAATTTCCAGCAGAAGGGTGTGTCGCAGGCGACCATCGATGAAGTGCACCTTGCGCACGCCGGCGTTGAGAGCATCGACCGCGCTCTTCACTTTAGGAATCATGCCGCCGGAGATAATTCCTTGCTCAATGAGCTCGAATGCCTCCTTGCGGTTGATGCTCTGGATAATGGTGCTGGGGTCTGCGGGGTCATTCATGAGACCGGGCACATCAGATATATACACCAGCTTCACCGGCTTGAGCTCGCGAGCCAGAGCAGCGGCGGCCAGGTCGGCATTCACATTCAGCGAGTGGTTGGTGCCCAGTTCGCGGGCCAGCGGAGAAATCACCGGGGTGAGCTGCAGCGAAAGAGCTTCTTTCACGCGGGAAAGCTGGCAGCCAATCACATTGCCCACCATGCCGATATCAACCGGGTTACCCTCGGCATCCCGCTCCATAATCTTTTCGCCCACAAACACGTTCGTGCCGGGAATGCCCACGGCCTTACCACCATGCCCGCGCATCATTTCCACCAGCCCGGGGTTGATGGTGCCGCTGAGCGTGCGCTCCACAATATCAATAGCCTCAGGCGTGGTTACGCGCAGTCCGTTCACAAAACGAGCCTCCAGGCCGGCATCTGCCATGGCCTTGGAAATGGCTTTGCCCCCGCCGTGCACGACAACGGGGTTCAGCCCCATGGTCTCCATCACCACGATATCGCGCATCAGCGATTTCACCAAATCCGGGTTATCCATGGCAGAACCACCGAACTTGATGAGGATGGTCTGGTCACGGTATGCCTGCAGATACGGCAGAGCTTCGATGAGGATATCAGCCTTGTAAATTTCCTGGTCCGGGGTAACTACCTTGCGAATGGGAATCATGGTCAGATGTAGCGTTTGATTTTGAAGATGATGAGCGGGAGTGCGGCAGAAAGCACCATGAGCACCACCGAGACCCACACGCCCCAGTCGGTGTTCAGGAAGGGAATGAACTTGAAGTTCATTCCGAAGGTGCTGGCAATCAGCGTAGGCGGCAGGAACACCACACTCATGATGGTGAACACCTTGAAGATGTCGTTCTGCTCAATGTTAATGAGCCCGAGCACGGCATCAAGCATGAAATTAATCTTGTTGGAAAGGAAGGCTGCGTATTCGGAAAGAGAATTCACGTCTCGGGAAACAGAACGCAGCGGCATGTAGAGATTATCCTCACCCACGCAGCTTTCCTCATTGCCGGCGTAGGTGATGAGGCGCAGCAGGTTCACCAGGGCGTCCCGCTGGCGGGTAATAAGGTCACCCACGCGGCCCAGTTCTTCCAGGGCATCGCGCAGGTCATCGGTATCCGGGTCTTCCACCTTCTGCTTGCGGCGGGTGTGGTGTGTGCCGAATACTTTTTTGGAAAGTGTATCCAGATCCGTGCCGAAGCGTTCCAGAACGTCGGCCTGGCGGTCAACCAGCGTTTCCAGAAGCCCGATGAATACCAGGTCGCGGTTGGTCTGGCTCATGCGCAGCAACTGGTGCGAAAAGACGCGGAAGGAGTATGAGTCGGTGTGGCGGATGGTGATGAGCAGCTTGCTCTTGAGAATGAAGGTAATTTCCGAGATGATGGGTTCATCCGTCTCCACGCGGGAAAGCACCGTGGTAGTCATGAAGCGGCCGCCGTCCTCGCAATACAGACGCGAGGTAGCCTCAATTTCCCGCATCTCATCCTTGGTAGGCATCTCGATGCTACAAAGAGATTCGGCATATCTTAGCTCTTCTGCATCCGGGGTCAGGAGGTCAATCCAGAACACATCCCCGCGGCGGTTTTCCTGCTCATCCAGGCCCACCGTGCGGGAAATTCCATTCTCCGTCTGCGTGTATATGCGAATCATGGCTCTTTTGTTGAGAGATTTTGATTTCGTTTGCAACGGCACCCACGCGCGCCGTTGCCTGATTGTGCCACAATTACAGGCCGATGACAAGACTAAAGGCTGGGATTCCTCCATTAATTGCATAGAGATGGTTCTATCCGCGCGGCTGCATGAGCCGCGCAGGATGATGACCAATGGAGATGTTACCACGTGATTTGGTGTGGTAAAGACATGATTTTCCTTGACATGACACGCCATATCCTGCAGACTTAGAAGCAACGAAACACCTGTTTTGACAACAATGGAACCGTACAGCATGAAGAATCCGTTCCCGGCCACGGTGCTGGGAGTCCGCTCTGTTACCAAGCCCGGCAGCGCCAAGGAAACCATTCACGTGGATTACTCGCTGGAGGGCTCTGGTCTGACCTACACTACTGGTGATGCGCTGGGGGTCATTCCCTGCAATGACCCGGCTCTGGTCGATGAGCTTATTGCAGCCCTGGGGCTGGATGCCGCAGCGGAGGTTCCCACCCCTGCCGGAGACACGGCGCCGTTGCGCGAGGCTCTTATCTCCAGCTACGATATCACAAACCTGAAAAAAGGCATGCTCACCAAGTGGAATGCTGTGGCTAACAGCGAGAAGCTCGCCGCCATTCTGGCAGATAAGGATGCCCTCAAGGATTTCTGCTGGGGGCGTGATGTACTCGACCTCGCTACCTGCGACTGCTGCAAGGCTTCTTTCCCGGATGCTGCTGCCTTTGTAAGCATTCTTGGCAAGATTTCTCCGCGTCTGTACTCCATTGCCTCCAGCCCCGATGCAGTACCCGGCCAGGTTTCCCTGTGCGTTGGAGCTGTGCGCTACACCACCAACGACCGCAAGCGCGGCGGCGTGTGCTCCACATTCATGGCAGACCGAATCAAGCCCGGCGACAAGGTAAAGGTGTTCGTGCACTGCAACAAGAACTTCCGACTGCCGGAGGATGGTAACACCCCCATCATCATGGTCGGCCCCGGCACCGGTATTGCGCCGTTCCGCGCATTCTGGCAGCAGCGCGTGGCTGACAATGCCGCCGGCCCCATGTGGCTCTTCTTCGGCAACCCCTACCAGGCAACTGATAATTGCTACGAGGACGAAACTGCCCCGCTCGTGGAAAGTGGCAAACTCAAGCTCTCCGTAGCCTGGAGCCGCGACCAGGAATACAAGATTTACGTGCAGAACCTCATGGAGCAGGCCAGCGAGGAAGTCTGGCAGTGGCTCGAAAAGGGCGCAGCGTTCTACATGTGCGGCGATGCCAACCGCATGGCCAAGGATGTGGAGAAGGCTCTGCTCGCCATCATCTCCAAATACGGCAACCGCTCAGAGGATGAAGCTGTGGCCTACCTGGCTGATATGAAGGCGGCCAAGCGTTATCAGAAAGATGTGTACTAACATGTTCGGTCTTCAACTCAAACGGATTGTAGCGGTGCTCTGCACCGCTGCTCTCAGCAGTTGCTCATTTCTGGGGTCTCACTCCCAGAGCATGCTGATTCAGGCAAACAATCCCAAAGCCAGACTTTATGTAAATGGCAACTACGTTGGCGAAGGCAGCGCGCTGGTTGATGTTGCGAAAAAGGAAGGAACTATCGTTTCTGCAGAGCTGGGTTCTAAACGCGATGATGTTATCCTGACCCGCACCTTATCCGGAGTGGGGGCAATGGATGCCGCTTGTGGTTACATTATTCTTCTGCCTCTGCTCGGTCTGGCAAGCCCCGGCGCATATAAGTTTGACCGCGAGGTTGTTGAGCTGAATATCGATTAAATTATCCGGACTTACATGCTATAAGCCCCCGCCTGGTAAATCCAGGCGGGGTTTCTGTTTTTCCTTGTATTGCTCAGGAATTAATGGGCAGAAAGGTATTTCGATACGCCCTCGTGCGTGGGCTTCATGGCCTCCTGCCCCGGGTGCCACCCCAGCGGACACACCTCGCCGTATTGTTCGAAATGCTGCAGCGCGTCTACGATGCGGATGGCTTCATCTATGGAGCGCCCCAGCGGCATATCATTCACCAGCTGGTGGCGTACAATTCCTCCTTTATCAATAAGGAAGAGTCCACGGTAGGCTACCAGTTCTCCGGTTACCTGGAGACGCCCGTTCTCATCCAGATAACGCTCTCCTGCCAGAACCTCAAAGGCTTCTGAAATGGTCTTGTTCGTGTCTGCTACCAGTGGGTAGGTCACCCCACTGATACCACCCTCGCTCTGCGGCTTCTGACACCAGGCCCAATGGCTGTATTCTGTATCTGTTGAGCAGCCCACCACCACGGTGTTGCGCTTCTCAAACTCCGGCAGCGCCGCCTGGAATCCCAGCAGCTCGGTAGGGCATACAAACGTAAAATCCTTCGGATAGAAGAAGAATAAGACATACTTCTTGTCTACGTAATCCTGGAGGCTGAAATTATTCACGATTTCTCCATTCACAACGGCGGTTGCCTTAAATACGGGTGCTTGTTTTCCTACTAACATGGTATTCTATTATTGGTTGTTGGAGTTAAGATACACTAACTCTTCTTTGCGTTCAAGTTTTTTTGGAATATTTCTAAATTATTTTCAAAACTTGCGCAAAAAACAAGAATATGGTAGGATAGAAATATGGAAACTCCCGCAGCGCGCCTCACCTCGTTAGATGTATTGCGAGGCATGGATATGCTCATCATTCTGGGGCTGGATGCCCTGGTATATGCCATTTATCCGCTTTTCAGCAGCAATGAGTTCTGGAAAACGGCAAGGGAACAGCTGGGGCACATGCCATGGGAGGGATTGACCGCCTATGACCTGGTATTCCCGCTTTTTGTCTTCATATCCGGCATGTCGATGTGTTTTTCCCAGCTGCGGCACATGGATTACAGCCCGCTCAGGCTGCTGGGTAAAATCTGGAAACGTGCAGCCATACTGGTTTTTCTGGGATTTTTCATCAACGGGGTCATCAGCTGGGACTCAGGGAGCATGCGCTATGCATCGGTACTGGGGCTTATCGGTCTATCAGGAGCAATAGCCGGCAGTATCACAATACTGTTCAACGGGCGGGTTATTCCGAACTTCATAGTAGCGGGGCTGATTCTGATAGGAGTAGGGGTAGCGCAGCACACCGGTGGTGATTTTACCCCCACAGGGTGCTTCAACGGCAAGGTGGACGCCCTGCTTTGCCCCGGAGTACTCCACAGCGGAAGCTATGACCCGGAGGGGCCGTTGTGCATCATATCTGCCACGGCGCTCAGCCTTCTGGGGTACAGCGCGGGGCGTCTTTTCCTGGATATTGAGAACGCAGTAACGCGAGCTCTCACCCTGCTGGCAGGAGGCGTGCTTCTCTTTGCCGCCGGGTACTTCATGCCCACACCCATCATCAAGGGAATCTGGACTCCATCATTTGTATTGTGCTGCACGGGGGTGGGCGCTGTACTGATGGCAGTGCTGCACCTTGTAGTAGATGTGGCGGGGCTGCAGAAATGGGCTCTGCCGTTCCGGGTGATTGGTCTTAATCCCCTGCTCGCATATCTGATTGTACACATTGTCAGCTTCCAGGCGTTATCGGCACGCCTTTTCAGCGGCACCTGGGCGTTTTTCCTGAACGCAGAGTGGCAACGCGTGGCGAATGCCGCTGTGGCTCTTGTCCTGGTCTGGTGGCTCTGCTGGTACCTCTACAACAAGCGGGTGTTTATTAAAATCTAAGTAAGCATCGAATTAGCGATAATGAAAAACCGGCGCAGGAGATGAATCCTGCGCCGGTAAATCCTTTAAGAATCTTATTCAGTGCTTCTTGCAGAAGTCCTCGATGCGGTCAAGACCTTCCTTGAGCACATCCAGAGAGGTACAGTAGGAAATGCGGATAGCCTTATCGTTACCGAAGGCGATGCCGGGAACGGCAGCCACCTTGTAGCGGTCGAGCAGTTTTTCGCAAAGTTCCAAAGACCCCATACCGAGTTCGGAGGTATCAATGAAGAAATAGAACGCCCCCTTGGGCTCCACCACTTTGATTTTGGGCATAGCACTCAGGCGGCTGTATACATACTGGCGGCGGAAGTCGTATTCCTCACGCAGGTCAGAGATAAAGCTCTGGTCGCCGGTGAGAGCCTCAATGGCACCATACTGGCAGAACGTGGTAGCGTTGGAAGCTGTGTGGTCCTGGATAAGCTTGATATACTTGGCAATGTGAGCCGGAGCTGCGGAGTAACCGAGGCGCCAGCCGGTCATGGCATAGCCCTTGGAGAAGCCGTTGATGGTGATGGTGAGGTTGTAAATCTCCTCGCTCAGGGAAGCCATGGAAACGTGTTTGGTATCGCCGTATACCAGGTGCTCATAAATTTCATCAGCAATGATGAGGATATCCTCGTCCACGGCAATCTGGCCCAGGGCGCGCAGCTCGTCCTCGGTGTAAACCGTGCCGGTCGGGTTGTGCGGGGTGGTCAGGATAATCATCTTGGTGCGGGGAGTCATGGCATTCTCGAACTCCTCGGGAGTAATCTTCCAGCCATTCTCTGCCTTGGTTTCCACAAACACCGGGGTGCCGCCGCAAAGCTCCACCATGGAGGGGTAGCTCACCCAGTACGGAGCGGGGATAATCACCTCATCGCCAGCGGAAATGGTAGCACGCAGAGCAGTGTACACAGCCGGCTTGGCGCCGCTGCATACGCAAATCTGGTCGGGGGTGTAGGTAAGGCCATTGTCGCGCTTAAGTTTATCAGAAATAGCCTGACGGAGCTGGGGCAGACCCACGGAGGGAGTGTACTTGGTAGCGCCGTTGTTCAGGGCATCAATAGCGGCTTTCTTGATGTTCTCGGGGGTATCCTTATCGGGTTCGCCACCGGCCAGGCCATATACCTGCTCGCCACGGGCTTTCATCTCCTTGGCCTTGTTGGTCACAGCCAGCGTAAGGGAGGGAGACAGAGAATCTGCGCAATCTGAAATGAATTCCATTGTTGTGAAAATCGGTTAATTTATGAACACGGAGCATGCGTACGCCACGCGACGCACACCGCGGGTTATTCTACGCACCGCAACTCCCCTTGGCAAGGAAATTCTATGCTGGTGACACGCTTTCGTGTTATTACCACTTGCAATTTACCGGGAGCGGCGTACAATCCGGGTTTGTCATGCTTGTACTTCTGCAACGACTCAGCTCCTGGTTATCGCGCTACACATCCCCCTTTGTCATGGCGGCCGCCGCAGTAGCTTTTGTATTGCCGGAGCTTTTCTCCTGGGTAAAGGGAGACGTACAAGCACTGGTACTGGGCTTCATCATGCTCACCATGGGGCTGACCCTGCGGCCGGCAGATTTCCGCATTCTGGCCGCCCGTCCGCTGGATATCGGCATCGGGGCGCTGGCCCAATACACCATCATGCCGCTGGTGGCCTGGGTTCTGGTGGAATGTTTTCAGCTGCCTCGCGGCATTGCCGCCGGACTGATTCTGGTAGGTTGCTGCCCGGGGGGTGTTTCCAGCAATATCATGAGTTTTCTCTGCAAGGGAGATGTAGCCTACTCTGTAGGCATGACTACCGCCTCTACCTTGCTTGCGCCATTTGCCACGCCAATGCTCATGCTCTGGCTTGCCGGTGAGAGCATTGAGGTGGATGCAGCCGGCATGTTCCGCAGCATCCTCTTTGTCACCATTCTGCCGGTTGGCATCGGCGCTATCTGCAATGGCAAATGGGGAAGGAACGCTACCTATGCAGAGTTCTGCAAAATCATGCCCGGGTTTTCCGTTATCGGGCTGGCCTGTATCGTGGGGGGTGTAACCGCCGCCAAAGGCGCCAGTTTCTTCAGCAGCGGAGCTCTCATCTTCCTCACGGTATTCCTGCACAACACCCTGGGCTACGCACTCGGCTACATGGCAGGAAAATGCACCCGCATGAACCGCCCCAAGCGCCGGACGCTCAGCATAGAAGTCGGCATGCAGAACGCGGGGCTTGCCACCGTACTGGCAGGCCGACACTTCCCGACCATGCCGGAAGCAGCCATAGCTTCCGCCATCTGCTGCGTGTGGCACAGCATCACGGGTACCCTGCTTGCCGGCGTATTCAACACTATCGACCGTCTGCGCGGGATAAAAGAAGCTCAATAAAAGATGCGTGACGCGCTTTGAGTGCATTACGTCTTGCACATATACACGAATAGTGGTAAGCTTGCCGCGTTATGTGGACTGGACGTTTTTCACAACCTACGGCAGATTTGGTATTGGAGTACGGCGAATCCGTTTCGTACGACTGGAAACTGTATGAGCATGATATTGCAGGTTCAACGGCTCACGCCCGGGCCCAGTTGAAAGCCGGCATGCTCACGCAGGAGGAGTTTGATGCCATCGCAAATGGATTGCAGGAGATTCTGGCTGATATCAAGGCCGGCAACTTCAGCTGGAGCATGAAGCTGGAGGATGTGCACATGAATATAGAAAGCGAGCTGACCCGCCGCATAGGTGCCCCCGGTGCCAAGCTTCACACCGCACGCTCCCGCAATGACCAGGTTGCAACTGACACCCGCCTCTATTGCCGTGCCCAGATTGACACGACGCTGGAGCTCCTCAAGGACATGCAGAGGGCGCTGGTGCAGAAAGCTTCCCAATATGCAGAGGTGCGTATCCCCGGGTACACGCATTTGCAGCGCGCACAGCCGGTAACTATCGGCCACCACCTGCTGGCTTACGTGGAAATGCTGGCTCGCGACGCGGAGCGTCTGATTGATTGCCGCCGCCGTGTGAATGTAAGCCCGCTGGGTAGCGGTGCCATTGCCGGCAGTACCATCAACCTGGACCGCCACGCCATTGCCGCAGAGCTGGGATTTGACAGCGTGACAGAAAACTCCATGGATGCTATTGCCGACCGGGATTACATCATGGAAACCCTCTTTGACCTTTCCCTCATCGGCACACACCTTTCCCGCCTGAGCGAGGATCTGGTGCTCTGGAGCAGCGCAGAGTTCGGCTATTGCACGCTGAGCGATGCACACACCACGGGCTCCAGCCTCATGCCGCAGAAAAAGAACCCGGATGTCTGCGAACTGACCCGCGGCAAGAGCGGGCGTCTGTATGGCAATCTCGTAAGCGTAATGGTTGCGGTCAAGGGGCTACCCCTTACCTACAATCGCGACCTGCAGGAGGATAAGGAGCCTCTCTTTGATTCCTTTGAAACCATAAGCCTGGCCCTGCGCGTCAATGCCGAGATGGTAGCAGCCATGCGCATCAACCCCGACCGCTGCGCCGCCGCGGTGAGCGACCCCCTGCTCCTGGCTACCGACCTGGCCGATTACCTGGTGCGCCGGGGCATTCCTTTCCGCAAGGCTCACGAGCTGGTGGGTAAGGCTGTGGCCGTTTCCGTTGGTACAGGAACCCCGCTCAACGAACTGAGTCTCGAGGAATTCAAGGAAATCTCCCCGGAATACGGCGAAGATGTGCACGAGGTATTTAACCTGGACCGCGCCTTCGCCCTGCGCACTAATCCCGGCGCACCAAATCCGGCCAATACAGCCCGCCGCCTTGCCTATTGGCAGAGCCAACTGGCATAATGGCCTCATCTTTACCGGGTAGAGCGCGCTCCCTGTGCCCTCTACCTGACTTTTATACTTATCAACAACAAGCAATACAGTTTATACTTGCTTTTTTCAGCAGATAAGTGCAGTATGAGTGTACACCCAAATCACCCGATGACAAACAACATTACTAAAATCGGCATCATTCAGACCGCCCCCCTGCCCGGCGATTTTTCAAACAACCTGCGAGCCATTGTACAAGGGTACCGCGAATGCCTCGACCACGGGGCAGACCTTGTCGTGGCTTCCGCACCTGCACTCTGTGGTCTGGAACCCCAGGCTCTTGCGACTCGACGTTCCTTTATCACCCAAACCAAGAGCGCATTAGAAGCTCTCTCCCGGGAGCTGGGACATGCGCCGCTGATTCTGGCAGCTTACACGCTGACCATCAGCGATGATGAACTCTATGTCGGCATAGTAGCGGAAGACGATGATATCAGCACCCCCTGGATGGAGAATGAACGCAGTATCATACTCACCCCCTACCTGCTGGAAAAAGACAGCGTAACGGAACTGGAAAACGGCGGAATGGTCGATATTCTCGGCTCTCTTGTCTATACTGATACATACGACACGGAGGCTCTCCCCGATTCCGCGCCGGATTTCATGGTGCGAATGCCCTGCACCCCGTGGTACGGCAACGCCGCCCGCGATAATGAAGAAACCCGGGCATGGGAGGCAAACATGGCAGGCAGCGTCGTGATTTGTACCCGCCCTGTAGGCACAGCCGGAGGCAATATATACGGCGGAGGCTCTGCAGTATACTCCAAGGAAGGAGAGCCCCTGTTGCGGCTGCCGTTCTTCGAGCCAGCCAGCAAGGTGGTAGATATTACCCGTGCACCGCAGGCCCGCAACCTGCCCGATGAAGAGGAACTCATGAGCAGCGCGCTGGAACTCGGCATTCGCGACAATGTACGCAACAATGGCTTTACCGGCGTCTGCATTCCTCTGGACCATGAAAACTCAGCCCTTCTGGGCGCCCTTTGCATTGAAGCACTCGGCGCAGGAAATGTATGCGGCATCAGTTTCACCCCGGAAAACAAGCTGGCTGAAAAGCTGGGCATCTCCTGCTTCCAACCTAATTTCCATGGTCTGAAATCTGCGGCGCTTGCTGCTTTGGGGGGAGAAGAAAACCCCGCACTACTGGAACGCCTGCAGACAGCTGTAGCGATGTCTCATGCAGAATCACGGGGACTGATGCTCTGCTCTGCGCTCGGGCGCCGCCAGATCATGCTGGGTGAGTTCTGCACTTATGGTGCCTCCGGTGGTCAGCTGGCACCGCTGGGAAACCTGTATGATATGGATATTTACCTGCTCAGCAAACGATTCAGCGAAAAATACACCGATATGTTCGACTCGCTGACCGAGCCGCAGCATGGCATTACCAACCGAATCATTCACGAGCTGGCAGATTGCAACACCCCGCCCTCCATGCTGCTGCACGCAGAGCACAACTATCTCTTCAAGGAAAACGATGTGCGCCTCATCCAGCGCAAGTTGCTTGCTTCGGCACTCAAGCGCACGCAGCTTCCCGTCATCCTGCACGCAGACGCACCGGACCAGCAGCTCAGTTTCCCCATTTCTCACCGTCTCAACGACTGAGAAAACAGGAGAATACAAGTTATTGAACTCACATAAGGGTGTGTGGCGTCCATACGTTACACACCCTCATGAAAAGCAAGAACCTTACCCGCTACACATACGAGAATACGGATTTTCAGGGCTGGCGCGTCAGTATCCAACGCTGCGGCCGCATCATTACCCGCTACTTCTCAGATTTGCAATACGGCTCAGAAGAAGAATCCAAAGCCGCGGCCATTGAATACCGCGACGCCGTTTTTGCCAACATGGCCTCGCACCGCAATAACCTGGCGGAATATATGGACAGCGAACTTGCCCATGTACAGGAACTCCTGAAAGAAAAAAGCGCCGGGTTTAATCTTCATCATGATCCACGGCATGCACCTTTTCGCGCTTAGCGTGCTCTGCCTCGGTATCCACCTCAATCTGCGGCGCGAGCATCTCCTTAAGCTCGGCATTTCCGTAGTATCCTGAGGTCTCCAGCTTGCTGTATTGCAAAGCCAAGCGATCCAGCAGATCAATCAAGGCTTGTTTCTTATCCCTGGTGTTATCAATGAACAGCCAGAGTTCTTGCTGATCCACGGTAAGGAGCTCTTTCAGAGCAGCCAGGGCTGAACGCACCGGTTCCACCGCAGCAGCGGCATCAGAAGGTTGCTCAATCTTCTCTAATGCCTCTACCTTTTGCTCCAGCGCCGCATACATTTGTTCATATACGCTGACCATGGGGTCAGCCTCGGCCGCGTATGCGGATGTTGCGGCAAAAAGAATAGGGAGCAGAGTTCTGTGCATGTATCTATATTAGGCGCTTCATGGGTGAATTGTCAAGCAAAGAGCGGATAGAGGTGTCGAAAATATGCTTTTCTTCGTGACAAAGCGGAGAAAATACGTTAGTATAACCGCGTATTTAACTCTTATTTTTCCTATGTCACAGTCCATTCTCATTGTCATTCCTGCCCGTTACGCCTCCACCCGTCTGCCCGGCAAGCCTCTCGTCAAAATTGCGGGTGTGGAAATGATTAAACGCGTAGCAGACATCGCCGCATCCATCTGCCGCAAGAACGAAAACTGCAGCTATGTAGTCGCCACCGATGACCAGCGCATCGTGGATTACTGCAAGGGCGTGGATGTACCCGTTGTAATGACTGCTGAGACGTGTCGCAGTGGTACGGAGCGCTGCTGGGATGCCGTAAGCCAGCAGTCTGCCGCACCTGATTTCATTGTAAACCTGCAGGGTGATAATCCTCTCTGTCCGCCCTGGGTGATTCAGCAGCTCATTGATGAGTGGAAAGCCTGCCCGGCAGATGTATTCACCCCCTGTATTCACCTGGACTGGGCAGAATACGACCGCCTCGTGGAATCCAAGAAAACCACTCCCTACAGCGGCACTACTGTGCTGGTAGATAAGAACGGCTATGCTCTTGCTTTCTCCAAGAGCACCATTCCCGCCATCCGCAAGCCTGAGAAAGCCCGCGAGACCATGGAAAAGAGCCCGGTGCGCCGCCATGTGGGTCTGTATGCCTACACCTACCCTGCCCTCAAAAACTACTTCGAGCTGCCGGAGGGCGACTATGAAAAAGGCGCGGTGGAGGGCCTGGAGCAAATGCGTTTCCTCTACAATGGTCTGCGCGTCAAGATGGTGGAAGTGAACTACCGTGGCCGCAAGACCACCAGCGGTGTTGACTCCCCCGAGGACGTCGCCCGCGTAGAGGCCATTCTTGCCGAATACGGCGAATACGACCTGTAATTATCCCCGCATGAGTGTTATTCCGCAGCATATCGCCATCATCATGGATGGCAACGGCCGCTGGGCCAAGCAGAAGGGGATTCTCCGTGCCCGCGGGCACGAGGAAGGGGGACGTTCCGTCCAACGCGCTCTCGATTTGTGCCTTGAGCACGGGGTAAAATGGCTTACCCTCTATGCTTTTTCCACAGAAAACTGGGGGCGTTCTACCCTTGAAGTGAACGCCCTCATGCACCTGTTGGATAAATACCTGAAAGAACGCACCCCGGAAATGATGGAAAAGAACGTGCGGCTGCACGCCATCGGGGAGCTTCACATGCTGCCGGAAAACTGCCGCAAGCGGCTGCAGGAGAGTATTGAACTCACCAGAAACAATGATGGAATCAACCTCGTTCTGGCTCTTTCCTATGGCTCCCGCCAGGAGATTACGGCAGCGGTGCGTATTCTGGCAGAACAAGTGAAAGCCGGCACGCTGCAGCCACAGGATATCACTCCGGAGATGATTGGAGCCAACCTTTACACCGCCGGTATGCCCGACCCGGACCTGATGATTCGTACAAGCGGCGAAATGCGCATCTCGAACTACCTGCTCTGGCAACTCAGTTACGCTGAGCTGTATGTGACCGATGTGCTCTGGCCGGATTTCGGCCGTGAGGATTTTGAGGCAGCTCTGGCAGAATACGCCAGGCGGGAACGCCGCTACGGCAAACGCTGAAATCAATTAATGACACGACACGCTTCAACGCCTGATTTCCCTCCCCGGAAGTCAGGCGTTTTGCTCATTGAATCACCTGCAGCAGACGGCGCACCGGCAACCCGATAACATTATCCAGGTCTCCCTCAAAATTTTCAATAATCAGCTCACCATGTTCCTGGATAGCATAGGCGCCGGCTTTATCATACACATGCACCAGGCTCATGTAATGGCGGATCTGAGACTCGTCAAGCTTGCAGAATGTCACATAACTCACCTCGGTAAAATCGCGGCGTGAGCCATCGGGCATAATAACGGCCACCGCCGTGCAGACACTATGGGTGCGGCCCTGCAGACGCAGCAGCATTTCAACAGCCTCGGTCTCATCAGCCGGTTTACCCAGAGGCTTACCGTCAATAAACACAAGCGTATCGGCGCCAATCACCAATTCACCGGGAAACTCTGCCGCCACGGCTTCTGCCTTGGCCGCCGCGTTCATGGCGCAAAGCTGTCGTGGCGGAACGGAGGCATCATGTACCTCATCTGTGTCGCGCACCTCAATGCGGAACTCAACTCCCTCTCGGGACAAAAGCTCGCGGCGGCGGGGAGACTGGGAAGCCAGTATCATCTTATTACTCTTTGGGCGACATGCGGTCAAGCACGCGGTGGCGCACATCATCCGGCAGCTCGTGCAGGGCCTGAATCGTGGTTCCGCGCAGTGCGGCTGTCTTTTCCCGGCAGGCATCGCGATCTGCCACAGTTTCGAATTCAAGACCGACCAGCGCACGGCCTACGTGCTCACCAGAGTAGCGGTAATTGAAATAACACAGGTGCGCATATTCACCTACCACCCGCATGAACTCGGAGAAAGCCCCGGGACGCTCCGGGAATTCAATCACGAAGAACACAGGATGCGAGAGCCTCTCCCGGTCATATGAAATCATGCGGAAACGCACATCTGCATCGTTGGTAACATCCCGGGCCTTAAGTCCCTTGGCGGAAAGAGCCCGGTCAATCTCGGCAAACTGTTCATCCGTGGCAAGAACGCCAAACACAGGCAGCTGAATATTGCCAGCCATGCGGCCGTACTGCACATCCGTAAGCTGCACACCAGCGGGAATGCTCTCCAGATACTTGAGAATCTGGCCTCGCTTGGTTTCCATGGGAATCTGCAGGAAACGCTCCACCCGGTTTGATTCCTGCACACCGGCGCGGCTGGCCACCATCCCCATCTGGGTAAAGTCCATATTAGCGCCGGAAAGCACCACAAGGCACTTTTCTCCGCGTTTGATATTCCCCTTGTGCCAGTCCTGCACCAAGGCTGCCAGGCCCATGGCTCCGGAAGGTTCGGTAATCACGCGGATACTGTTCCAGAGCAACCGTATAGCCTTGCACACCTCCTCATTGCTCACGGTTACAAAACCATCGAGCAGGTCGCGGCACAATTCGTATGTCAGCTCACCAGCGGTGCGCACCGCTGTGCCATCGCAGAAAACATCCACATACGGCAGAGTCTTGCGATCGCCGCTTTCTACTGCCAGCTTCATGGAAGCCTGGTTCACCCCTTCCACGCCAATGCACTTGCATCCCGGCCAGAATTTCTTGAACCAGCAAGCGCAGGATGCCGCCAGACCACCTCCACCAATCTGGAGATACACGCGGTCAAAAGCACCCTTGCCGCTCATCACCACTTCATCTGCCAAAGTTCCCTGCCCACCCATGGTATACAGGTGGTCATACGGATGCACAAAGGCAAGCCCCTCCGCATCTGCGAACTCGTGGGCTGCAGCAGAGGCCGCATCGTACGAATCACCCACCAGCACAATCTGCACAAAGTCCCCACCATGCATTCGCACAGCATTCTGCTTCACCACCGGGGTGGAACGCGGCATAAAGATGTGAGCCTTGCAGCCCAGGCGGCTGGCTGCGCGGGCCACACCCTGGCCATGATTGCCGGCAGAAGCAGCCACAACGCCTCTGGCACGCTGCTCTGCAGAAAGCTTGGCCATGCAGTTGTAGGCACCACGCCACTTGTATGCCTTAATCGGGCCCAGGTCCTCG
The DNA here is from genome assembly GCA_045538275.1 of Akkermansia sp. GTDB lineage: Bacteria > Verrucomicrobiota > Verrucomicrobiia > Verrucomicrobiales > Akkermansiaceae > Akkermansia. The sequence goes on along the minus strand of JAZSRB010000006.1, from coordinate 133,430 downwards.
CGCTTGGCATAAATGGTGACATCAATTCCGGGTAGCGTAATCTCCTGCATCGGAGTCGGGTCACCCACTGCATAAACCCTCTGGCGAGCCTGCAGAATTTCGTCGAAAAGCTGGTCTTTCAGTGCACTCATAGGCTTTGATTTCGCTGTTATTTTACAACAAATGGTGCGTGGTGCGCAAGCGCGGATTGCGTTCACGAACCAAAATGGCGGAGATTTTGCAAATATACCGCTTGTACAGCACAGGGAATCTTGGTACAATCGCACGCATGAAATTTACTGGTCTGAGTCTGGCTTTACTGATAAGCAGCAACCTTCTGCTGGTATCATGTGGTCCGCGTGACCGCGGAAATGCCACTCCCGAAGCAGCTCACGAATTGGCATTGATTTCTGAATACCTGCCAGAGTGCAATATCGATGAAATGCTGGAATTGCCGGCAGGTGACGAGATTCACCTCCTTATGGGCGATTTTGCCGCCACGGCAAATGCCAGGCTGCTTTCCCGCCCATCCGGCGTGAGCATGCTGCACCTGGCCAGCCTGTTCAAGAAACCGGAACTGGCCCGCTGTCTGCTTATAGACCATGCCGACCCCAACGCTGCCACCGCCATGGGCGATACTCCGCTGGGACTGGCTGTCTCGATGCGCGGAGCAGAGGATAGTGAAACAAACGCAGATACCATCATCAAGCTTATTGATGTGCTGGTTGCTGCCGGGGCCGATACGCAACGAAACATCATGCCCGATGACCTTCCCCTGCTTGACTATGCCGGACTCAACTGCTACAGCGAGAAGGTATTTCTGCATCTTCTGGACTTGAACTGCCCGATTTGCGACACAACGCCCCAGGGCCCGGCCATGATGGGCTGGAACACAGCCCTGAAACAGTTGCTGGACAAAGGGGCTGTTAAATCACAGGTGACCATGAACATCCTGATTCTGCAGGCTGCGGCAAACCTGCACTGCGACACCGTGGAAGTTCTGCTCAATGCCGGAGCAGATGTCAATGCTCAGCATATCAGTGGCACCACCCCCCTGCTGGAAGCCGCCGGCCACCTGCTTTCCCCGGCAGAAGAGAAAGAAGAGGCCCATCGCAAGGCTATTCTGGACACCTGCGCTCTTCTCATCAAGCGGGGAGCAGATCCTTATTTATCAGAGGTCAGCCACGAAGGTTCGCCAGCTTTCTGCGCCGCAGATATCCTGACCAAGGATGCCGAAACCATTGCCGCCATGAAAGAACGGGGCGTAAATCTGGAAACGCCGGAAATCAAATTCACACCCGGGGTGGAGTTACTGGAGCAAATCGGCAAAGCCACAATCATGGAGCGTATTCCCCCGGCAGACGCCTTTGATACCATAGCAAGTGTGCTTACCCCAACCGAGGAAATGAAGCAACAAGCTCAGTACCATGAGGTGCTGCCCATGGCGGTGGAACTTCTGCACACGATAGACCCGGCCAGGGCATCGCGGCACATTGCGTCCCTGCCCGTATGGACCAGCGAAGAAGCATGGAATACCCATTTCGGAGACCACCTGCTGCCGGCCCTCACCGCGTGCGAGCAGCTCATCCTGCCAAAGCAACTCATCTGCCTGGCCGCAGAGCACCTCAACAAGGCTGGCAAGGTCGATAACGCCGCCAGCATGATTGAACTGCTTCACCGCTGCCCGGATGCAGATGCAGAAATTGCCCGGTACTGCACACACGAAGCACGTCCGCTCCGGGCCGGCGCCATGGCAGCCCGGCTGCGCAGGGCCTGTCTCCCCACCCCCAGAGACGGCGATGTACAATTCTGGCTGGATAACAACTCCCGCACCCCCGATACCCCGGAGCTTCAGAAAGCCTTGTTGCTTACCTCACTTTCACGCCTGTGGTTTGGTGACATGCTGCCAGCAGAACAAGAGAAAATGCTCCGCGCAATGGAGGAGATCGGCGCAACCGAAGCGGCCTCCCACTACCGGGCCATCGTGGCAGCCATGGATAACCCCGAAAAACTTGATACGCTTACTGAAAACAGCGATTCCTGGAAATTCGAACTCGAAATTGCCACCGCTGAGTATATTCTGCAGCATTCTGCCGCTTTCCTGGCCCCGCAAAAGGAAATTACAGATTGACAGATGCCCGATTTTCCTTTAAATTCAGGGTGGGTGATGAGAATACACCAGACAGCAGCGCTTCTTCTCAGCACCATGGGAATCACCATGGGAGCGGAGCCTACACCAGCCCGGCAGCAACCGCTGTTCCATATCATAGATTCCATTTCCTACCTGTTGGAAGCAGATGAAGAGGGGGACACGCTGCTGATTTCCCTGGCCCGCGCAGCGTACGAGATGCCCTCCGCCTCGCGCACACAACTTCTGGATCCCGCCATCATTGAACTTCTGAAACTCGGGCACGACCCCTTGGTTGAAAACAAAAAGGGCTGCAATGCTGTATTTTACCTGGCTGGGATACCCGAGCTGTACCGCCAGCTGGAAAACGAGAACCTGCTGCCGCGGGAACTCGCCCTGCGCATCCCGCATGATGAAGGCGCTCTGCTGCGCTATATGCGCCTGCGCAACAAACAGCTTGAGCAGGCTAAGGCGGGCGCCAGCCGTGATTACCTGGTGCGCCGCTACTGCGCCCCGGCCTACGCCCGGGCAGAGCGTCTGCTCCGCAGCTACATGGGAGCCCCCAGCATTTCCAGACTTCCGGATAATGCCATGGCAGATTGCCTGAGCTTCATGCACCTGGCCAACCCAAAGGCCGCTACCAGATTCATCAATTCACTCACCTACTGGGAACACGGCGAACACTTCCTGGAAGAAATTCCGGCATGCCTGCTGGCAACTCTCCACCAGATACACTGGGATGTTGACTCGGCTCAGCTCCGCCGGGCGCTGGACAAATTAGGCACATTACTGCCCGTCAGCAAGGATGATATGATTGAATGTGCAGCATCGGTTCCCATGTCACGCATCCTGGAGATGCTCACCCGTAAAGAAGGAACCTCCGCCCTGCCCGATCTGCAGAAATTTGCCGCCGCTTTTGATCCGGAAATTGTGCATACCGCCTTGATTCTCCACATGAAACTGCAGGGATTACCCGTTCCCGGAGAGCAGACTTTTGCCGACCTGACCACTCCGGAAACTGCTGAAATACGGCAGGCGTTGGAAACCGATGCAGCCATTCGCACCGGCAACATGGAGAGCCTGACTGCCCAGCAGCTCAGCGAAGCTGCCGCCGTACTCTGCAAGCACAACATGCCCCGCCATGCTGAAATGATGAGTGGCATTGTGGAAAACGGCCGGATTATCCTGAAACCCGAACTTCGTCCCACTTTCCGCACTCGGTATGAGGAACTGCGGGAAGATTCGCCGCATGTGGTACTGCTTCGCTACCTGATTGAGCACAAAGAGCTTCTTCTACCGCCCGAGGAGGTAAAATCATGAAGAGTAGATTCTTTGGCTTTCTGCGGATAATCCTCTTTCCCACACCGCTGCATATTCTGTGCTGCACTATCTCCCTGCTGTGCTGCATTCCCATCATCTTCCCGGAAATATGCCCTGCAAGCAGCGCTGCCACAGTCATCAGCCATGCCGGAGTCGGTCTGTTGAGCGCCATTCTGGTTTCCATCGGATTCATGCTGATTTCTGTAGTGATTCACATGTCACGCCTGAGCAATTCCCGCGCATTCAGCCAGTTGTTCAAATGGCTGGTCACCTGGGGTATTACCGGAGGGGCGTATGTGATACTGGCCATTGCGGCAGATGTACAAGCTCCGCAAAATACGGGCACAGGTGAAACAGGCCTCAAGACAGACACTATCCACTCCGCCCATGAGCAGCTGAATGGCCCAGCTTCTCTCGTCATCCCGATATCTCCCCGGAACGCAGCTGTTGACAAAGTAGCAGACGCTCCCAATCTGGTGGCGCTGGAGCGCGATTATGAAGAACTGCTGGTTTCCTACATCACCCAATCCCCCCGGTGGAACGGCCCAGCGGATGATGACACCTTTTACACTAAGCCCGGTCACCCGGTTATGGTCCCCCCCTCTCCCTCCGGCATTCCGGCGCTGGTGCATGTATGCTTCCGCCGCCTGGTGGAGGGCGACCCCCTGCCCCAGGGATACACCATCATCAAACCGGGAGAAAACTTTCCTGCTATGCCTGAGGAACAGGCGCAGATTCCGGACTTTGCGCTGGACTTAGGCGGCACCCATTTCCTGCTCCTGGCCTGGCGCGGCAGTTCGCACAGAGAGACCGCCCTGCGTGCCATCAATGCCGCTATAACCGCCACGGATACCCGGATGCAGCCGCTGCGTGAGCATCCCACCACCGAAACCATGCAACGCATGCTCCGGGGGCGAGAAACATATCCTGGCGAAACCCCGGATTTCCGGCTCTGCGAACCGCTGGCTCAGGATGGTGCCTACCAGGCTGAACTTTACGCAAACCCGGGAGAACCTGGCAACATTCTCATCTACATCAAGGAACTCCAGACCGACCGCACACTGCGGCTGCTCAGCTTCCAGGCGCGTTACTCCGATAACCCGCAAGAACTCTTCCGGCACGATATTCCCGGTTCCATGCCCCAGTGGCTTCGCAACACAGGAGACGATGGGAGCGCCACCATCTTCCCACCCAATACACCGCTTTTTGCCATCAGGCTGGGAACGCAGCGCCACTATTTCGATGTAGCGTTTGAAATCTGGTTCAAACCGAGCGATGTGCGGCGCAACCGGCGCATGTTGCTGCGGCGGTGCTACAAAGTGCAGGCATATGAACCGCCGGCACCTGCGGAAAAATCTGCGCCGGAAGGAGCCTCTGACACCCCGCAGACTTGACAATCAGCGGAAATAAGAGCATACTCCCCGCGCTATGTTACATCTATACGATACACAGTCGGGGGCAATGAAGCCCGTGCAGGCAGAAGACGGCAAGCAGCTGCGCTTCTACTGTTGCGGCCCCACCGTGTATGCCGCCGCCCATATCGGCAATTTCCGCACCTTTGTGGTGCAGGATGTATTCCGCCGCGTGGTGGAACTGGGTGGTCTGCGTACCAAGCACGTACGCAACCTCACCGATGTGGATGACAAGACCATCCGCAATTCCCAGGCCCAGGGCATGCCGCTGGGCGAATACACCGCCAAGTGGACCGCCAAATTCCACGATGACTGCAAGGCTCTCAACTGCCTTTCCCCGCACGTGGAACCCAGCGCCGTGGGCCACATCAAAGAGCAGCTCGATATCGTGCAGCACCTCATGGACAAGGGCCACGCCTACCAGAGCGAGGATGGTTCCGTCTACTTCCGCATTTCTTCCTATGCCGAATACGGTAAACTGGCCCACCTCGACCGCCAGGAACTCGACCTCGGCAAAACCGCCCAGACCCGCGCTGATACGGATGAATACGAAAAGGACAGCGTGGCCGACTTCGTACTCTGGAAAGCCCGCCGCCCGGAGGATGGCCCCAACTTCTGGCCCTCCCCCTGGGGCGAGGGGCGCCCCGGCTGGCATCTGGAATGCTCGGCCATGAGCCACAAGTACCTCGGCGATACCTTCGATTTGCACTCCGGCGGTGTGGACCTGGTATTCCCGCACCACGAGAACGAAATCGCCCAGAGCCGCTGCGCCTGCGGTGGCGAGTTTGCCCGCCACTGGTTCCACGTGACCCACCTGCTGGTGGACGGCGCCAAGATGAGCAAGAGCCTGGGCAATATGTACACCCTTGACCAACTGCAGGAAATGGGCTACACCCCCGCCGCCCTGCGCTACGTGCTGGCCGGTGCCTACTACCGCCGCCCGCTCAACTTCACCCTCACCGGCATGAAGGATGCCACCAGCGCCCTCAACAAGCTCGGCCGTTTCGACAAGGAACTCGCCAAGGCCAGCGGCGCCAAGGAACCCACCTACCGCGACCTGGTGAAGAAAGCCCCCGCCCTGGGTGCGTTCCAGCCCGCCTGGGACAGCCTGGAAGATGACCTCAACGGCCCGGAAGCCCTCGGCCACGTATTCAGCGCCATCAAGGGCATCAAGCCTGCTGAAATGGAAGCCGCCGAAGCCGAAAAGGTGTGGAAAGCCTTCCGCTTCATCATGGAAGCCCTCGGTCTGCAGCTGCCCGACCCGGATGCCGACATCGAGGTGCCTGAGGAAATCAAAGCCATTGCCGATGAACGCTGGGCCGCCCGCTTGGCGAAGGACTGGGCCACTGCCGATGCCCTGCGCGGCAAGCTCGCCGGGCTCGGCTGGGCCATGAAGGACGGCAAGGACGGCTACAAACTCACCAAGGCTTAAGATTATGGACAACAAAGACCTTTCCCTGCTCGGCAAGCACAGCGAATTCTTCCGCACCCCGGAAGAAGCAAAGCTGGAAGCCTTCCCGAACCGCAGCCCGCAGCGCCGCTACGTGGTCACGCTCGATACGCACGAATTCTCCTCGCTCTGCCCCGTAACCGGCCAGCCCGACAGCTGCCACCTCACCATCACCTACTGCCCGGCTGAAAAAGTGGTGGAAACCAAGAGCCTCAAATACTACCTCGTTTCCTTCCGCAACTACGCCGCCTTCAATGAACAGGTGGTGAACCGCATTCTGGATGACCTCGTGGCCGCTGTCGACCCCGCCTGGATGAAAGTCACCGGGCGTTTCGGCGCCCGTGGCGGCATACAGCTCACCTGCGAAGCCGAGCACAATCCCGGGAACCGCCCTGCATGAAAGTAGCCGTTCTCCTCTCCGGTGGCCTGGATTCCACCACCGCCTTGCACTGGGCGCTGCGCCACCACCAGGTGGTCTGCGCCCTTTCATTCGACTACGGCAGCAACCACGCCGCCCGCGAACTCGCCTGTGCCCGCTGGCAGGCAGAGCGCACCGGCGTGCCCTACCACGAGATTGACCTCCGCTCCATCTCCGCCCACCTCGAAAGCGCCCTGCTCAGCGGTGCCGATGCCATTCCCACCGCCAACTATGCCGAGGAGAACATGAAGCAGACTGTCGTTCCCTTCCGCAATGGTATCTTCCTGGCCATTGCCGCCGGCATTGCCGAAAGCAAGGGGGCCGCAGGCCTTGTCATCGCCGCGCACGGCGGCGACCACGCCCTCTACCCCGACTGCAGGGAGGAATTCATGGCAGCCATGTCTGCTGCCATCACCCACGGCACCTACGCCAGGTTGCAAATTCTCCGCCCCTTCATTGCCAACACCAAGGCAGAAATCACCGCCATCGGTGCCCAGCTCGGCGTAGACTTCGCCCACACCTACTCCTGCTACTGCGGCGGAGAGCAGCACTGCGGCCAGTGCTCCACCTGCCGCGAGCGCAAGGAATCCTTTGCCGCTGCCGGCGTACCCGACCCCACCCCCTACACCGCCCGCGCCTGACCAGGCGCGGATATCGTCGCCCTATCCGCCGGGCAGGCTATCGTTCCCAATCCACCCGACTCCCCTATTTTCACCCCCAATCCGCCCACAGAGGCTTCCCGCTCCTCCAACACAAAAACCATATTCACTACTTACACCTCCGATATCACCGATACCGGTCCTCCGGGAAGTTGCGGTAGCCGATGGTGAGCGGACTCATATCATCGAGGAGGCGGCGATCGTAGCGACGGCGGGGGGGCTCCAGATTGCCGAGGGTCTTGCCTTTGTCCGGCTCAAAGAAGAACTGGAGGTAGTAGTTGCCGGTGTAGCCGAGGGCGTGGGTATCGCGAATCATGCGGAGGATATCGGCTTCATCCAGTAAATCGGGATGCACCGTGGTGCGCACTTCGTGTTGCACCCCGTAGAGAAGAAGAGTTTTGAGCGTTTCCTGATAACGCTCAAAAAGGAGCTTGCCCCCGGGGAGCCGCCAGCTGCGGTTGGAGGGCATCTTGTTATCCAGTGCCACGTAGTTAATGAGACCTTCCTCCAAGAGGGCTCGGATAACATGCGGATTGCTGCCGTTGGTGTCTACCTTGATGAGGTAGCCCAGTTTCTTAATCTCGCGGCAGACTTCAGCAATATCGGGGTTGAGGGTGGACTCTCCCCCGGAGAGCACGACGGCATCTAAGAAGCCGGCGCGCTCCCGGAGGAAAGCCATCTCATCCTGCCCTCCGCCATGACTCAGAACGAGTTCCGGGTTATAGCAGTAGGGGCAACGCAGATTACACCCGGTGTACCAGAAGATACAGGCCGCTTTTTTCGGATAATCCAGAAAGGTAAGCGGGGTGATATCTGCGGGGTGACGCATAACCTGTGCTTTCGCAACGCGAATTACTTGAGGATGGCGTCGCAGCCACAGCCGCAGGGCTCTTCGAAGTGGGCGCGTTCCTCGAATTCACCCTGCTTACCGGCGTTGAAGGTTTCCACCGGGCGGTGGTAGCCCATCACGCGGGTGTACACGGTGCACTTGGTGCGCTCTTCGGCATGCTCGGCGAGGATCTGCTCGTCAGTCTTATATACGGGTTTTACTTCCGGGTTGCTCATGTTCGTGTTGTTTCTATTGGTTGGGGGTTAAATTTTTTCCCATCAGAAGAGCGGCAGCTCAGGCTGCTCCTCGGTGCGGGCGCGGTCGATAAGCTCCTGGTCGCAGAGCGGGCAGAAGTCGTGGCGGCCGCGGAGGTAGCCGTGCTTCTCGCATACGGAGAAGAGCGGAGTCACCGTGATGTAGGGCATCTTGAAGTTGGTAAGCACCTTGCGTACGATGTCGCGGCAGGCCTCCGGGGAGGAGATGGCCTCGTTCATGTACATGTGGAACACCGTACCACCGGTGTAGCAGCACTGCAGCTTGTCCTGCATCTGCAGAGCCTTGAACAGGTCGTGCGTGTAGCCGGCCGGCAGCTGGGAGCTGTTGGTGTAGTATCGGTGGCCGGGGGTGCCGCTCTGGATGATGTCCGGGAAGCGCTTCTGGTCTTCGCGGGCGAAGCGGTGGGTGGTGCCTTCGGCGGGGGTAGCCTCCAGGTTGTAGAGGTTGCCGGTGCTTTCCTGGTAGCCGCGGATGCGTTCACGCATGAAGTGCAGCACCTCCTCGGCAAAGGCGATGCCTTGCGGCTCGGCGGTGTTCATCGTATCGTTGGAGAAGTTGCGCAGCATTTCGTTCATGCCGTTCAGACCGATGGTGGAGAAGTGGTTGCGCAGGTGCGGCAGGTAGCGCTTGGTGTAGGGATACAGACCGCGCTCATACAGAGTGTTGATGAACACACGCTTCTTCTCCAGGGTGTCCTTGGCCAGGTCCATGAGCTCACCGAGCTTGGTGTACAGCAGGTTCTTGTTGCCCTTGTACAGGTAGCCAAGACGAGCCAGGTTGATGGTCACCACGCCGATGGAGCCGGTCATTTCAGCAGAGCCGAAGAGACCACCACCGCGCTTGAGCAGTTCGCGCAGGTCAAGCTGCAGGCGGCAGCACATGGAGCGCACGGCATCCGGCTTGTAGGCTTCCTCGTCGATAACCTTGTTGCCATTCTCATCGTACTTATACTGGGAACCTACGAAGTTCTGGAAGTAGGAGGAACCAATCTTGGCGGCGTTCTCGAAAAGCAGCGGCACATTCTCGCCCTCCCAGTCGAAATCCTCGGTGATGTTCACCGTGGGAATCGGGAAAGTGAAAGGCTGGCCGGTGCTGTCGCCCTCGGTGAGCACTTCGTAGAAAGCCTTCTGGATGACCATCATTTCCTTCTGGAAGTGCTTGTAGGTAAGGTCGGTGAGGCTTTCCACGCCACGTTCCCTGGCAATAGCAAGCAGGTTTTCGTCCTCCAGGCCCTCGAAGAGGTGCTCGTTGTTGGACATGGGGGTCTGCTCGCGCAAGTCGCGGGGTACCGTCCAGTCGATGGTCACGTTGGTGAACGGGCTCTGCCCCCAGCGGCTGGGCACGTTCAGGTTATACACAAAACCACGCAGGGCCTTCTTCACAGCCTTGTAGGGCAGCTGGTCCTTGAAGAGATACGGGGAGAGATAGGTATCAAAAGAGCTGAAAGCCTGTGCACCGGCCCATTCACTCTGCAAAATGCCCAGGAAGTTGGCCATCTGCCCCAAAGCCTCGCGGAAATGCTTGGGCGGACGACTGTTCACGCGGCTGCGCACGCCATTGAAGCCTTCGTTGAGCAGGGCGCGCAGACTCCACCCGGCGCAGTAACCAGTGAGGCAGTCGAGGTCGTGAATGTGGTAGTCGCCGTTGCGGTGGGCGGCGCCTTCTTCCGGGGTGTATACCTGGTCGAGCCAGTAATTGGCAATCACCTTACCGGCGGTGTTGTTCACCAGACCGGCGTTGGAGTATGTGGTGTTGGAGTTGGCCTTGATACGCCAGTCCGTGTTACCCACGTATTCCTCAATCGTCTGCTTACAATCTACCCAGGTGTTTCCCTGGTAAAGGCCGGCAATCTGCTCACGCTGCAGCTTATGCAGGAAACGGTATTTGATGAAATTGCGGGCTGTGTCGTAAGCGCCGGCGCGCATCAGTTCCTTCTCGATGCGGTCCTGCACCATTTCCACAGGCAGATATTCTTCGTGCTTCAGTTTATCCAGCACATTGGCGTATACAAGAGGATTATACTCCTCCTGAGAGGCGTGGAATGCTTTCTCGATGGCCTGTTGTACCTTGTAGGCCTCGAAGCGTTCACGCTTACCGTTTCGTTTGATGATTTCAGGCATATTATGTAGAGGTTGTAGAGAGTTACCGAAACCCGTTTACCGGGGCGTTCCGGCAGGCGGGTCCCTGCGCGGTGCACGGGGTTCACTCTACCATTCAGAAAATCACTTTGCAAGCAAAAAATTAGATGCGGTCGCACTTTTCTTTACACAAAATATAGAATAAAGTTTTTGTTACACACACAATATATTGTAGTGAGCATCCATTTTGCTTATTTTAGAATGTTTCTCATTTAAGAAAAGTTAAGCACCGTTGCAAAGCGTTGAAACACGCGGATTCCGCATGCAGAAAAGCGATTCTTAAAAAGTTCTGTATATAGTGGGAGTGGAGAACACACACCACAAAATATAGCGGCAGAATTCCGGGCCTTAATTTTGCGCCCAGATGCACTTAAGGTAGTCCTCGCCGTCAAAATCAAAGGGCATAGGCACCGAAATGAGTCTGGCAGAGGGAATTCCCGCCGACACCATGCGGTGGAATGCCGCCGGGGATAATTTACGGCAATTGGTGGAACAGAGGATGCGCCCACCGGGAGTCAGGATAGCCGCAGCCAGATTCACGAGGTGGTCATAATCCTTTTCCACGCGCCAGACGCGGCCTTTCTCATCGCGGGAGAACGTGGGCGGGTCGAGCACAATGATATCGAACTTTCGGCCCTGGCGGGCGAAGCGGTCCATCCAATGCAGCGCATCCCCCTTGCAGAAGAAATGGTCATCGGGGTCAATATCATTGAGGGCCATATTCTCGCGGCACCAGCTCAGGCAGGGTTGGGCAAGGTCAAGCGTGGTGGTCTGAGCCCCGGCCAGCGCCGCGCACACGGAAAACGCCCCAGTGTAGGCAAAGGTGTTGAGCACCTTCATGCCCGGGCGGCAGAGGGAACGCAGCTCGGCGCGGTTATCACGCTGGTCCAGGAAAATTCCCTGGGAGTACCCGGCCCCCATATCCATGAGGTAGCGTACACCATTCTCCAGAATCACAAAACGGAGGGGCACCTCCGGGCCGCAGAGGAACAGGGGTGGCTCCTTCACGTCCTTATCCAGCCGTTTCACATACACCGGGCGCCCGGTAGCCCTGAGCATATCCTTGAGCGCCGGGGGTAGCGCAGCATCGCGCAGAGACACCAGCAGACGGTCTGCCAGAGCATCAATGAACACCCCCGGCCAGGGCGCGCCGTCGGACACACGGAAAGCATCTGTCTCCGGCGGCAGTTTGGCCAGGCGTTGCTCAATGAGCTTCTGCAGAGTATTCTTCACAGCAGGAAGGTTTTGGAAGCTACATCTGCAGCCTTGCGGATAGTGGCCGCCATGGAGGTAAGCGCATTAGCGCGGGTGGAAGCCAGGTGCTCCTTGAGACCGCAGTCATCAAGCTTGCTCAAATCGGCCTCGAGAATGGCAGCCGGGGTCAGCCCGGAAAGCAGACGGATAAAGAGCGCAATCAACCCCTTCGTGATAAGTGAATCACTATCGGCATGGATGATGAGCTTGCCATCCTCCATTTCCGTGCCCACCCACACGCGGCTCTGGCAACCCTTGATAAGGTTGCAGTTCCTGCGATACTTCTCCGGCATGGCCGGGAGGCGGCGCCCTTGCGAGATGATGAATTCGTACTTCTCTGTCCAATCCTCAAAGACGGACATATCATCCAGCAGCGCTTCGATGCGAGATTCGTAATCCATTACTTGCAGCGGCTTTTTGCCAGCGTGTAAAGCACAGCCTTCTGGGCGTGCAGTCGGTTCTCTGCCTCACGGAAAATAACAGGAGCATTGGCTTCCAGCACCTCATCGGTGATTTCGTAGCCGCGGTAAGCCGGCAGACAATGCAGCACAATGTGGCCGGGGGCTGCCAGCTTCAGCAGTTCATCGTTCACCTGATAGGGGAAGAACGCCTTTTCCTTGGTCCCCTTCTCGGCCTCCTGGCCCATGGAAATCCAGGTATCGGTGTTAATCACCATGCAGTCGCGCACGGCCTCGGCAGCATCCGTGGTGCAGATGATGTTCGGGCAATCGAGCGCGGCGAGCGTCTCGGCCTTGGGGAGAGCATGCTCCGGACCGGCCAGCATCAGCGTGAATCCCAGGTGCCTGGCGGCCCACATCCAGGAACGGCCCATGTTGTTATCCACATCACCCAGGAACGCAATCTTCATACCCTTCCAGGAGCCCACACCGTACTGCTCCTCGATGGTGAGCAAATCGGCCAGAATCTGGCAGGGATGCTCCAGGTCAGTCAGCGCATTGATGGTGGGCAGCTTGGAATACTCCGCAAAGTCCACCACATCCTGCTGGTCATAGGTGCGGATGATGGCGCCGTGAATCATGCGCCCCAGCACACGGGCGGTGTCCTTGATAGGCTCACCGCGGCCCAGCTGAATATCGCGGGTCGAAAGGAACATCGGGCGGCCGCCCAGCTCCGAGATACCCACCTCGAACGACACGCGGGTGCGGGTAGAGGATTTGGAGAAAATCAACGCCCAGGTCTGCCCGGCCAAAGGCTGTTCAGCATGGCAACCACGCTCGGCCTTGAGCTTGTGCCCCAGGGCCAGCAACTCACAAATCTGGTCGCCAGTCAGTTCTTCGATGGAAAGAAGGTTATTCATGACTCTGTAGAGATAATAGAAAATGTTTCCGGGAAAGCAGCACCGTAGCATTTTTCCATCATCCTGTAAAGGTCAGATTAAGTCAGTACAACCCCATTTCCGCAAAATGAACAGATTTGGCAAAAGGTGCTATCGGGGTCCGGGTCCCGATAGCACCAAATCCTGACAGGCAAAACCAATAGAGCTACCTTTATTGATGCGTTTCCTGAAGCACTTTCCGCAGGGGCTCAGGGGCATAGTGGTCACCGAACAACACCTCACCCGCCACCAGTTTATCCAGCTCATCCTTGTCAAGCCTTAAGCCCTTGGACGTGAAATAGCGGATACACTCCAGATGGCCGGGGAGCATATAATTACTCGCCGCCAGCACAGTGCTTCTCAAACCATCGCCGGAATGCCCATCCTTGCCTGAATCTATCGGAAGGCCATGTTCTACCATAAGTCTGACAGCATCTGCACGGCCAGCCTCAGCGGCACGTTGAAGAATTGGTTGAGTTCTATTATTTACCTTAGGTGATTTAACGTTCTGCGCATATATTAACGGCAAACAATCATAATTCCCGGCAAAAACAGCCGTTATAATATTTTCCGAAATAGGTTTAGCACCTTTGTCTAGCAGGAACTTGAAGCACGCCCCGCGCCCTGGCATGATGCTACCGCAGCTCTGCTGTATTGCAGTAAACGCAACCTCCTCATCTTCTACGATTTTCGCGTTCACATCCACTTTGTTCTCGAAAATCAGTTTGAGACACGCCAGACTGGAGGATTTGGAAGCAATCACAAAAAGTTGGTTCCTGACCTCATCGGAGGCAAGAGAAGCCTTCGTAAGCAGGCACTTCAGCACATGCGGTTGCCCGGAGGCCGCCCCTATCAGAGCAGAAGCATCCCAAACCTCGGTATTCCCCTCTTTAATCGCATCCACATTTGCACCTTTATCAATCAAATATTTCACGAGAGATAAATCGCCGGCAGCTGCAGCAAATGAAAGAGGCGTACCTCCAGTATTTATCAACGGCAATTCGTCTAATCCCGTCATGCTCATATACCGCTTGTTACCTGTTGTTCTCGCAAAACCGCCAGCATTCACATCTGCTGCACATTCCTCGACCAGGTATTTTACTATGTCAGCATATGCCAGATGAGAAGCGAGACAAAGAGCATTTGATACCCGCTGCTTTGTCTGCTCTTTCGGTGCCAGATGTTTCACAAGCTCCAGATTTCCACTGGCTACAGCAGCCTCCAATACCCCGAATTGGTATCCTCCATCAGCAGTTGCTCCTTTTCCCTCCAGATATTTCACACTGTCCAGATTCCCAGATAAAGCAGCATATAGCATAGGAGACTCGGGATAATCATTATTGGCTATTGCGAAGGCTTTTTTCTCATTATCCGAAGGCTGAACGGGAGCCCCTTTTTCTACAAAAAACTTCAACATCTCCAGATTGCCGCTCCGGGCAGCCAACATGGTATAGTTTATGCCACCAGGCTCATTTATCTTAGCTTCCCTGGAATAGCCAATTGCGTCCACCTTATCACCGAGTAATTGCAGCATCTCCAATTTTCCGCTTACGGCGGCATGTAACACATCATCTCTCTGTGGTTCTATCCCTTTTTCCTGCCAGTATTTCACCATTTCTACATTTCCACTTCTCAAAGACGCATAGCGTATACTGTGGGGATTTATAATTATCGAGGCCTTGTCATATGGTCGCAACTGCTCATATACATAGCTGGCAAACTCTATATTGCCACTCAAAATTGCCTGCTCCATCGTCCACTGCTTGCTGTCTCGCTCTCTCGGTGAGCACAAAGGAATTCCCAGTTCCTGCATGTACTTGATGCACTCGACCCTGCCCGAGGCGATGGCAGGAGCACAGCTTTCGATGACCTTGACTTCTGAGCCGGCTTCCACCAGCAACTTCATGGCCGCCAACTGCCCGCGCGAGGCAGCATATTCAAACAGGGATTTTCCATTCACCCGGATATCATCCGGCCCGTAGGTACCTTCCTGCACCCATTGGATTGCCTGGTTGAAAAGCTTATCAAACGGGGTCTTTGCATCAGCAATCAGTACATCACCCCCTGCTTTTTTCTTCTCCTGCCCGGCTTTTTTTGCGGCATTGGCAACTTTCTTCGCCTTCTTGCCTTTCTTACCTTTCTTCTTCGCCTTTTTCTTTCCCTTGGAGGCCTTGGCGGGTTTATCTCCAGCAGCATAGCAAGGCAGCGGCGCTGCACCCAGCGCCAAGGCAGCTAACAGTAATACACTCAGACGCTTAAGAGGAAAATAGGGGGGGGTAATCATAACACATTGATTACTAACATATTTCGCACAGTTTGTCAATCAAAAAACAAAAAACGCAGACTCGAACGCAGACCCGCGACATGCGTAAAATACTTTCGCATAGCTCAGGTATGCAGGAGGAGGTTCATTTGAGCTCGAGAGTAATCTGATTACGCCGCAGGTAATTCTTTTGCTCGGGAGTAAGTGGAGCAGCGACCGGCCTCAAGTGCCGGAGGCATTTGCCGTGAGAATAGTCTGAGTTCGAGGGGGCCTCCTCGTATGGGACATGAGAATCCCGCACCAGAGAAAAAGTGAAAAGCACAGTATTACGCTCATCTGATTCCAGTCTGGATTTCAGCCCCGGCAGCAATTCCTTTACCCATCTGTGGCGTCCCAGCTCAGCGGCTCTGTGGAGGGGGTAGCGCATTTCATCGATGGAGAGAGCCGAACCTATGTTCCACAGCAGAGACGCGCATTCAAACAGGGGCACCTCATCGTGCAGCGCAAGAGCTTTGGCTCGCCGCCCGATTTCGCCGGATGCATCGGCTCCGTTCTCAAGCAGGTAGGCAACACAGGCAGCATGCATGGAACCGGAGTCGTAATTCCAGTTATTGGCGCCGGGGGCATCCGAACCGCGGATGCAGGCAGCCTGAATCGCATACAGCCCGGTTTCGGGATCCGGGGCATTGACATCCCAGCCACTTTCCACAAGCAGGCGGACACAGGCGAGATTTCCATTGGCCGCAGCGAGGTTCAACACGGCAGGGTCCGGGTTCTCATAGGCCCTGGTGGCAATGATGAGATAGTTGAGCATATCCGGCTGGCCGCTGCGGGCCGCCGCGCGGAGAGGAGTCATCAGGGAATCTCCATTGCCTATCGACGCAGTTAAATCCGCATTGTTGTCTACGAGGAAGCGGAACACCCCCATATTCCCCCCGGCAATAGCAGCTATGAGAGGAGTGGTTTCTGCCACCTCCAGGGTGCCTTTCCTGCCCACCATATCCTCATATGGGAAGGAATGGCGAATGCGGATGATGCTGGAAGCGTTCACCGCAGCCATGTAATTACTGACCAGTTTCCGGACCATCTCCAGCTGCCCAAGGCGGGCGGCGGCACACAAGGCTCTGTTGATATGAACAGGCTGAGCAGAGGTCAGGCTGATGACCTTGGCCAGCATATTCAACGAACCAGAGGCAACTGCATTTTCAAAAATGCAGCCGGTATAATCCTCCTCGTACTTGAATTTGGGATCCAGCTCCAGGAGGCGGCCGATAACCCCGACCTCCCCGGAAAGGGCGGCTAAATCCAAGGCCGTATCGCCGGTTTCGGCCACCCTTCTGACTGCGGCTGTTCTAGCCTCATCATCCTTCATCTTGTTCAGGACAAAATGCACGCAGTCAGTATTCCCCCCCAGGGCGGCCGTCATCAGCGGGGTATACCCGGCCGTGCCCACATAGTCAAACTGGGCGCCACGCGTTTCCATGTATCGCAGCACCGTGACATCCGGCACAACGGCAGCGCGGAGCAGAATTTCATTCCGGCGGAAAGGCCAGCCGAGACTCTCTACCCACTCCATGATTTTATCGTCTCCCGAAAACCCGGTGGAATCAATCAACGTAATGGCTTTGGGATTGCTGGGAATGAGGGGCTTAAGCCGTTCATAGATATATTCGATACAATCCCGGTTACCGCTCTGCATGGCGCGTTTCAGAATACCACAGGCACCTTTCCATTGAGCCCGGCAGCGGGGGTCATTCAGAAAAAGGCGCTGCTCTTTTTCCAGATATTCCACCAGGTCTTTGTTACCGGAGCGAGCCGCGCGGCATATCAGAGATTCACCATTGCAGAATACGCTGGTATCCGCACGCTTCTCCTCGATAAGGTATTTCGCGCAGTCCAGCATACCTTTTTCTACGGCAAACCACAGCATGCTGTGGCCATTGATGCGGACATCCTCCGGGTGGCGCTGCCCCATATAAACCTCCGCCATCAGCTGGTTGAATATGGCATCGAAAGGAGACACCCCTGTATGGTTCTCAATCAGAAGCCGTTTGTCAGTCATCTGCTGCTGGATTGAGGCCGGAACATCCGTGCCATCAAGGATTTTTTTCAACGCATCCCGCATCTTGCGGGGGGTATACGTCCGCTTCATCTCCGTCCGTATCTGGGCGGCCGTCCTGGTGCGCTTATTGCGCCCGGGCGCAGCATAGGCACACGACCAGTCCCCCCCGACAACAAGAAATGCCAGACAAAACACAAGCAAACGGCGTATCATAAACAGTTGCACTATCTGCAATCTAACTACACGAACGTCTCTTGTCAAGGCTGAAAAAGCGATATACACGGCCGGGGAGAAAAACAATTATCGAGTGCGGGAGGTGCGCCCGCATCTTTCCACATTTGGTCCGATGACTGCATCCGGCAGATTGTACTTGCGCAGGACGCGGGAATCTGGTACGCTCTCCCCCGCTTCGCAGACCATGGCAGAAAAATTCGACATCAACAGCCTGAATACAGCCCAGAAACAAGCGGTACAGACGCTCAACGGCCCGGTACTCATCCTGGCTGGAGCCGGGACAGGCAAGACGAGAACGGTGACCTGCCGCATTGCGAACATGATTGAAAAAGGTGTGAATCCGCGCGGAATCCTGGCCCTCACCTTCACGAACAAGGCCGCTAATGAAATGGCTGACCGCGTGGCCGGGCTGGTGGATCGCAAGGCAGCGCGCCAGATGACGGTGTGTACCTTCCATTCGCTCTGTGTGCGCATTCTGCGTCAGGATATCGGCAAACTTGGCTATAAGGAAAACTTCTCCATCTATACCGGCAGCGACCAGAGCGGGCTGCTCAAGCGCCTGATTATGGAATATGGCGCGCGCCGCGAGAAGCTGGAACCGGCACAGGTGCTGGCAGAAATGTCGCGCGTGCGCAACAACGGGCTGGGCGTTGACCAGATTGAGGATACCCTCATTGCCGCCGTATCCAAGGCTTACATGCGCGAACTGAAAGCGCAGAATGCCGTAGATTTTGACGACCTGCTCATCCTCACCGAGCGGTTACTGCGCTGCTACCCCACCATTCATGAGAAATGGAACAAACGGTTCTCCTACATCACGGTGGACGAGTTCCAGGACACTAACTCGCTGCAGATGAGTCTGCTGCGCCAGCTGGTGGGTCCGGAGCACAATGTGTGCGTGGTGGGCGATGACGACCAGTCCATATACGGCTGGCGCGGCGCGCAGATATCCAACATCCTGGATTTCGAGAGTTTCTTCCCGAATCCCACCGTCATCAAACTGGAAGAAAACTACCGCTGCACCCGCCAGGTACTGGACTGCGCCAACATCCTCATCCGCAACAATACCGGCCGCCGGGATAAAACCCTGCGCACCAACAAGAACGGCGCATACCCGGTGCGTCTTATGGCTATGCCGGGCAGCCAGGAGGAAGCCGAATTCCTGGCCGATGAGATTGACCAGCTGCACGCACGCGACAGCATGCCCTGGGAATCCTTCGCGGTTCTTTTCCGGGCAAATGCCCAGAGTCGCGCGCTGGAAATGGCCATGCGGGAGCGCCACATTCCCTACCGCATGGTAGGCACCAAGAGTTTCTTTGACCGCCGGGAGGTGAAAGACCTGCTCAGCTACCTCCAGATGATGGATAACCCGGATGCCGACCTTCATCTGCTGCGCGTGCTCAACACCCCGCCCCGCGGCATATCGGCCACTACCGCCACCTTTGCCATCGACTGGAGCCGGGACCACAAAAAGAGCCTCTGGGCCACGCTGGTTGATATCGAATTCCTGGCGGAATGCTCCACCCGCTCGCAGAACAGCATTGAGGCGTTTACTGAGCTAGTCACCCGGTATGGTACTGAATTTGCTGAAAGTGAGCGTCCCTTTGTCGATATCCTCCAGGATTTTCTCAATGAAACCGGGTACGAGGAATACATTGCAAAAAACTGCAAGACCGAGGAAGAGAAGATGCGCCGCCAGGCCGCCATTGATGACATCAAAGTGGCGCTGCGCCAGTACTGGCTGCCAGGCCACAAGCTCACGGATTTTCTGGCCGGCATCTGTCTGGATGACAGCCGGGATGAAGATGATATCGAAAGCAAGAGCGGCGTATGTCTCATCACCATGCACGCCGCCAAGGGTCTTGAATTTCCACATGTATACATTGTAGGCGTGGAAGAAGGGCTGCTGCCTCACACCCGCTCGGTGGATGAAGGGAGCCTGGATGAAGAACGCCGTCTGTTCTATGTAGGCATCACCCGTGCCCGCGAACGGCTGACCATGACCTACTGTGCCAGACGCAACCGCTATGGGCAGGAAGAGCGCTGCCAGCCCTCCTGCTTCATCCAGGAAATCCCGAAACAAATGTATGAGTTTGTGGATTATGACAAGCTGATGAAATCCCCCGCATCGGAGGACGAATGCGCGGATTTCTTTGCCTCAATGCGCGATTTGCTGGCTGAGGATTAGAAAGCTGGCTTGCAATGGCTGTACCGATTGTGCTAATATTGCGGCATGAATATCATCCGCAGTTTGATTTTCTGCCTGATGCTCTGCTGCACGCAGAGTAGCGCGCAGTTTGAGGGTATGATGGGATTTGCCCCCCCCTCCACCATGAGCACAAGCTCCACCGCCAGCGTGCAAAGCTACCAGGCCGGCAAGCCGTTCTATCTGGCGCTAAAGACAGAATTCACCGCTCCCTGGCATGCCTACTGGCAAAATCCTGCCACCGTGGGTGAAGCCATGGTTGCCGAGCTGTCTGCACCAGAGGGATTCACGATAGAAGGACCTTACTGGCAGCCGCCGCACAAACATGAAGGCGTGCTGGGTGTTGCCTACACGTATGAACAGGCTCTGGTAGTGTGGAAAATCACCCCGGAAGCAAATGCCCCAGCCAAAGCCAGCTTCACCATAACCGCTACAGCCCAGACCTGCTCCGATGAGGGGTGCAATCCTCCAGAAACTCAAAGTTCAACACTAGAATTAACCAGCGGAGATGCTACACCAAACCCCACCTGGGCAAACGAACAAACCAAGGTGGAAAAACTGGGGGATACCTCCAGCAGCATTACTGCCACCCAGCAGGGAAACAGCGTGCGTCTCAGCTTTACAGCAGCCCCCGGTCTTGACTCTGCCTATTTCTTCTCGGCAGACAACAGCATTTCCCCCACAACACAGCAGATTCTCACCGACAATGGAGACGGCAGCTACACCCTGAGCCTTACCCGCAATGACAACTCCGACCCCATGTATCCGGTGAAGGATGAAGCCTCTGTGAGCAAGCCGCTTAAAACATTGGAAGGAGTGCTCGTGTTCGGAGGCAGCCATTGCGCTGTCAGCACCGGAGTGGGTGCCCCTGTGGCTACTGCCGGCGGCGTGCCGGAGGGCATCGCCGCGCTCTGTCTTTCCCTGTTCATCGGCGGGCTCATCCTGAACCTCATGCCCTGCGTGTTCCCGGTCATAGGCCTCAAGGTCATGAGTTTTGTACAGATGGGAGGCGGCAGCCGCCGCAAGGTATTCACGCACTCCATGGTATTTGTGCTGGGTGTGCTGGTTTCGTTCTGGATTATCTCCGCGCTCATGATTATCTTCTCGAACCTGGGTACCCTGGCCGAAGTGCCGTGGACAGAATGGTTCACCACCCTGTGGAATGATGCGGGGTCCTCCACCCGCAGCTGGGCGGAGTGGATGCAGAATCCCTGGATTGTGTACGCTATTCTCCTGCTCCTGCTCGTGCTGGGCCTGAGTATGTTCGGCGTATTCGAAATCGGAGCCGGCATCACCGGGGCCGGCCAGAGCGTGCAGAGCAAGGAAGGTCTGCTGGGGTCATTCTTCCAAGGGTTCTTTGTCACCGTGGTAGCCACCCCGTGCAGCGCGCCATTCCTGGGGGCTGCCATGCCCGCTGCCATGGCCCTGCCCGGCGTGTGGATGACCGTGGCGCTCACCTTCATGGCGCTGGGGCTATCGGCTCCGTATATTGTACTGGGTCTGTTCCCGGGATTGGTGCGGCTGCTGCCTCAGCCGGGCGAATGGATGGAATCCCTGAAGCAGGGGCTTTCCTTTCTGCTCTTTGCTGCAGCCGCCTGGATGCTGTACGTATACCTTGCTTTCTGGCCAGTCAGCGAAAGTGCCGACACCATGTGGGTGAACATGTCACTCGTGGTCTTCTGTGCTGCCTTCTGGGTATACGGCCGCTGGTGCCTGCCGTTCCGTCCGCTTTCCACCCGCGTCATCGGCTTTATCGTGGCGCTGGCGCTGGCAGCTGCAGGATTCTGGGGAGCACGCCCCTACTCTGACTCCCTGGAATGGGAGGAATGGAGCCCTGCCGCCATGCAGGAAGCATTGGAGAATGACACCCCGGTTTACGTCGACTTCACCGCTAGGTGGTGTGTCACCTGCCAGGCCAACAAGAAAGTGGCCTATACGGATGAAGTAAACGCCGCCATGAATGCCGCCGGCGTCGTGCTGATGCGAGCAGATAAGACTACCGCCAATGAGCAGATTGATGCTGAGATGCGGAAACTGAGGCGCAGTTCCGTGCCGGTGAATGCCCTCTATGTCCCTGGCAAAGCCCCCGTGGTGACCAGCGAGCTGCTCACACCCGATTACCTGCTCGATTTCCTGAAACAGCACCTGCCGCAGGAAGAGGAATAAGAATCTGACCATTCAAAACGCGCTCCCGTCATAAGCCGCAGGAGCGCGTTTTTATCACAGGTGACGTACAGAAGTCTTACAGGCCTAGCTTGGCCAGAATAATTTCGGTAACCATCTTCGGGTTAGGTTTCGGGTTGCTCACCTTCATCACCTTACCGGTAAGAGCGTTGATAAGTTTCATATTGCCACCTTTCACAATGGCAACCATATCCGGATTTTCCTCAAGCACCTGATCCACTACGGCATCCAACGCGTTGGTATCCGTCTTCTTGAATCCCATGGCATCGGCTGCTTCGGCGGCGCTCATGCCAGACTCCCACATCTTCTCCAGCACCTCACGAGCCTGGTTGTTGGAAACAAGGCCATCCTCAATGATATCCACCAGGCCGGCCAGCGACTTCGGAGCCAGCGGACAGGTTTCGATGCTGAGTTCCTTTTCAGCCAGCACAGCGGTGAGGTTATTGATAACCCAGTTGGCCACCTTACGCGGAGCCTTGCTGCCCCGGGCTGCTTCCTCGAAGTAACGGCAGAGCTTGAAATCACCCACCAGGGTATTGGCATCGGCCACGGGCAAACCATACATACTCTGCAGGCGTGCATGCAGCGCATCCGGAAGCTCTGGCAGCATATCGCGCACTTTATCCACTAGTGGAGCCGTCTGCACCGGAATCAGATCCGGGCATGTGTGGTAGCGGTAGTCATGCGCATTTTCCTTGGTACGCATCACGATACTTTCACCCAGCGTATCATCCCAGCGGCGGGTGGACTGCACCTGGGCAATGCCCATATCCAGTTCCTCTGCCTGGCGGTGAATCTCATAAATGAGCGCCCGGCGCGCGGCAGACATGGAATTGATGTTCTTCATCTCTATCTTGGCGCCAAGCTCTTTCTGCCCCTTGGGACGCAGAGACACGTTCACATCGCAGCGCATCTGGCCCTTCTCCATATCGGCATCAGAAATGCCAGCGCAGATCATCATCTGCTGGAGGCTTTTGAGATATGCATATGTTTCCTCCGGGCTGGTCAGATCCGGAGCTGATACGATTTCCATGAGCGGAGTGCCGCCTCGGTTATAATCCACCACGGAATAGCCATTGTAGTGGGTCAGTTTGGCGGCATCCTCCTCCAGGTGAATATGGTCAAGCTTCACCGTACGCACCACGGGGCCATCGGCCTTCACCTTGCAATCCGCCGGGTAAGCCCAGGCATACAGCGGAACCTCGCCACCAATGCAGAGCGGTAAGTCCAACTGGCTGGTCTGGTAGTTCTTGGGCATATCTGCGTAGAAATAGTTCTTTCGATCCCACTTGGAAACAGGCGGAGTGGTGCAGCCCAGCATCATGCCGGTGAGAATAGTGCGCTCAATAGCGTATTTATTGAGAACAGGCAGCGCACCGGGCATACCCAGACAGGTGGGGCACACATTTGTGTTCGGCTCATAGCCGAACCCGGCCTTGCAGGAGCAAAACATTTTGGTCTCTGTCTTAATCTGGCAGTGAACTTCCAGACCAATGGTCACGAGATAATCAGAAACAGGCATGATTGTATTGACTTATTTTGTTGAAATGGATTTTTCCTGGAGAGCGGATTCCAGGTCCGAACGGAATGATGCATCAAACACAGACTCGAACAAGCGGCGATGCGTGCTGCCCAGCAGTTCAAAGATAGCATCCAGAGCATCGGAAAAAGAATCAAAGGTTTCAGCCTCATATCCCGGAATTGCCGCTATACGGACAATCTCGCTGCGAATAGCCCAGAGCACCGGTTCAATGGGCGCCATGGCCTCGCGGGCTTTCATGGCCGTTTCAGGAGTAAAGGCCCTGCTTCCCATATCCGTAGCGGGTTCAAGCGGCTTGAAGCGCTGTGTGAGCTGCATCAGCTCTGCTACAGCCTCTGCAGCGCTTTCCGCATCCTGCACATCCTCCAGAATATCAAGCACCTCGCGGTCTGGTGAGAGCAGGCGTTCTATGCGCAATATCTCATTCTCCGACTCCTCCTCTGTAAGCGGAACGACCGGAGTCTGGTGAAGCAACTCTACGTCAGTTTCCGCAAACAGGCCCATCTGCACAGCCTGTTCAAAAACAGCGCTGAGCTGTTGAGAGCCGTAGCAATTGGCGCGGCACAGACTCAAAAACTCAGCGTGCAGGTCATCCAATGTCTCGAGAATACGCATCTGTATGCCATCCATCATTCCTACGCATTCAGTCTCTGGCGAAATGAGAGGCATATTACTCAGCCGGTTATCCAATTCGAAAGTGAGTTTCACCTGCTCCAGGAAACGAGAGGCCGCTTTATCTGCATCTTCCCTGCTGCTGATACCGGAAAGCAAGAACCACATTTCATGAGCCGTGCGGAGGAACTGCTCGCTGAGGGTACGCGCAGCCTCCATCTCGGCTCCACCAGCGGTGGGGGCATCCAGTTCCAGCACATCCTGCTCCTGCGCCGGGCTCATGTTCCCCAGCGCAAGTGATAATCCGGCTATGTAGAGCAGCTTTTTCATGCAGAATATGCCCGGGCATTATACGCTTTTCCGCCCGAAATGCAAGCCAAGATTGCTACATTTCACTAATTTATAATGAGTAGAGACGCGCGGTGTTACTGGACCTGGAAACGGCGGTTGAGTTCAGCCATGGGAAACGGCAGCAGCGTACTCTTGCCGCCCGGGCTGCAATAGGGAATTTCGCACTCCAGCAAGGCAGCCAGCAAAGGAAGTGGATTGCGCAGATATCCGGTCATATCTTCCTGGCGTGCATACTGTTGCGCAAGTTGGCGGGCAAAGGGTTCAAAGGGGCTGCGACTGCGGGTCAGACGCACTTCTCCGCTAGTAAATACACGCAACAATTCCTGCACAAAATCACCTACCTTGCGCAGCGGCAGAATAGCAGGAACAGCCTCTACCCGCAATGTATTACGCCCAAATGGAGAGAGTTGGAACCCCGCCTGTTCAAGCTGGGGTTTCACCTCCATGGCGATGCCCATATCACGGGTATCAAGCTCAAGGAGCTCCGGCACCAGCAACTGTTGGGAAATGAGCGGATGCCGGTTACTTTCCTGCAAGCGTTCAAAGATAATGCGTTCGCGGGCAGCACGGGGCGACAGGAGCACCATTCCCTCAGTATTCTCGAATATGGCATACTGGTTGTGCAGCGTGCCGATATGGCGGAAATTGGGCAGATTCAGCGGCTGCGCCACGGGGGTAAACACCGGTGCCGGCGAACTCGCAGATACGGGTGCAGACGGCAGCTCAAACTCCTGCTGCCGCGGCGTAACCAGCGGTTTGAGCACCAGCGCAGGACGAGGCGTCTCGCGAGGCAGAACAGGAGCAACTGCTGGTGCTGGCCTCACCGGAGCCGCTACGGGCGCTGACTCTGGCTGAACGGACGCGGAAGCGGCAGTCTCAACAGGTTCAGGCTCTGTTCCACGCGCATGCGCTGCCAGCGTAGCAGCCACCGCATCCATGATTGCCATGGTCACCTCTGCCGGCCGCCGGAAACGCACTTCCCGCTTAGCGGGATGCACATTCACATCCACCAGGGCCGGCTCCACCTCCAGGTACAGAAAAAGAGCAGGATGCAGCCCGGGAGGGAACCCACCATAGCCATCGCGCACGGCCCGGTTGATAATCTGATCCTCAATGGGGCGGCCATTCAGGAAAACATACTGCATGCGACGATTGCGTCGCGCGGCAGATATAGGCATGAGATACCCGCTGACTCGCACCCCCGGAGCCTCCGTGGGGCGGATGCGCATAAGTGCAGCAGCTGTTTCCCGCCCCACAAACTCCGCAATACGCTGGCGCATATCATGCGTGGCGGGCACATCAAACACCTGCTGACCATCGCGGATAAGAGTGAAGCGCAGCTCCGGGAAAGCGAGGGCATGCAGACGCACCTGATGCTCTATGTGGCCGGATTCCGTTTCATCGCTTTTCAAGAACTTACGCCGCACCGGCGTATTGAAGAAAAGATTGCTTACGCTGATTTCTGTACCAGGTGCACAACCAGCATTCATGAGCGGATTCGCCACTCCCCCCTCACAGCTGAGCGACCAGCCCTCCACATCCCCGGCACGGCGGGTAGTCAGCGTAAGATGCGAAACAGAGGCTATACTGGGCAAAGCCTCACCACGGAACCCAAGTTGGCGAATGGCAAACAAATCCTCCACCTGCATCAGTTTGCTGGTAGCATGGCGCTGCAGACAAAGCGCGGCATCTTCCTTGCTCATGCCACAGCCATCATCCGTTACCTTAATCAGCGAGACTCCACCCCGGCGAATCTCTACGCGAATGCTATGAGCCCCGGCATCTATGCTATTCTCCACCAGCTCCTTAACAACAGAAGCCGGACGTTCCACCACCTCACCGGCAGCCACCTGGCTGGCCAGAATATCGCTCATCAGGTGAATGTTCTGCTGCGGGGTCCCGGACATAGTACGCGGTCAATTTACCATGCTCCTGCCGCGGCGTCAACACCACAATGCAGAGCCATACTGTCTTGCTGACACAGAAAGACGCGCAGATTTCTGGTATATTCAGGTAATTTCGTGTACCCTTGCGGGTGTGAAGAAGTGCCAGATATGCGGCAAGCGAGCGTCGATGTTTCTGACGCAGATAATAAATGGACAAGTGTCTGAACTTGCCCTGTGCGAAGCCTGCGCCCGGGCCAAGGGGCTCTTCGACCCTCAGTCTCTCACCTTTGCAGAAAAATTCTTCCCTGAAGAATTTAAAGACCGGGTGGATAAACTGGTACGGGAGCTGACCCAGGGAGTCGGGCCGCAAACGACCGCCGCTCCCATGAGTATGCTGAGCCGCTGCCCTGTATGCGGATTCTCTGTAGATGATTACCGCCGCACCGGCCACTTAGGTTGCCCGGATTGCTATACAGTATTTGCCAGGGAACTAGACCCGACCGCAGAAATTGAAAGCACCGATTCAAAACCAGCATCTACCGGAATCACTCGCGCCCGCCTGCAGGCTGAGCTACAACAGGCTGTAGCCCGCGAAGATTACGAACAGGCCGCACGAATACGGGATCAGATTAACAGCCTCCCCTCTGATAAAGCATGAAATTCGACACCATGCTGAAATCCACCATGAGGTGGAAACCAGACCGCAACACGACCAATGGCGTGGTGCTGGGGTCTATTGTGCGCATGGTGCGCAACCTGACTAACTTCAGTTTTCCCGGCTGGAGCACCCGCGAATCCCGGCATGCTGTGGCAGATATCATTCTGCCGGTTATCCGTAACCTGCGAGGCTTCAAGACTGCTTTCTATGCGGAGATGAGTGAACTGAACTACGGCAAGCGCCGCGCCCTGCTCACCCGCAAACAGCTCACGCCCTGCATGGCCGCGCGCCAGGATGGTTGCCATGTCATCATTCCCCAGAACAAGCCCGTTGTCATCATGGTGAATGAAGAGGAACACCTCGTTGCGCATGCTTTCCACAACGGCCTCGACTTCGATGCCGGGCTGCAGGAGCTTGAGCTGCTTGATGATTTGCTGCAGGAAGAACTCGACTTTGCCTACGATTCGCAGAATGGCTACCTGACCAGCATCCCCACGGAAGCGGGTGATGGGCTGCAACTATACTGTCTGCTGCATCTGCCCGGGCTCACCCTGGCCAACATGATGAATCAGGTCACCAAGGCTCTCGAGAAACTACATGTCAGCATCTCCCCGTATTTCTCCGACTCTCAGGATGACACCGGGCATCTCTTCGTACTTTTCTCCATTCCCGGCCCGGAGGACAGCACAGAAGAACTCCAGGCCGGCTTCACCGATGTGATTCACCACCTGGTACGCCGGGAGCAACAGGTGCGCCGCAAGCTGCTGGCAGATTCCGGACTCTACCTGCAAGATGCCATCAGCCGCGCCTATGGCCTGCTGAACAACTGCCGCCGCCTGAGCATCAAAGAGCTCCGCGATGCCGTTTCTCTACTGCGGCTGGGAACCCTGCAAGGGCTTATACGCTGGGATGAGGACGAACAGGACATTCTCATTGCTCTCAACAACTTCGGACTTGAACAGGCCACCATCACCGCCATGGCAGAGGAACACGGAGACCCGCAGCTCTGCCTCATGCGCGCTGCATCAGCCCGCGAATTTCTCCACAACCACCCACACCATTTTTCTGACACACCCGCATGAACAACAACTTCACCCCCCGCGCTCAACAGGTTCTGAATATCGCCCGCCGCGAGGCCGACCGCTTCCACCACAATTTCATTGGTGCCGAGCACGTGCTGCTCGGTCTGCTGAAGCTGGGTCAGGGAGTCGCCATCAGCGTCATGGAAAATGCCGGAATTGATATTGCAGATTTAACTTTCAAGATTGAGCAGAGTGTAGTTCCCGGCTCTACTGCAGCTGAGGGCTCACTACCTTACACCCCGAGAGTGCGCAAAATCCTGATTCACGCAGGTGAGGAAGCAAAGAAGCTCAAACACACCTATGTGGGTACCGAGCACCTTCTGCTGGCCATGCTGCGCGATGACGATGGCCTGGCCTGGCACAGTCTGGTTTCAGCCGGTCTCACCTACGAATCAGCCCGCCGTGGAGTCATGGAGGAAATCAACCCCGGTTTCGGCATGGATTCCGCCCCAGGCGGAGGAGACGACCTCCCCGTGGATGGACCGCAGCGCCCCCGCCGCGATGAGGAAGACGAGGATGACAGCAACGCCTTCCTGCACCGCCAGACAGCAGGCAACAACACAGCCTCATTCAGCAATAACTCCAACACCCCTGCTCTGAGTGCATTCGGCCGAGACCTCACGGCAAAAGCTGCAGCTGGCGAAATGGACCCGGTTATCGGGCGACATGCAGAACTGGAGCGTGTAATCCAGATTCTCTGCCGCCGAACCAAGAACAACCCAGTACTGCTGGGCGAGGCTGGTGTAGGCAAAACAGCCATTGTAGAAGGACTTGCACAGCAGATTGCCGCTGGTGACGTACCGGAATTCCTGCTTGGCAAGCGCTTGATTTCGCTGGATATGGCACTCATGGTAGCCGGCACCAAATACCGCGGTCAGTTTGAGGAACGCCTCAAAGCCGTGATGGATGAAATCCGCAAGGAAAAAAACATCATCCTTTTTATCGATGAAATTCACACCCTCATCGGTGCAGGTTCTGCCGAAGGCACCATGGATGCCTCCAACATCATCAAACCCGCGCTTTCCCGCGGTGAAATGCAGGCCATCGGTGCCACCACGCTCAACGAATACCGTAAGCACATCGAAAAAGATGCTGCGTTCGAACGCCGATTCCAGCAAGTGCAGGTAAACGAACCCTCAGTGGAGGATACTGTGCTCATTCTCAAAGGTATTGCCCCGCAGTACGAGAAGCACCACCATGTGCACTATACAGAAAAAGCACTCGAAAGCGCGGCCTATCTCTCCAAACGCTATCTGACCGGCCGTTTCCTGCCCGACAAAGCCATCGACCTCATGGATGAAGCCGGCTCCCGCATGCGCGTGGCCATCATGACCCGCCCGGCAGAAATCAAGCGGGAAGAGGAAGAATTGCGCCAGCTTGAAACAGCCAAGAAAGAAGCCGTTGGCAAACAGGATTTTGAAACCGCTGCCAATCTGCGCGATTCCATCAAAGCGCTCGAGAAAAAAATCAACAGCAATGTTGATAACTGGAAATCAGAAATGGATTCCAGCTACCTGGAGGTAACAGAGGACGACATCATGACCGTGGTTTCCAAATGGACCGGCATCCCCCTGGCCCGCATGGAGGAAAAAGAAACAGAAAAACTTCTGCGAATGGAGGAGGAGCTCAAAAGCAAGGTCATCGGCCAGGATATCGCCTGCTCCGCTATCTCTCGCGCGCTGCGCCGCAGCCGAGCCGACATCAAAGACCCGCGCCGCCCCATAGGCTCATTCCTCTTCATGGGCCCCACCGGTGTAGGCAAGACCTACCTGGCCCGCAACCTTGCTGAAATCATGTTCGGGACAGCAGAAGCGCTCATCCAGGTAGACATGAGCGAATACATGGAAAAATTCAGCACCAGTCGCCTGATTGGCTCGCCTCCCGGCTATGTCGGGCATGATGAAGGAGGCCAGCTCACCGAGCGCGTGCGCCGCCGCCCGTATGCGGTCATTCTCTTCGACGAAGTGGAGAAAGCCCACCCGGATGTGATGAACCTGCTGCTTCAGGTACTGGAGGAAGGCTGCATGACTGATTCGCTCGGCCGCAAGGTCAATTTCAGCAACACCATCATCATTCTTACCTCCAACGTGGGAGCAAGCCTTGCCAGCCAGCAGAGCACCATGGGATTCGGCGCCGCTGCAAGTGATGAGGATGACTACGACAGCATGAAAGAGAAGATTACCGAGGCGGCTAAAAAGCATTTCCGCCCGGAATTCATCAACCGCTTTGATGAACTCATCGTATTCCGCATGTTGAACCGGCCCGATTTGGAAAAGATTGTGGCGCTCGAGGCTCAGAAACTGGTACGGCGCCTGGCCGACAAGCAGATTTCACTTACCCTCTCACCAGAGGTTATCAGTATGCTCGTGGACAAGGGCTATGACCCGCAGTATGGAGCCCGCCCCATGCGCCGCGCGATTGAGCGTCTGCTCGAAGATCCCATCGCCGAGGCTATTCTACGCGGTGAGCTGGCCGCAGGCTGCATGAGCCGGGCGATTCGCCCCGAAGGCACAAGCGATATCGCCTTCACGGAAGAAAAGCCCACACCAGCTCCTAAGAAACGGGCAACCCGTAAGAAAAAAGCTTAAAATGGAAAGCGGTGCGTCACTCAGCGCACCGCTTTTTTGATTAACCAGCTCTGCTCAGCGCACCCACTTACCAGCACCGGCGGGCAGCTTTCCTTCACCCACCGGTTGGTAGCGGGTGGATTCCATATTCCCCCAAAGCCCCACCTTGAAAGCATCGCGCCAGTAGCGGCTCATGCTGCGGCCGGTATAGCAACCATAGCTCCAGCATTCGGCATTGGGGTCAAAAACCGCCGGGTTAATCCTGGATGCCAAATCCTTTTCATGCATCCAGGCGGTAGAAGCAGCCATGATATCGTTGCTGTAATCAAGCATGAACGCATGCGGATTGCTATGGCCAAAATAAAAGAATGCCGTGATGCGGTCTTTCTTGTTGCGAGGAGCCTTATTGATAGCGGCAAAAGCTTCATCTGCAGAATCCACAAACTTGAAACGGATGTTGCGCTTGGCAGCCGTTTCCTTGATGCGGGAAATATAATCTGTATTGTTCTCCTTGCCTCGGGTGATATAGGACGGGCGATAAACAATCCAGAGGATATCCTTACCGGGGTTGCGAGCAAGCGCACCATCAATATACACCGTGGAGGCTCGTACAAAATTGGCCCACCAGTTATCATGCGCCGCCGGCCCGCGGAAATTTTCCCACGAACGCAGGGCCACGCCTCCGCACAGAACCACCTCCACTGCCTGCGTGAAAGAACAACAGGCCAGCAAGCCCGCTAAAAGAATATTTCGCACCGTCTTCATGTCGCGCGCCGAGCATACATCAAAGCTCAATTTCTGTCAAGATTTCCCTCTGTGCGTCAGTCGCGCGAAAAGGCTTGATTTCAGCAATCTTTAAGAGTAAAATCGCGCTGTCATGACTGAATTGCCCAAGGCTTACGAACCGACCTTAGTTGAAGAAAAATGGCAGGAACGTTGGATATCAGGGGGTTGCTTCCATGCAGACCCTCATTCTGATAAACCTGCATACAGCATTGTGATTCCCCCGCCTAATGTTACAGGCGTACTGCACATGGGACACGTGCTCAACAACACAATTCAGGATATTCTCGCCCGCCGTGCCCGTATGGAGGGCAAAGAGGTGCTCTGGCTGCCCGGTACCGACCACGCCGGCATCGCCACCCAGGCCCGAGTAGAAAAGGAACTTGCCAAGGAAAACCCGCCCCGCACCCGGTTCGACGTAGGCCGCGAAGCCTTCGTGAACATGGTATGGGACTGGAAAGAAAAACACGGCGGCATCATCATCAAACAGCTCAAGAAACTGGGCTGCTCCTGTGACTGGGAGCGCGAACGCTTCACCATGGATGATGTATACGCCCCCGAAGTAGCCCGCGTATTCACCGAACTTTTCAACGAAGGGCTCATCTACCGCGGGCACCGCATGGTGAACTGGGATCCGGTTCTCCTGACCGCTCTCTCCGATGAGGAAGTTATCATGACTCCCTCCAAGAGTAAACTATACACCATCCGTTACAAACTGGCAGATGGCAGCGGCCAGCTCCTGGTGTCTACCACCCGCCCGGAAACCATCATGGCAGACGTGGCCGTGGCGGTGAATCCGAAAGACCCGCGCTTCTCCCACCTTATCGGCAAAACGGTTATCCGCCCGCTCTGTGAGGCCGAAATCCCCATCATTGCCGATGACCACGTGGAAATCGAGTTCGGTACCGGGGCTCTCAAGATAACCCCCGCCCACGACCGCACCGACTTTGAGGTGGGCATGAAGAACAATCTCGAAATCATCGATGTACTCACCGCCGATGGTCACATCAACTGCCCCGGCTGCCCGGAACTGCATGGTCTGGAGCGCTTTGAAGCCCGCGACAAATCCATCGAGCTCATCAAAGCCAAAGGGCTTCTTGAAAAAGTAGAGGACTACGAGAACAACGTGGGTATCTCCCAGCGTTCCGATGTACCGATTGAACCGCGTCTGAGCATGCAGTGGTTCCTGAAGTACCCCTGCGTCAAGGAAGCCGCCGAGGCCGTGGCCAATGGCGATATCGTGTTCCGCCCGGCACACTGGGGCAAGACCTATGCCCATTGGCTGGAGGGTATCCAGGACTGGTGCATTTCCCGCCAGCTGTGGTGGGGACACCGCATCCCGGTATGGTACAAGAAAGACAAGGCTACAGAGCTTCAGGAAGCCACCAAGCTTGATGTGGAAGACGCCGCTGCCGGAGATATCTACGTAGGTGTAGAGCCGCCCACTGACCCCGAAAACTGGGTGCAGGACGAAGATGCGCTGGATACCTGGTTCAGCAGCTGGCTCTGGCCTTTCTCCACCATGGACAAGGACTGCCTTGCCAAGTTCTACCCCACCAGCGACCTGGTGACCGGGCCGGATATCATCTTCTTCTGGGTAGCCCGCATGATTATGGCCGGCTACCGTTTTGCCGGCGGTAAGCCTTTCGGCAATGTATTCTTCACCTCCATCGTGCGAGACCTGATGGGACGCAAGATGAGCAAGAGTCTGGGCAACAGTCCCGACCCGCTGGATCTTATCGCAAAATATGGTGCAGATGGTCTGCGCTTCGGTCTCATGCGCATTGCCCCCACCGGCACCGATGTGAAGTTCGATGAAAAACAGATTGAAGAAGGCAAGAACTTTGCCAACAAGCTGTATAATGCCGCCCGTTTCCGCATGATGCAGGGCGCAGCCAGTACTGAACCTGCTCCGAAGTTCACCGCCGTTCATATCGACATCCTCTCCAAGCTCAAAGAGCTGCACGCCACCGTGGCAGAGGGGCTCGGCAAATACGAGTTCAACACCTACACCCAGGCTCTCTATTCCTTCTTCTGGAATGAGTACTGCGCCCTGTTCCTGGAGGCCGTCAAGAACGACCTCCGCGAAGGTGACCCCGCTGTGAAGAACGCAACGCTCTTCACCATGGATACCGTGTTGCGCCACTACCTGGCCCTGCTGGCTCCCATCATGCCGCACATTGCGGAAGAACTCTGGGCGAGTCTGGGCTTTGCCAGGGATGGCCAGCCGCTCATGAGCACCACCCTGCCCAGCGCTGATACCCTGCTCTCCGGGCTGGATGATACTGCTGTTTCCAAGGCTCGCGCCACCGCCACCGCTCTTTACGACACAGCCAACAAAGCCCGCAATCTGAAAGCCGAATACAATCTGGCAACCAACCGCAAGGTTAAGTTCGTGCTCAAGCCTGCCAGTATGCCGGTGGATGCAGACCTCGCAGCACGTCTGGCGCTGCTGGCCGGCGCACAAACAGCTGAGGTGAACGCCGGTTACGAAGCTCCCAAGGGCACACCTACAGCCCTCACCCCCCTGGGCGAACTCTTCCTCCCGCTGGAGGGGCTGGTAGATGTGGATGCAGAGCGCACGCGCATCACAAAAGAGCTTGAAAAGATGTCCAAGGAAATAGCCAGAAGCAAAGCAAAACTCGGCAATGCCTCTTTCGTTGACCGCGCACCGGCTGCTGTGGTTGACCTGGAACGGGCCCGACTGGCTGAATGGGAATCCAAAACAGCTCAGCTCGAATCCATGCTCCAGGCTCTCCTCTAAAGTAATCCAAACCTATGGAACCACATTTTTTCAGCAAACTCAGCGAGCAAGAGAAAAACGAACTTTCTCTTTGCGGCATCTCCTCTCCGGAACAACTTGCAAGAACATCAGTCGAGCAAATTGTAGCAGATTTGCATAGAGCTAAGGAATTCTTCCCCGAGAGACAATTTGTTCTTTCCCGCCCACGAATTCAAAGTCTGCACGAAATTTGTGTTGCCGAATTCGGCCCGTCTTCGGAAAGCGAATCATCTAAAGAATTCAGCATCAGGAACGTAGGCCCTACTACCGGCTTCCGTTACGGTCACAGAAAGAAGGAAAGCCCGAAAATTGAGAGACAGATAAAGAAATATCACCAGAAAAAAATTCTGCATAGTGCCGTACGCACCAATCATCCAGTGCTGGCATTTTTTGCAGCAATCGGCACATTGATACTCGTCATCCCGACCATTTCCATCTTTGTGCTACCGGTGTTAATGGCAACAGACAACCTGCCGGATATTCCCCTGCCGCTTCTGGCAATCGGGCTTATAATTATCCCCTGTCTGCCCTATCTCTTCATTTCTCGTGCAGCCACGTGCCCGGTTTGCCACATGCGTCTCTTCACCTTCCGGGATTACGCCCGCAACCGCGCCGCCAATCACATTCCCGGACTCGGCTACAACGTAGCAACAGCACTGCATATCCTGTTCTGTCTGCGTTACTCATGCCCCGGTTGCGGCACTCCGGTCAAGCTCACAGGCAAAAAAGGGCATCGCACGAACCATTAACAGCCCTCTCAACCATGCGCTCATTCCTGTTTAGTCTCGGCCTGGGATTCACGCTGCTGTGCACAAATGCACAAGAGGAACAGACCAACCATGTTGATCTCGCGTCCGACATCCTGGACTTTCTCTCGCGAACCGAACTCTGCCTCAACAGCTGCCGGGACGCTGAATCCACCCAGGCAGCCATACCCCGGCTCAAGGAGCTGAAAACCGAAAGCGATAAACTTACGGCCATGCAGCAGACCCTGCCCGACCCTACTGAGCAGGACTGCATTGCCGTCCTGAAAAACAGAAAGTCTTTCATCACAATCTGGAAGGCAATTCGCGCTCATATCGAACGCCTTGAAACCGAGAATCTGATGACCCAGGAACTCCGTGATATCCTGTATATTGCCCCTCCTTCACCCTGATTCTCATCACACTACTGAATAAAGTATAAAACTTTTTTCAGCATGCGAAACACTACATCTTGTATGATTCGCATCTTTTCTCCCCCACATTCCCGTCTGCTCATTTTTCGTTTCGGAAGGGCTGAAATTTTGGGCTTGCAAAAATTACAGAAAGCCGTAATATCATAATCGAACAGCCCCTCATCAAGCGATGACAAAGCCGACACATACTACCGACTCTCACCAGCACGAACAGGATGTACAGAACCTTGCAGACTTCGTACTTTTCTCCCAGCGCAGCTGCATTCTGCGTCTTTCTCCGGAACTGACAAAAGGCAAGGTTTCATTTCCTCAGTTCTTCCTGCTGGCATACCTGGCAGAGGAAGAATGCCTTTCCATGAGTAACATTGCCAAGATGATGGGGCACTCCACCGCCGCAGCAACCGGCATGGTTGACAAACTGCAGGAGCTTGGGCACCTGAAGCGCTACACGGCCGCAGCAGACCGCCGCAAGATAATGGTACGCATCACCAACCAGGGGCGTGAACTGGTAGCCCAGATGCGCAACAACATTGCATCGGACCTGGCCCAGATGATGGCGAGAGAAGACGCTTCTACCCCCATGAACACAGCTCGCCGCGTCATTTCCCGCCGCACGGCAGCAGTTCGCAAGAACATGGCATAAAATCCTTATCCGTATGAGCAGATATTCACCAGACTACCTGAACGTTCTCACCGCCTACCCCGAGAACTTTGCCCGTTTCATCACCCGGGTTCCCGGCATTGAGACCACCACGGATCGCAATGCCGTCATCCAGGCACTCACCCCAATCCACGAAGCCGTGCTGGAGGAAGGCGGCATTGCGCCAAAAATGCTGCGCCGCGCCCAGCAGGTGCATGGCAATAAAGTAGCGCTGGTGGGAGACATCGGTTGTTCCTATCCGGTGGAGGGAGTAGATGCTCTTTTCTGTGGAGGCAAGGCAGACTGCTGCCTGGGAATCTATGTGGCCGACTGTGCTGCCGTCTGGATATACGATACGGTAAGCCAGAGCCGTGCATTGGTTCATTCCGGCAAGGCCGGCACACTGCAGAACATCGTGGGCGAAACGCTTAAATCCATGTACAAAGTACTGGGAGTACAGGCGGCAGATTGCATTGCCGTCATTTCTCCCTGCATTCGTCCGCCGCACTACGAGGTAGACATCGTGACCATGATTAAGCAACAGCTGGAAGAAGCTGGCATTAGCCCTCAGAACATTCACGACAGCGGCCTTGACACCGCGGCGGATTTGGAGACATTCTATTCCTACCGCATCGAAAAAGGCAACACGGGGCGCATGCTGGCCCTGTTTGGCCGCAATCCGCAGATGCGCGCTGAATAAATGCCCAACGAAAAGCAAATACTGCGCCGGGAGGTACTGCAGCGGCTGAAAACCGCCGCCATGGCTGACCCGGCGCAATTGCGTTCGGCACAGTTGCGGGCCAGACTTACAAAACACCTGGAGGGCGCCTCGAAATGCGTGGCAATCTACGCGCCATTGCCACACGAAGTGAACCTGCTGCCTCTGCTGCAGGAACACCCGCAGCACCGGTACGTATTTCCGCTCTGCTTGCCGGAGCACCAGCTTGAGTTCCGCGTGGTAACACAACCGGAACACGACATGCGGCCGGGAGCTATGAACATTCCTGAGCCAGCCCCGCACACCCCGCTGGTGGCTCCGGAAGATATTGACATCCTGATTGTGCCCGGCGTTGCCTTTACCCCCGGTGGGGAGCGACTGGGCTATGGAGGAGGCTATTACGACCGCTTCATCAGGCTGTGTCCCCGGGCGCAGGTTATGGCGCTTGTATTTGATGAACAGCTGGTGGATTACCTGCCCACAGAAGAACACGATTTACGCATTCCGGAAATCATCCTGACCCGTTGACTGGAATTGGGCTTTTCTTTGAGCTTTCCCTGTGTTAGCATACACGCATGCCGAGCGTGTTGATTAAGACTTATGGATGCCAGATGAATGAGCGAGACTCCGAACAAGTGGCAAGCATGTTCCTGGCCGGAGGCTACGAACTGACCAGGGATGAAGCCCGGGCCGACGTCATTCTCATCAACACCTGTTCGGTTCGCGAAAAGGCTGAATTGAAAGCCTTGGGTAAAATGGGGCTGCTCTGTGCCCGTCCCACGGCTAGGCCCTGGGTAGTATACGGTTTCATGGGCTGCATGTGCCAGAGTCGCGCGGCCTCACTCTTCCGCGATTTGCCACGTCTGGATATCGTGACAGGCACCCAGCAGTACCACAACGTGTACAAAATCTGCAACCGTCTGCTCCGCAGCCGTATGGGGCAGCAGGACTTCCAACCCATCCGACGCGGCGCACACATCTGCGCCACCCAGCACGAGGAGGGATTCCAGAACGCCATCCGCGACCACCTGCCCCCCGCAGGTAACTGCACCGCCTTTGTCTCCATCATGCAGGGGTGCGAGATGCGCTGTTCATACTGTATCGTGCCCAGCACCCGGGGTTCGGAATGCAGCCGCCCGGCAGCCGATATTCTGCAGGAAGTACGCGAATTGGTAAACCGGGGGGTAAAGGAAGTCACATTGCTGGGCCAGATTGTGAACCGCTACGGCAAGGACGAACCGCTAATCAACGGCCGCGGCGCCTTTGTGCGTCTGCTTGAACAACTGAACGATATGGACGGGCTGGAGCGCATCCGCTTTACCAGCCCGCATCCCATCGGTTTCCGCCAGGATCTGGTGAATGCCTACACCTACCTGCCCAAGCTTTGCAGCCACATTCACTTCCCCATGCAGAGCGGCAGCGACCGCATTCTGCAACTCATGCGCCGCCCATATAAAAACGAGAAATACCTCAAGCTCTGTGAGGCCATGCGCGAGGCTCGTCCGGATCTCGCCATTACTACTGATATCATCGTGGGCTTCCCCGGAGAAACGCATGAGGACTACCTCGAAACCAAAGCAGCCGTAGAACGCATCCAGTTCGATAATGCTTTCGTATTCCAGTATTCCCCGCGCCGCGACACCGTGGCCGCCGCCATGGATAACCAGATTTGCCTGCGCGTGAAGGAAGAACGCAACCACGACCTGCTCGAAACAGTAAACCGCATTGCCGTGGCTCGTAACCAGGCGCTGGTTGGTACTCAGCAGACAATTCTGGTAGAAGGCCCCAGCAAGAACAACCCTGACCGTCTGCAAGGCCGCACCTCCCAGAACAAGCCGGTCATTATTCCCGGAGCCTCCGCCCAGGTGGGTACGCTTGTGCCCGTGCGCATATCTGAATGCACCGGATTCACCCTCTACGGTGATGTCATATGATGCGACCGCTTGCACTCCTTCTTCTGCTGATTGCGCCACTATCCGGCAAAGATTACCCGTGGTCAGGCAAAGCCCCGGCAGAAGTGACCGCAGCCTCTCTGCTTCCAGATATGGTTCTGGATGAAATTCCCTGCAACTGGCGACCGGTACTTACGCCGATAGTAGAGCCACTGGTAGAAAATTGCACAAACGCCCGGGAAGCCGTGCTGAGCATTGCCTCCAGACTAAGTAAATCCACCGGTGTATACTATTCCCCTCACCGCAGGAAGCACAACATGAATGCACTTGAAGCGCTGGCGGAGAAAAAGGTTTCCTGCACCGGTCAAAGCATACTCATGGTCTGCGCTTTACGCAGCATTGGCATTCCGGCCCGGGCAGTTGGTCTGCTTACTTGGAATCATATCGCAGGCAACCACACATGGACTGAAGCATGGTTCGACGGTGCCTGGCATATGATCGAATTCAACGAATCAGATTTCAACACACCATGGGTGATGGAAGGCATCGGTATGCTCAACGGGGAGATTCCCGCTCAGCGCATCAAAGCCGCAACACCAGCAGGTAACAGCCGCTGGTATCCGAAGAGTGCGCACCGGTCTGATATTCCGGCAGAGGATGTGACCGACCGCTACCGGCACCTGGCCGGGAATTGGTACAGGCAACATGGTCTGGCAAAAAAACACCAGCTGCTGCTGATTGATGTACACCCCCGCCGGAACGATGCTTTATTGGTAGAGTTGCTGAATGCAAAACAAGAGCTTGTAAAAACGGCAAAACTGCCCTCATTAAGCGATGACATGCGCTTCCATGCCCGCCTGGAACTTCCCCGGGAGGGTCTCTTCTACCTCCGCATTCAGGGAACCGGCATCCAGTTTCCCATCCGAGCCTCTGATTCAATCGTTCAGCTTTTAGAGCTGAGCTTTTAATTCTCGAACAACCGGAGTTCCAGAGCATTGGCTGCAGCTGCCGTTTCAGCCTTGCGCTTACTCTGCCCCTCACCGGTCCCGATTTCACGGTCGCCCCACATAACACGTGCTTTGAACGGTCCTGCTGGCTGAGATTCATTCACCAGTTCCACATCATACCGGGGGCCTTCGTTATTAATGGCCTGCAATTTTTCAAGCAATTCGCCCTTATAATTCACCGAAACCATGGTATGTGCAGCTTTCAGACTCTCCTCCATCAGCAGGAGCGTCACTTTCCGGGCTGCGTTGTAGTTGGAATCCATCATCACCGCACCAAGCACACTCTCAAAAGTGTTGGCAAGAAGCGATATCGACCGGCGTCCCCCGCTGGCCTCTAATTGCGGGCTGAGAGAAACAGCTTCCCCCCAGCCCAGCCTTTCAGCAAGTCCGGCCAGGTGAGCACGACTCACAATAGCAGAACGCATCTTGGTAAGCTCCCCTTCATCAGCCTTCGGGTAGCGGGTAAACAACTCACGGCTCACCACAAGCTCCAGCACGGCATCGCCAAGAAACTCCAGGCGCTCATAATTCAGATTGGTGCTTCGTTTCTGGTCGCTGCTGGGATGCGTCAGCGCCTGATTCAGCCAGACCTCATCCGTAAAGGTATACCCCAGACTCCTCTCTACAGCAACTCTGTTCATGCGCGGCATTCTAGCATACAAGGTGCTTCTTGGCTAGTGAAATTGGTACATTTCACTCTGTCATGTGCCCGATTTCGCTTGATTTAGCGGAATTTTAGCGTTAGAATCGCGCGCATGACGACTGAGGAGAAGAAAGATTTCATCCGCGATATGGTAGCCAAGGATCTGGCAGAGGGGTACTGCGAGGTGCCGATTACACGGTTCCCCCCGGAACCGAATGGTTACCTGCACATCGGTCACGCCAAGGCCATCTGCCTGGATTTCGGTCTTGCCAGGGAATATGCCCACCTGGGGGCTGTGTGCCACCTGCGTTTCGATGACACCAACCCCTGCAAGGAAGATATCGAATTCGTCAACTCCATTCAGGAAGATATCCATTGGCTTGGTTTCGACTGGGGTGAGCACCTCTACTGGGCTTCCAACATCTTTGATTTCTACTACGATTGCGCTGTGGCTCTCATCAAAAAGGGCCTGGCCTATGTCGATTTGCAAGACCGCGAAACCATGCGCCAGCAGCGCGGAAATCTGGTGACTCCCGGCATCGAATCCCCCTACCGCAACACCTCCGTCGAGGAAAATCTGGCTCTTTTCGAGGCCATGAAGCGCGGCGATTATGCCGAGGGCGCGGCTGTGCTGCGCGCCAGGATTGATATGACCAGCAGCAATATGAACATGCGCGACCCGGTCATCTACCGCATCTCCTACGACCACCACCACAACACGGGCAACACCTGGTGCATCTACCCCATGTACGACTTTGCCCACCCGCTGGAAGATGCCTACGAGCATATCACCCACTCGCTCTGCACGCTTGAGTTTGAAAACCACCGCCCACTCTACGAATGGGTCATCGACAACTGCCCGGTGCCAGCCAAGCCCAAGCAGCGCGAATTCTCCCGTCTGAATATCACCTACACCGTGATGAGCAAGCGTAAGCTGCGCCAGATGGTGGAGGAAGGCTACGTAGCCGGTTGGGATGACCCCCGCATGCCCACCATCTGCGGCATGCGCCGCCGTGGTTACCCCGCCAAGGCCATTGTGGACTTCTGCGAAGGCGTGGGCATCACAAAATTCAACGGCAACACCGATGTAGCCCGTCTGGAAAACGCTGTGCGTGGCGAGCTCAACACCAACGCAGAGCGCCGCATGGCCGTGCTCAAACCGCTCAAGCTTGTGCTCACCAACGTACCCAATGACTTTGAGGAGGAAGTGGAAGTAGTCATCAACCCCGAAAAACCGGAGCTTGGCAACCGCAAACTCACCCTCACCAGGGAAGTCTGGATTGAGCAGGACGACTTCATGGTGGAACCGCCGAAGAAGTACAAGCGCCTTTCCCCCGGCGCCTGCGTGCGTCTGCGCGGCGGCTACTGCATGATCTGCACCGGCTACACAGCCGATGCCGAAGGCAACGTGACCGAGGTACAGGCAGAAATCATCCCCGGCACGGTGGGTTCCAACCCGCCCGAGGGTATCAAGTGCAAGGGCGCCATTCACTGGGTGTCCGTGAAGTACGGCGTGCAGGCCGAGGTGAGGCTCTACGACCGCCTGTTCAAGGACGAAGCCCCGGACGCCAACGAAGAGGGCTTCCTGGCCTCGCTGAACGCAGATTCCCTCACCGTGCTCAGGGATGCCGTGGTAGAACCAGCCCTGGCAGCCGCCCCGGCTGAGTTCCTGTGCCAGTTTGAACGCACCGGTTACTTTGTGGCTGACCGCTATGACCACAGCGCCGAACACCCCGTATTCAACCGCTCCGTTGGTCTGCGCGATTCCTGGGCCAAGATGAATAAGTGATTTTCCATGAAGCATATCGAATTCAGCGCTACCAACGGCTGCTTTGACATCAACGATTTTATCAATCGTTGCGATGCCGCCACCATGGGCGAGGAGCTCCCCCCTGCCCCTGAACAGCAGGTGGAGGCAGCACCCATCCCCAGCTCTGTGCCGGTGGCTGATGGCACAGACCCCATCATCTACGCCCCGCTCGAGGAGGTGCTGGAAGACCTGCGCATGGGCAAGCTCATTCTGATGACGGATGACCCCCACCGCGAAAACGAAGTCGACCTCG
Organism: Akkermansia sp.; assembly: GCA_045538275.1. Taxonomy (GTDB): domain Bacteria; phylum Verrucomicrobiota; class Verrucomicrobiia; order Verrucomicrobiales; family Akkermansiaceae; genus Akkermansia. Next base: position 90,881 of record JAZSRB010000006.1, on the reverse strand, counting down.
TCTGCGCCGGGCAGTTTGCCACCCCGCAGAACATCAACTTCATCGCAACTCACGCCCGCGGGCTTATCTGCGTACCCATGGCTCCGGAACGTGTTGATGCACTCGGTCTGCCCATGCAGACACAGCACAACACGGAAAAGCTCCATACTGCCTTTACCGTGAGCGTAGATGCAAAGGAAGGAATTACCACCGGCATCAGCGCTTTTGAACGCTCCATCACCACCATGAAGCTGGCAGATTCCCGCTGCACGCTGGATGATCTCGTGCAACCCGGCCACTGCTTCCCGCTGCGCGCGGTTGAAGGCGGAGTCATCCGCCGCGCCGGCCACACAGAAGGCACAGTAGATATTCTGCGCATTGCAGGGTTGGAACCCGTAGGTGTGTGCTGCGAAATCATGAAGGATGACGGCACCATGGCCCGCTTAGGCGAAATGGGCGAATTCCAGCGCAAGTTCGGGCTGAAAGCCTGTTCTTTGGCTCAGATTATTGAGCACCGCCAACACACAGAAAAGCTGGTGGAGCGGGAGGAAATGGTCAAGTTGCCCACCGATTACGGCGATTTTGACTGCTACTCCTACCACTCCAAAGTTGATGGGAAAACCCACCTCGCCCTGGTGCATGGCACCATTAACCCGGAAAAACCCGTACTTTGCCGCGTGCACAGCGAATGCCTCACGGGAGATGTGTTCGGCAGCCGCCGCTGCGATTGCGGTAGCCAGCTGCACGCCGCCATGCGCCGCGTGGCTCAGGAAGGCGGTGTTATCCTCTATCTCCGCCAGGAGGGGCGCGGCATCGGCCTTTCTGCCAAACTGCATGCCTACAAACTCCAGGAACAAGGCTACGACACCGTGGATGCCAACATCAAGCTGGGCTTCCCCCCCGATTTGCGAGACTACGGCGTGGGAGCCCAGATTCTGCGGGACCTCGGCGTGCGTCACCTGCGCCTGCTGACCAATAACCCGCTCAAAATCCAGGGCCTTTCCGGCCATGGGTTGGATGTGGTGGAGCATGTACCAATTTCCATTCAACCACACGCGGAAAACAAACACTACCTGGACACCAAGCGGGACCGCATGGGTCATATGATTTAACCCTGACCAGGAAAAGCGCGGCATCCCGCGCTTTTCGTCATATTCCAAAACTGACGCCATTTTTAGCATTTATGGCACAATCCAATGTTCCGCAAATCAGAATTCTAAGATACAATGCGGAAAAGCAAATAAAGACCATATGTCTGACCCGAATAAAGACCCCAACAAATTACCCACTCCCGGCAGTTCCCCCAACTGGGGAGTCATGATTCTCATGGCCGTTATCTTTGCTATCCTGATGGTGGCATTCGTTTTCGATGGCACCCTCACCTCCCCCGGCCGCACCATATCACTGGATGAATTCCGCCAGGACTACAAGTCCGGTAAAGTTGTGCTCAATGCTCCCAAGGAATTCCCGATTGAGGTTGTGCTGGATTCCAGCTCCACCGAGGGCACCATCACCGCATTTGAGTACAGAGTGGTACCAAGCTACCCGAAAGCGGCATTCTACATGCCCTTCACGGAATCGGACGATATTCGTGCGCTGTGTAACCGCTTCGGCATCACCACCACAAAACTTGACACCGCCCCGCCTGATTTGCAGGGCGACCGCGTGTGGTCAACAGAGGATTTTGCCCGCATGGGTGCAGAGGGCCGCATTATTACCTCAGCAACCAGCCCGGTTATCTACGAATCCGCCGGACAGGGAGTCATTGTTGGTGAATACCGGCTTCCCCTCTCCTCCAAACCGCAGATGAAAGATCTGGAGCCGGTGCGTGTAGAGTTTAACTCCGCATTCCAGGGTGAGCAGGTTCGCAATCTTCTGGGCAACTCTGTAAAATACACCGTTGAAAGCAACACCTGGAGCATGTTCATCGTAAACGTGCTGCCCTTTGCCATAGTTCTGCTGCTGCTCTTCCTCTTCTTCCGCGCCCAGAGCGGCGGCGGCCCCGGCGGAGCCATGAAATTTGCCCGCAGCCGTGCCCGCCTACTCGACCCCAACAAGAACAAGGTCACATTCAAAGATGTGGCCGGCATTTCCGAGGCAAAGGAAGAAGTCTGGGAAATCGTGGAATTCCTCCGCAACCCCGAAAAATTCCGCAATCTGGGTGGCACCATTCCCAAGGGCGTGCTCATGGTCGGCCCGCCCGGCACCGGCAAGACCCTCCTGGCACGCGCCATTGCAGGCGAAGCAGGCGTTCCTTTCTACACCATTTCCGGCTCCGACTTTGTGGAAATGTTTGTCGGTGTGGGTGCCAGCCGTGTGCGCGATATGTTCGCCGAGGCCAAAAAGCACTCCCCCTGCCTTATCTTCATCGATGAAATTGACGCCGTAGGCCGCCACCGTGGTCATGGCGTAGGCGGTGGTCACGACGAACGCGAGCAGACTCTCAATGCCCTGCTCGTGGAAATGGATGGCTTCACCGCCAATGAGAATGTCATCGTCATAGCCGCCACGAACCGAGTGGATGTGCTCGACCCCGCTCTGCTCCGCCCGGGCCGATTCGACCGACAGGTTACGGTGAACCTGCCCGATGCCGCCGGCCGCGAGCAGATTCTGCGCGTGCATGCCCGCAAGGTGAAACTGGCACCGGAGGTCGACCTGGGGCCGATTGCCCGCGCCACCACCGGCTTCTCCGGCGCAGAGCTGGCCAACCTTGTCAATGAGGCCGCCCTCATCGCCGCTCGTCACAACAAACCCACCGTGCAGCAGGCTGATTTAGAAGAAGCCCGCGAGAAAGTACGCTGGGGACGCGAACGCCGCTCCCTGGAAATCTCAGATAAGGAGAAATACATGACCGCGGTGCACGAAGCCGGCCATGCGGTGTGTCTGCTCAAGACCGCACTGGCGAAGAGTCTACCCTTGCACAAGGTCACCATCATTCCCCGCGGCCCGGCTCTGGGGGTCACCATGATGCTGCCCGATGAAGACAAACACAGCGAATACAAGAGTGAACTGCTGGACTACATCGTGATGGCCATGGGTGGCCGCTGTGCAGAATTGGTAGTGTTCGGTGATATTTCCGGCGGTGCCCGGGGCGATATTCACCAGGCCACCAGCATCGCCCGCAAGATGGTCTGCGTCTACGGCATGAGCGAAAAACTCGGCCCCATTGAATACGGCACGAACCACAGCGAAGTATTCCTGGCACGAGACCTCTCCCAGACCACACGCAACTTCTCCGAACACACCGCCCAGATTATTGACGAGGAGATTCAGCGTATCGTGACCGAGAATTACAACCGCGCCGTCAGCATCCTCACCGAAAACAAGGAGCGTCTGCTCCTCATTGCCGATAAACTCATCGAATTCGAAACGCTGAGCGGCAAGCAGGTGGCAGAGCTGCTCGAAACCGGCGAAATGACCGACCCGCCTGTGCGCCAGCTGCCCCCGCCCATGCCGGTGGATGAAGACGCCCCCACCGATTTGCAGACGCCTGACGACCAGCCCCCTGCCCAGGAGGAACAGCTTACCTCCTCTGAAGAAGAAAAGAAAGAAGCCAACATTTAATCCCCCTACCAACACACACAATATGAACAGCAAACAACTCGCTTTTGCCTGCGCCCAGGTAGCTTGCGATGCCAAAGCCTCCGATATCGCCATCTACGACCTGCGCGGCACCTCCTCCATCACGGACTTTGCCGTGGTGTGCACCGCCACTTCCGTGCCGCATCTCCGTGCCATCATGGGCGATGTCGATAAGGAAGTGTGGGAGAAGTATGAAATCTCCCCGGTATACGCGGAACGCACCCCGAATGCGCTCTGGTGCGTGCTCGACTACATCGACGTAATGCTGCACGTCATGGCCGGTGAAACCCGTGAATTCTACGAGCTCGAAACGCTCTGGAAGCCGGAGAACCGCATTGAGTGGAACGACGGCGACCAGGCCTGATGCAGGTTTGATTTTGATTGTGTTGAGTCCCGCGGGCTCTACGAGCCCGCCGCTTGCTCACCCTCACCCGCGCCTCCGGCGCGGGTTTTCGCTTTGGTCTCGCGCTCGGGTGCATCATCATCCACCCACTACGCGGAGAATTAAGCCCGACAAACCGGATTGCGGAGGAATGTTTGCGCAGCGCTAGCGGAGCGGAATTTTGAGCCCGTGGAATGGGCGACAAAATGCCAGGCTTCAATAAGAGTTGCGTCGCTTTCTGTCACCCGTTATCACGGGCTCCAATATTATTTTATCAATACCGGGGGCTGCGCTCGCTGACGCGAGCTTACCCCCGGCTACCATCTTTCGCCCGTTATCACGGGCTCAAAATTCCGCTCGTCTGCGGCTCGCCAAAGTCCGATTTGTCGAAATACGCTGATTTAATAGAAGACCCATGATGTTATTCAGGAGAGCAGCAGGCGTTGCAGGGGGCTTCACCGGCCAGAATATAGTGGCCGTGCTTTTCCATCATTTCTATAACCCGGGTACGCAGCGTCTCATTCAGCGGCAACAAAGTCCTTGTTTCTGCAGTAGGGCACGCGCCCCGCTGCAGCAACTCCTCTAGCTTCTCAAGGAGCTGGTATTCCCACCCTTCCGGGTCTTCTCCCAACTGGAGGAATTGCAACTCCGCCAAACAGGAGTTCAGCGCAGACATATCGGATTTCTCTGCTACTACAGCAGGGGTATCGGGCGGGGTTTCCTGAATCCTGGAATACACAACAGCCACACCTAGTGCGGCAACCAGAATTACCAAAACGATGTATAGGCTCTTTTTCATCGTGTATAGGCGTTGGAAACAAGCGCCTTTTCTCCCTGCTGGGCGCGCAGCATTTCCATCTGCAGACGGGTCAGTTCCTCATTGAAATGTACTGGTGTAAGCGGCCGCCAGCCACCCACAGTCTGCATGTGTTCCATCACACGCACCAGGTGCATGGCAAGAGGTGTCTCCATATCCAGTAGTGGTAGAATCAGGCGTGAAGCCTCAGCCAGATAACGCTTGCTGGCATTGCGGTTGCGGGGACCGGCCTGCGCCATGTTATCAAAACGGAAACCGACATCCATGAGGAATGTATGTTCGAGAGCAAATGGTTCAGAGGCTACTCGCTCAATATCCAGATAAATGCACACGCGGCACAGCTGCTGCAACAAACCACATATAACGATAGAAGGCAGAATGCGCCCATTATTCACCATCATGTCCAAGGGTTCACCCTTGATGCGTTCCATGGCCAGGTGCCAGGTTCCATCTGCCTCCAGCAACTCCAGCGGAGCTGCAATATTCGGGTGTTCCAGGCGCGCTTTCAAGCGGGCGGATTCCACGAAGAACCGTACCTTGCGGTCATCCTGCATGGCGGCCGGGCGCAGACTGCGCAGCAACACCTCGCGGCTCATATTTTTCTGCGTGGCGGCATAGGTCACCGTATCAACATCCTCAGAAAGCACAGCAGAAAGAATATACTGCTGGGCAACTACGCGCGGAAGGCTGTATGCGGAATAAGGCATAGTGTGCAATAAGTAAAGTTAACCATCATACCCCAGCTTAAGAACAGGCAGCCCCTCGACTGCATGATGCCAGGCTTCAGCAGGAATTGTTATATCCAGATAGAACAATGGCTCGCCGCTTTCGCCAGGCTCCTCCACTCTCTCCATGGAAACCTCACAATCCGGCTGTCCGAGAATGGTCGGGTATACAGCATCCACCTGATTGGCAGGTATGCTGAACACATAGTCCATCTCCTCTTCACCAGGCTGGCGCTCAGGCAGGAAGATATAAATATCATCCCACACTACTGAGGCCAGCAACTCCTCGGGCAAATCAATGACATCCCGCAGCGGCCGGCTGTTATAAACAGCCTCCCCATTCACTTTCATCCACGCACCCACGCGCTTAAACACTTCTGTAATTCCCTCGGGAATGGAGCCATCTGCTTTCGGCCCAATGTTCAGAAGCAGGTTCCCCCCCTTGGCCGCACACTCCTGCAGCTGAAGAATTATTGTTTCCGGGCTCTTGTAATTCTCATGGTCATCGCGGTGGTAGCCCCAGCGGTTACCCACCGTCATACAGGCTTCCCAATCCCGCCCCGGATACCCCTCCCGCGGGATGCGTTTTTCCGGGGTTGAAAAATCCCCTTGGGAATAATCAAGCTGCGTCGTATCCTGGCTGGGGTCAAACCCGCTGAAGGCGTACAGGCGATTATTAAAAAGAACACCCGGATTCTCCGCGCGGCAGGTGGCCATAAGCTCCTGGGCTTTCCAGGCCTCACCGGATAAATCTCCCTGGGAATAATCCCACCACATGATGTCAATCTTGCCGTAGTTGCGCATCAGCTGCCGCACCTGCGTGTGCAGATAATCCTGGTACGCAGCATGATTGCGGGGAATCTGTTTCTCTTGCAGCAGACGTTCCTGCCCGGCCGGGTAGCATAACGAACGGCAGATAGTATTGTCGTAATCCTGCTGGTGCCAGTCAATAACGCTATGATACAAACCGACTTTCATGCCAGCCGCCCGGGCAGAATCCGTGAACTCTTTCACAATATCCCGCCCCAGCAGCTTTCCCGAGCAGTAATCGGTATTAACAGCATCAAATAACGCGAAGCCCTCATGGTGTTTAGAGGTAAGCACCATATAGCGGCAACCAGCTTCCTTTGCCAGGGAGGCCCAGGCATCTGTACACCCCGGTGCTGGTTGAAACAGAGGCAGGGCCTCTGCAGCATAGGTCTCCGTATCCAACCCCAGATTGCACTGAATCCATTCTCCTCCACCCGGAATCTCCTTGAAATAACCAGCAAGACCAGAGTACAGGCCGTAATGAATGAACATACCGAACTTGGCATCTCGCCACCACTTCATGCGGGCATCACGCCCGGCTTTCTCCTCCTTCTGAAGAAGCACAGAAGCCACTTCTTCAGCGGGCTGCTCTCGCGAAACTGCCTGGGCAGAGCACAGCATAGCACAGCCCGCAACATACCACATAATCTCGCGTACATTCATGGCGGGACTTTAACAGATTGGATTCCCTTTGTCAATTGATTTCGGAACGCCACCTGCCGCTCGGGTCAGGCATAGAACATTGCCATGCTTTTTGCTTGCTACGCGCCTGGGCGCGTGATAGAATATGCGGTAGCATGAAAGTTATCACAATTTACGGCAGCAAGAGCGACCTTCCTTTCATGGAACCGGCTCGCGTATACTTCCAGGAAAACAATGTGGAGCATGAGGAAGTTATCTACTCCGCCCATCGTGATTTACCCGCTCTGATTGATTACCTGAAAGAGCTGGAAGCCAGCGGCACCAAGGCCGTGCTTCTCTGCGTAGCCGGTCTTTCCGCCGCCCTGCCCGGCGTTGTGGTCATGAACACCGAGCTGCCCGTCATCGGCGTGCCGGTGCCCTGCGGTCCCCTGAATGGTGTGGATGCGCTTCTGGCAATCTCCCAGCTGCCTGGCGGAGTACCTGCCACCACCGTAGGTCTGCACAAGAAGACCCCGGTCAATGCAGCCATGGCGGCCCACCGCATCATCAAACTGGCCGAATAACGCGGGGCGGGCCCCGGGTCACAACTCTTTCACCACCCCAGATGAGTACACCAAAAGACCTCTTAACCATCGATACCCTGAGCGATGCTGATATCCACAGCATCCTGAAAGGAGCTGCAGAAATGAAACAAGTATTCTGCAGCGGCAAGACTCATCCTGCACTAGCCGGAAAGTCCGTGCTCACTCTCTTTTATGAACCGAGCACACGCACCCGCTCATCGTTTGAGCTGGCAGCCCGCCGTCTGCAGGCAGATGTCACCACTTTCAGCGTAGCCACCTCCTCCGTGGTCAAGGGAGAGAGCGTACACGACACCATCGATACGCTCATGAGCATGCACATGGATTACATCATCGTGCGTCACAAAAACAGCGGCATCCCTGCCGTCATCGGTCGCCATGCCAAGGCCTCAGTCATCAACGCGGGCGATGGCGCCCACGCACACCCCAGCCAGGCTTTCCTGGATGCTTTCACCCTGCAGGAGAAATACGGGGATTTGACCGGCAAGCGGGTCGTCATCATCGGGGATATTCTGCACAGCCGCGTGGCGCGCTCCACCAGCACCATTCTGAAGCGCCTGGGTGCCGAGGTCGCCTACATGGGCCCGGGCCCCCTCGTACCGCAGCAGAAACACACCGGAATTCCCCGCTTCACCAACTGGGATACCGTGTTTGAATGGAAGCCCGATGTGATATACCTGCTGCGCGTGCAGAACGAGCGCATGGATACTCCCTACTTCCCCTCTGCGGATTACCACCAGGCATTCGGCGTGACCGAGGAACGGCTCAAGCGCATTGAATCACTTGATTTAAGCATTATGCACCCGGGACCGGTAAACCGTGGTGTAGAACTTTGCGATAGCGCCATGGAATACCGCAACAGTCTTATCTGCAACCAGGTTGAGAATGGCGTTGCAGCACGCATGAGTATTCTTTCCTACCTCACCCCCCGGACTCAGAACCATGACTAACACTTACATCCGGAACGCTACCTGGGCACCAACAGGCGAACGCTTTGATATACGCCTGGCCCCCGGGCACAACCAGATTGTACCGGAGCTGGACAACCTCTCCATCTGCGATGCCGAGGTACGCCCCGCCGGGCAGATGAATATCCCCGCCAATGCCCGGATTATCGATGCCACGGGCAAGCTCATTCTCCCGGCGCTGTTTGACATGCACGCCAAGGTGGAAATTGAAGGCCGCAGCAAGCGGGAATCAGTCACCCGCACCGGCCAGGCCGCCGTGCAAGGAGGCGTATGGGGGCTGCTCGTGCAGCCGACCGCAGGATTCATGTTCGACAACAGCGCCGCCCTCGACAGCTTCCGGGAAGCCGTTGGGCAGCGCTCTGTAGCAGAAATGATTCCCGCCGGCTGTATTTCACAAGGTATGAAAGGAGACCAGCAAGCGCCTTACAACACGCTGGCAGCCCGCGGCATCAGCATACTGAGCGATGCTGGTGAGCGCCCCGGCAATCTCCTCATGATGCACCGCGCCATGAAATATGTGGCAGAGCTGGGCATGACCCTTGCCATCCGGGGTGATGTGCCCAGCATCACCGCAAACACCTGTATTCAGCCCGGCACCACCTCCTACCGGCTGGGGCTGCACGGCACCCCCGCCTGCGCCGAGGAAATCGGCATCGAAATCATTGTGCGTCTGGCACAGGATGCCGGCTGCAAACTGCATGTACAGACCGTCAGCACCGCAGAGGGCGTGGAAATTATCCGCCGGGCCAAAGCCACAGGTGCTGACATCACGGCAGAAGTAGCCCTGCATCACCTGCTCTTCACGCACGAGGACATCGGCGATTACGACACAAACTACAAGACCCTGCCGCCCCTGCGCGACAAAGCCGACACGGAAGCACTGCTCGCCGGCGTGAAAGATGGTACGATCGACTGCATCGTATCCGACCACACCCCCTGCACTCCGTTCTCCAAGAAACAGGATTTCCCCACAGCCCCGCAAGGCATGTGCCTGCTCGATCACTACCTGCCCACCCTATACACCATGCTGGTTAAACCGGGCAAACTGACCTGGGCAGAACTGGTGCGCGCATGCTGTGTAAATCCCTGCACCATCGCCGCACCGGCAGTCATGGACCCGGAAGAACCGGAGGGCATGCCCCTGTTGATGTTCGACCCGGAAGCCACCTGCATCGTCAGCGAAGAGACACTTCCCTGCGGCACCCTGAACACCCCGCTGCTCAACAAGACACTTTGCGGCAGCGTCACTCTTCCTCTCCAATAAAGCCATGATTATCTACATCATCAGCGACGGCAAAAAAGGCCACTTATCCCAGACCCGTGGATTGGCTGCGGCCCTCATCGAACAAGCATCTCAACGTGCGCCGGAACAGGAACATGCAAGCTATGAGGTGGATATCACCAGGCTGAGCTGGCTGGGCAAACTGTTCTACAAAGGTAAGGAACTCACCTATCCCCGCCCGGATTTGATTCTCTGCGCCGGTCATGGTACCCACCTGGCAGCGCTGAGTCTCGCCCGCCACTTGCGCAGCCTGTGCATGGTCTGTATGCGCCCGAGTCTGCCGGCCAGCATGTTCGACCTGTGCATCACCCCGCGCCATGACCTGCCGGATGGTTTCCAGGCAAACGGGCGCATCTTCCCGACCAATGGCGCCATCAACGGCATCCGCCCCACTCCGGATGTACCAAAAAGCCAGACACTCATTCTTATAGGAGGTCCGAGCAAGAGTTACAACTGGGATGCTGAACTGGTGCTTAACCAGCTTTCATCCATTGCCCACCGCACCACTACGCCTATTGTGCTCACGACCTCGCGCCGCACGCCCGGAGACTTTGTAGCAGACGTCACCACAGCCTGCCCGAATATCCGGGTTATCCCGGTGGAGGAAACCGGGCCGAACTGGGTGCAGGAAAACCTGGCAATGGCCAAGGAAGTGTGGGTTACCCAGGACAGCGTGAGCATGGTATACGAGGCTCTCTCCAGCGGAGCGCCCGTTGGTATCATTGAAATGCCCGCCAAGGAAGGCCCGCACAAGCCGGATGCCTCCCGCATTGCACGCGGTCTCAACATGCTGATAGCAGATGGCAGCGTCTGCCGCTTTACTGAATGGGCCAAGACCAATGAAATACCGCAAACCGGCAAGGTCATGAACGAGGCAGCCCGGGCAGCCTCCTATATTCTGGAACAATTCCCCAAGCTTCTGCCATGAAAGTGATGCACCTGCTGCCCTCCCTGAGCTCGGGTGGCGTAGAACAAGTTGTTCTGGAACTCTGCGAAGGACTTTGCGCCGCAGGGGTCGAGAATGTTGTTGTCTCTGCCGGCGGCAGCATGGTGCCAGCCATAGAAGCAACAGGGGCGCGCCACATTACCCGTCCCATCGGCAAAAAAAGTCTGCTCACCCTGTTGCAGGTCGGGCGCACCGCCAGGCTCATCCGCGAGGAAAAACCAGATATTCTGCACCTGCACTCCCGTGTTCCCGCATGGGTGGGGCACCTGGCCTGCCGCCGTATTCCCGCTGCAGAACGCCCGGCCATTGTCTCCTCATTCCATGGATTCCACTCCGTAAATGCCTACTCCGGCATTATGGCCAAAGGAGACCGGATTATCGCCGTTTCCCGCTGCATGCGTGAGCATATTCTGGAAAACTACCCCAGTACCCCTGCCGGAAGCATCGTGGTCATCCCCAATTCAGTAGACTCAGAAAAATTCAACCCGGATTACCGCCCCTCTGCCGAATGGCTGGAAAAATGGTATGCTGACTACCCGGAGCTGAAGGATAAATTCACACTCTGTCTGCCGGGGCGCATCACGCGTCTGAAAGGAGCTCCGCATCTGGGCCCCATCCTCAAGCAACTGCGCAGCAAAGGCATCCCGGCACACGCCGTGATAGTGGGGGAAACCAAGAAAGGCAAAGAAGCCTACCGGGATGAGGTGCAAAATGGTTTTGTTGCTGAGGGGGTGGCGGACCATATCACCTGGACCGGCCACCGCCGGGACCTGGCAGATGTTCTCTGCGCCTGCGATGTGACCCTCTCACTCACCTTGCAGCCGGAATCATTCGGCAAAACAACCCTGGAAGCGCTCTCCCTGGGACGCCCGGTAGCCGGTTACGAACACGGCGGCGTAGGGGAGCAACTTGAACAATTCCTGCCGGCAGGCATGATTCCCACCGGCGACACCACCGCCATGGCAGATTTGCTCGAGAAATGGTACACAGAACGGCCGACCCCGCTTTCTCCGGTGCCCGCTCCATACCGCAGGACAGATATGATTCAGGCTCATATTGCTCTCTATACGGCGGTTACCAGCAATAAAAACATATGAACATCCTTCACATCAGTCCGCGGCTGCGTCCGGGTGGCATTAACCAGCTCGCGGCGGATCTGGCTGCAGGATTGCAGCAGGTCGGGTTCAGAAATACTGTCCTCTCACCGCCCAATGAATTGGTGGGCCGCATGACGGCTGCATCCGTCCAGCATCACAGTTCCCGCCCCCTTACCCTGTTTAACTACTTCTCCGAACTAAAGCGACTGCGCCGGGTTATCTGCAGTACCAGGGCTCATGTCATTCTGGCCTATACCACCCAGGCAGCTTACCTGGCCTGGAGAGTCTGCATGGAAATGCCTCAGGAGCAGAGGCCTCGCATCATCGGGCTGCACACAACCTACCCCAAGCATATCGGCTGGGCCAAGGCTCTGGATTGCTGCGATGCACTTGTGGCCATCTCGAGCCACCTGCGCGACACCATCATCCGCGGTGCCAAGCTGGCAGATGAGCGTAACGTGTGGGTAATTCCCTATGGCGTGAACGAAGAACTCTGCTACCCGGAATACCGCCCCTCAGCAGAATGGATGGAACAATGGAAACGTAACAGAAAACACGAGGAGAACACCCTCAGCATCTGCATACCCGGAGCCATTACCCCGCTGCATGGTCTGGATGATGTTCCGGCCATTCTGGCACGACTGGAGAAAATCAATGTTGCGGTGCATATCTACATCGTGGGAGATACAGCCCGGGCTGATCAGAAATACCTTGCCAAGCTCCGCAAAGCCATTGAAGAAAGCCGCACCGGCAATCGCATCACCTGGCTGGGCGCCCGCCCAGATTTGAGAGATGTGATGAGTGCGTGCGATGTGGTGCTTTCGCTGGCCCGCCAACCAGCCTGCCACGACCGCTGCATTCTCGAAGCTCTGGCGCTCGGCAAACCAGTAGCGGCTTACGACCATGGGGTTGTAGGTGAAATGCTGGATGTATTTCTGGCAGAAGGCCGGGTAGCTCCGGGAGATGTGGCAGGTATTGTTGACCGACTTGAACAGTGGGCAGCCTACCGCCCCCACACGGAGGAAACATTGCCGCATCCCTACCGCCTGGGCGACACCATCCGCAGCGTCGCCGAACTCTGCACCGCCGTAAGCGAAGGCCGCAACACCTGAGCGCCGACATTGACAAAGTGAACAAAATGGTATAATCTCTGCGCCGACATTAATTTTCTGATGATTAGCTTCACGAACCTTTCCCGCTACACCGATATCGGCTCAAACTGCTACATGCTCGATATGGATGGCGTGCGCATCATTCTGGACTCCGGCATGCACCCCAAGAAAGACGGCGCCGAAGCCACGCCGGAATTCAGCCTCATTGGCGCAGCATCCCCCGATACTATTTTTGTCACCCACTCCCACCTGGACCACATAGGCACCCTGCCCGTGCTGCAGGATAAGTACCCGGCAGCAGAGGTGAACATGACCGCCGCCACCTGCGAAATAGGTCTGGCCATGCTGCATAATTCTGTCAATGTGATGACGGCCAAGCGCACGCAGGAGGGCATTATCGAGTATCCATTCTATACCCACCTGGAGCTTGACCATGTAGCCCGGTGCTGGATGCCGCGTCCGTATGGAACACCTTTCCGCATTGGCCGCAACGGCAGCGTGCTGGCAACCCTGCACGATGCAGGCCACATTCTGGGCAGCTGCGGCGTAGAGCTGGAAAGCGAAAGCGGCACCACAATATTCTACACCGGAGATGTTCAATTCGATGACCAGACCCTTATAGCCGGAGCCGATTTCCCGCAAAGCGGGGTAGATATCCTCATCATGGAAAGCACTCACGGCTGTACCGAACGCTCCGCAAATTATACACGAGCAGCAGAACTTCGCCGTTTTGCCGATACAATACGAGAAGTGCTGGAAAACAACGGAGCCGTTCTTATCCCCGTCTTCGCACTAGGCAAGAGCCAATGTCTGCTCACCGAAATCGGACGCTTCAAAGAACAGGGGCTTATCCCGGATGTACCGGTCTACTTTGGAGGTCTGAGCTCAAAAATCACCGCTGTTTACGACAAACTTGCAGACAGCACACCCCGGCTCCACCCTGGATTCCGCATCAAGGAACATGTTGAAACCCACGGACTTCCCCGCCAGGGCAAATCACCCTTGGTAGCTTCACCCGGGAACATCTACCTGGTATCCAGCGGCATGATGAGCGAACACACCGTCTCTCACATTCTGGCAGAGCAGATTATTACCCACCCGAATGATGCCATCCTCTTTGTCGGCTACAGCGACCCGGAGACCCCGGCCGGCAAGATTAAGGCAACCAACCATGGCGAAATGGTGAACCTGCGAGCCAAAGGAGGCCAGACTTACCCGCTCAATTGCCGGGTGGAATGTTTTGATTTCTCCGGCCACGCCACCCGCAACGCTCTTATTGAATACGCCCGCACCCTGAAGCCCAGGAAAGTACTGGTAGTGCATGGTGACCCGCCCGCGGTTGAATCGCTCAGCAGTGAGTTGCGCAAGGTGCTGCCGGATTCAGAAATCATCGTTCCCGAACCCGGCAAACCAGTACGACTGGCCTAGGATTTCTATTTACCGTGGTGATCCACCTCCTGGGTAATGGCCATGAGCTTAAAATCCCGGCAGCCGCTGTAGCGGATACAAAGAGATTGCCCCACAGCGGCATCCGGCATCTGCGGCAGCCTCAACGCCCCGGTATATGGAGGTACCAGCTCCGGTTGAAGCCAGCCTTGCAGCATTTCCCATCGCGGGTTAGCAGTACTGCGGTATTCAAATGATGTATCGCTTTCCAGCAGTCTCAGCTTAAACCGGCTGAACTGGCGGACGGAATTGAAACTCATGTTCCCCTCCATGGGCAGCGTCTGCAATTCTCCGACAATCGGGATTCCTATATAATAGTGTTTTCCCCGCCTCACCTGCCCGGGCTCCATTGGTTCACCACTTTCTGCATCGATAATGCGAGTATCCCCCCCTGCCAGATGAGCTGGAGCAACCAGCATACCATCAGATTCAGCCACCAGTTCCACACAGGCATCCAGATGCGGAGAATCGCTACACATACGTTCCAGGTGCAAAGAGGCAACATCCCCGGAACGCACCACCATCCACACCTCATCATCTTTACCGCTAGTGCTGGGCATTGCCACCAGGTGCAGCACTTTGCGCCCCTGGGTACTCATGCGCTGCCATGCCGTCACCTGCTGGTCAAGATTAATAGTCAGCACAGCCAGAGAACCATCATTCATAAGCACCCACACATTGAAGTTAGCGCCGCGCTGCACACACCATTCCTTCACCCCGCTCTCGAACAAATGCTCTGCCAGCATACTGATATCAGTTGCAGAGAAGCCATCTGATTCCAGGCGGTATGCTATTTCACGCAAGCGACGACCTCCGCGCTGCACAAACAGGACTGTGTTCTCCATCGCCTGTGCCGGCTGAGATATACTACCAACGGAGGACTGCCGCCGAATCGCAACCGAGGAGGGGGTGATAACCATACCATTGCCGGATGTGACACACCACTCACTATCGGAGGTTCCAATCAAGAGCTGACGTGTAGCACACAACCAGCATATACGGCTCTGGTCACTACCCATCACTCGCAGGT
The DNA here is from genome assembly GCA_045538275.1 of Akkermansia sp. Taxonomy (GTDB): domain Bacteria; phylum Verrucomicrobiota; class Verrucomicrobiia; order Verrucomicrobiales; family Akkermansiaceae; genus Akkermansia. The sequence continues at coordinate 75,482 of JAZSRB010000006.1, read as the reverse complement.
GTAGCGCCTCATCATCTTTGGAGCCTACCTTGAAATTGTGAAAATCATCCGTACAGCTGGCCAGCAGTGTGGTAGGAAGCCCCTGCATACCCCCCAGCCACAAACGCCCTTGAAACATCGCAGAAAAAGCAGGATACCCATTTCGCACTCCGATAGCGCCGAAACTCCAGCTCCGAGTGGCAAAGCTGGCAGGATTATCCAAGTAAGTGCGCATCAGTTCCGCCCGTGCATGCGTGGCATCCTGCACCTCCGTTATGCGGAACTTATACTCACGCGTGCCTCCATGCACCTTAAATTGTAAATACCCCCCCAGAACATCCGCATCATTTGTGCAGCGGCACACCAGCACCAGGCGGCAAGGCTTTTCCTCTGAGCCGGAAATAGCCCAGTTCTGGCGAGTTTCATAAAGTGACTGGCTGAATGTCTTGATACATGTCCAGTTCCAGAGCCGGAAATCGGGTTCAACATCCGGCGTATCATAGCTACGCCACACCTCCCAATAGGCAGACCATGTCTCCATGGTAGAAAGTTCCCAGTCCCGTACCACCTCGTAAGGTTGCTGCGTAGCATCCAGACGCATTACCCCGGGCAGGAACGAATACGGATAATCGGCCAGATTATTACTACCATTATACTGATCGGGTGTATAATCGCGTATGCACTGGTAAAAATAGAAAAGAGAGGTCGTCGTGTTTTTCTGGTATAAGAGCTGCCCCTTCGCAATGCTGTTTTTAGACAAATCCGGGGCCTGCACCGACTCGAGCATCTGAGCCTCGTTGCAAAAGAGATAGCGAGCCGGAATGGGCGCATCTGCCAGCACACACTCCTTGCCCTCCATTTCAGGCAAAAAGTGTTGGTTGCCGCCGCTCAGGCTCAGGCTTGCGCCTTTACCCTCGGCATCGAACATGACCGAAAGCTCGCCTTCCTGCCGGTTATATGTTTCACGCGGCATGTGGTCAAAATCCGGTTGGCGGCATTCCCACTCCGTATCAGAATACCGGGATAACAAAACGGGAGACTGCGTGGGGCAACACACATAAATGACATCATTCACCTGGGTAAAATGCAATGCCTCCAGCTCATCCCTGGTGTTCCAGGGAGTGCTGAGCACATAAACCTTTCCTGCAGCATCTTTTAACAGCTCCCCATCCTTATACACTCGCATGCAACCAGGGTAGAACTCCAGCATCAGCGCATCATTCTCCGCGTAGTAAAAGGGAAACAGGCGTATATCCCCCGCCGCACAGGGCCCGATGTAATTCGTACCAGGCCGTAACCTGATGCCGCCGTATGGTAGAACCTGGAAATTGCGGATAAGCTGAGCACCTCGCTGGTATGCCTGCAAATCAAACCGGGTGGAAAGCCACGGGGTTAACTCCCCCGAGGTAAAGCCTTGTACAATAGGAACCTCCTGCATAGACAGCCAGGTTTACCACACCCCGGCAGCATCTGCAATGAGAAACAACCAGGCGGCTGCGCTTTCCAGGGTGAATTATATACCGAGGTCCACCAGAATAGAAGCAGCACGCCGCACGCATTCCTGGCAGGGCACGCGATTGCACCCTTTGATTTCACGGCAGGTGGATGCTCCATTGGCCGCCACAAATGCAGCCAGAATAGCGGCAGATTTTTCCGGTGCTACCTGCATGGCTCCATACAGAGCACCGCATGTACCCTCCGGGGCTCGACCCCCACCGCAACACCCCATAGGTTCCACCAGATCCTCACGTCCAAACGCCGCACACACGGTCTGGGCACAGTTGTACATAAACGGCTTCTGACGAAAGGTGGCAAGAGCTTGTTCTACGCGGTTCATAGCAGTAAAATAGCACAAGTTCAGGGCGTTTGTCAAGGTTTCCAGAGTTCACCACATGCATCAGTCGGCATACGCCAGTCCGAGCGGGGAGAAAGCGCTATGCTTCCAATTTTAGGGCCATCAGGCATGCAGCTGCGTTTGAACTGCTGCTGAAAGAAACGGCGCAGGAAGGTTTCGAGCGTGCGTCCGATAAGCTGCTCGGAAAACTCTCCCGCAAAGGCCACCTGAGCCAGCACCCGTAGTTTGGTAGGTTCCGCACCATACTTGATGAAGTGGTAGAGGAAGAAATCATGCAGATCATAAGGCCCGAGTATATCTTCCGTTTTCTGTTCCATGCTGCCATCATCTGCAGGGGGCAGCAGCTCCGGGCTCACGGGTGTATCAATCACATCCTGAATCGTGGCGGCCAGCTCGGCGCTGCAATGCGAGGCCTCATATGCCAGCAGACAGCGAATGAGCGTCTTGGGCACATCGCAATTAACGGCATACATGCTCATGTGGTCACCATTATAAGTAGACCAGCCGAGAGCAATTTCTGAAAGGTCACCAGTACCTACGACCATACCTCCGGTCTTGTTTGCCATATTCATGAGCAGGCTGGTACGCTGGCGGGCCTGCACATTTTCATACGTGCTGGTACGCAATGAAGGGTCAAACTCCAAATCACGGAACTGAAGCATGCAGGAATCCTTGATATCCACCTCCTTGAGAGTCACGCCCAGAAGCTGCATCATCGAAACAGCATTGTTATACGTACGACCGGTTGTGCCAAAACCGGGCATCGTTACGGCCAGAATCGAACTCACCGGCATATTCAGCATTCGGCAGGCGCGCACGCTCACCATAAGCGCCAGCGTACTGTCAAGCCCACCGGAAATACCAATTACCAGACTACGTGCGCGGCTATGCTCCATGCGCTTAGCCAGGGCAGTAGCCTGAATGGTGAGAATCTCCTCACAGCGGGATGCCATTTCCGCAGCCGCCGGAACAAACGGACGGGATGGCAGCCACGCATAAGATAAATCACATTTTCCCTGCAGCGAACCCAATGGTACGCGGCGGGAAGTCACATGGCATTCTGCCGCACGGGTATCAAAGAAACTGCTCTCGCTCATGCGGGCAGCTTCCAGCCGCTGCAAATCAATATCCGCATATATAATGCCGGATTCCCGGCAATAACATGCATTTTCCGCTACAATATGCCCATTGTCAGCGATGAGAGCCTGCCCGCTGTATACGGCATCCTGCGTACTTTCACCCACACCTGCAGCCGCATACACATAGGCTGCCAGACAGCGGGCGCTCTGCTGGCTCACCAGGCTGCGGCAGTATTCGCCTGTACCCACCCCGGCCATGGCAGCGGCGGGATTGAAAATAACCCGTGCACCCTGCAACGCCACACGGCTGCTCGGTGGAATCACGCTCCACAAATCATCCGCCAGCTCTACGCCAAAAGAAAAATCAGCTCCATCGCTGAAAATCAAATCCGTCCCCAGCGGCACCTCACCGAACCCGGGCAACTCGACCGCCCGCACGCGAAGATCTGAGGCCGGGCGGAACTGGCGGCTCTCGCAAGCAGAACGGTAGTTCGGCAACACGCTCTTGGGCACAAGCCCCAGCACATGACCGCTCTGCACCACGGCAGCCACAACATACAAAGCCCCCTCCACCGCCAAGGGCAAAGAAACAATCGCTATCGTATCCAGACGCGCAGTTTCTCCGGCAAAACGAGCCAGAGCCCGGAGTGCGGCCTGCTGCAAATGCGGTTGGTAGAACAAATCACCACAACTGGCACCAGTCAGGCACAGCTCCGGAAACACCACAGCATGCGCTCCTCCATTGGAGGCTTTCTTCATGGCCGCCACCAGCTCCCCTGTGTTGAAAGCCACATCTGCCACACGCACCTGCGGAGTCGCGGCAGCCAGACGGTAATATCCGTACGTACTCATATAAATCTGCGCATATTCTGACAGATTAAATCGGAAAGTCAATCTCGTATTCCGTGCAGCTCCACCGCCGGATAATAATTTTACTTATTTTTGAGCAGAACTGCCAATAAATCATCCCATATTATGCTTGACCGGACTCTAGAAATATGTCAAAATCCCGCACCAGTCTCTATTCCGTTAATCGTCATGAAATATAGCATTTCAGCATTATCCCGCAAAACCGGATTATCTATCCACACTCTGCGTTTTTACGAGAAAGAAGGGCTTCTTCGCTACGTAGAGCGCACAGAATCCGGCAGACGCGTGTATGGAGAGGCAAGCATGGGGTGCCTGCTGGGGGTTCTCTGCATGAAACAGGCTGGCATGACCCTGCCGCAGATCAAAGCCTTCATGGATGTAACCAACGAAGGAATTGCCACTCTGCCCAAACGTCTGGAAATGATGATGAATGCACGAGAGCAACTTTCCAAACTCAAAGAAGACATTGAGCGGGGCATCCAACTGGCCGATTTCTTTATCGGCGGTTGTCGTAATGCCATGGAGGCAATGAAAAATGGCGCAGACCCCGTGGAGGCGTTCCCCTACATTACGCGCGATGGCATCATTGAGTTTCCCTTCCAGCTGACCGATGAAGGGCGTCTGGAACCTGATACTCCCCCGGATGACTTCGAAATCAGCAAACCGAAGCACCAGAAGCGAATCACCTCCAAACACAAGAACAAGATATGAAGGAAATTGCAAAATGGGCTCCCCTTGGCGGGGCTCTCTGCCTCATTGTAGCCGCCATCATTATTGCCCGCAACTCCCGCCGCGATGTGAGGGAGATTTACGGCATGATTGACCGCTACGACCGCATGAGATAATCTACTATTTCCTCCAGGAAATACTACAGATTTCATCACACCAATGCCCCTCCAGGTGCATTGGTGTTTGTTTTTCCGCAAAGAGATTCCCAAAATAGACGAAAAGTATAAACTTTTCCATCAGCTCAAGTGTCCCTTGTCTCACTCAGCAAAAGGGACGAATCTCCCGTTCCCGCCCGGCGCGCACCTTACTCCCCCACTCAGCATCTGCCAGCAAGGCCCGCCCCACAGCCAGTAAATCAAACTCCCCTGCATTTAATTGCCGTGCGAGCCAATCCAGCCGGCAGCCAGGTAACCCCACGCCACCATCTGTAATAACCGGGCGGCGGCTCAGAATGCGGGTCCACCCGGCCAGGCTGAGCGGAGAACCGGCAAATGCCGGCGCATGTACTTTCTGCCCGGCACAGGCAAAAATATCTACACCCGCCTCGCACAATGGCTGCACCAGCGCCTCCAGTTCAGCAGGAGAGCCAACCAGTTCTCCCAGCAGGTCAGAATCTGTCTGCTGAGTAAAACGGAATATCACCGGATAACGCCTTCCCACCATCTTACGCACAGCATGCACCACCTCACAGGCAAAGCGTACCCGGCTCGGCAGCTCACCACCATACTCATCGGTGCGTAAGTTTGTTTTTCCCCTCAGGAACTGGTCAATAAGGCAAGCATGTCCACCATTGATTTCCACAGCATCAAAACCAAGCAGCCGGGCAGCATGAGCAGCCTCACCAAAAGCCCGCACCACCTCCCGGATACGACCCCGGCTCATCGCCTCACCCGTAATCTCCAGCGTCTGCGGATTTACCCCGGATGGGCCTATGGGGGTGGCGCCATCCCCGGCTGGTCGTAACATACCCACATGGCACAACTGCGGCGCAATACTACAATGTTCTGCATGCACCGCGCGGCAAATCGACTTCCAGGCCCGCAACGCCACCCCGCCATAAAAACGGGCCATTCCGGCGTCCGTTGCCGCCGCAGCATCATTCACCGCCACAGGCTCCGTCACCACCAGTCCCAGCATATGCGCGGCTCTCCGGGTATAGTAATTCAACATTTCTGTGGTCGGCACTCCATCCACCGCGAACAAACGCGGTAACGGAGCCATAACCAGACGGCTCCGCAAAGCCAGCTTGCGGTGGTAAAAAGGCCTGAACAGTATATCAATCTCACGCAGACTCAAAGCAGTAGACGGCTCGTTCATAAATCGGACTTTAACGAATCCCGGCCCTGCTGGCAAGGAGTTAGAATAACGAAGATTAACATATAACCATAAATATGACAATGATTCCCTCCATATAACGCAACGTTTTCTTGACTTAATTTGAACGACCGTTAGAATAGGAACATCCAAGACCTCACATATTATGAAGTTCCCCATTATCTCCACCGCCGTAGTGACCCTGGCTGCGCTCACCGCCACAGCCCAGGCCGAACTCAAGATTGTTTCCGTGAACGTGCAGGAACTCTACACCAAGTTCTACAAGCGTTTCGACACCGAAACCACCCTGCAGAAGCAGCTTGCAGAAATCAAGGCCGACATCAAGACCCGTGAGGACAAGCTCCGCGCCCTTCAGGGTGAGCTGAAGAAGATTCAGGAAAAGTATGATTCCAGCCTTTCCGACTCTGCCGTTGCCAAGCTTCGTGAACAGTACCAGGCCAAGGCCAACGAACTTAAGGCGGCTGACCAGGAAATGAAAGACTTTGTGCAGCGTCGCGAGGTTGCCTTCCGTGAGCTCCGCAACAGCGAAATGCGCCTCCTTATGGAAGAAGTACAGACTGCCATCAACACCGTGGCTGACCAGACAGGCTCCGACATCGTACTCGATGCCGGCGCCATTTCCCCCCAGCCTCAGATTGGTATCGGCACCCGCGTATTCCCTTACATGAAGAAAGACATCGACCTCACCCCCGAGGTACTCAAGCAGCTTAATTCCGGTGCACCCCAGGGCTTCGACCCCGACGCTGAGCTGAAACGCCTCTACGGCACCCCCGAGGCCAAGTAAGGCACTTTTTATAACCCCCTTACCCCTATTGAGCTTAACCATGGACCTCACTCTCTCCGACGTTCTCAAGCTCACCGGTGGCAAACTTATCAACGAGACAACTCCGGAGATTTCAATCTCCGGAGTTGCTACGTTAGATGGAGCCTGTGCCGGTGAGATTGCATTCCTCGGCAACGAAAAATACTTCAATGACTTCCTGGCCACCAAGGCCAGCGCTGTGCTCGTTCCCCCTGCACTCCCGCAGTACCCGGAAGGCGTAGCTTTCATCGAGGTGGAAAATCCTTCCCTCTCATTCAACGCACTAGTTGCTCACTTCATGAAAGCCAGCACCGACTTTGTGCCCGGCATTCACCCCACCGCTGTAGTAGATGCTACGGCCAAGCTCGACCCCACCAAGGTCTGCGTCGGGCCCCACGCCGTCATTGAGGCAGATGCAGAAATCGGTGATGGTTCCGATATCGGTCCCGGCTGCGTTATCGGCAAGGCTGTCAAAATGGGCGAAAATTGCAAACTTTACGCCAATGTAGTCATACGCGAACGCTGCATCCTCGGCAAACATGTGGTCATCCAGCCTGGCGCCGTCATCGGCGGCGATGGCTTCGGATTCCTCCTCAACAACGAGACCGGCCGCTACGACACCATCGACCAAGTGGGTATCGTGGAAATAGGTGACCATGTCGACATCGGCGCCAACACCACCATCGACCGCGCCCGCTTCGGACGCACCATCATTGGCGAAGGAACCAAACTCGACAACCAGATCCAGATTGGTCACAATGTAACCATCGGCAAGCATTGCGTCATGTGCGCCCAGAGCGGCATTGCGGGCAGTACCCACGTGGGCAACTACGTGACCATCGCAGCCCAATGCGGCATCACCGGCCACATTAAGATTGAGGACAAGGTTGTTGTAGCAGCCCGCTCCGGCGTAATCGGCAACCTCGAATCCGGCAAAACCTACTGGGGCGCCCCTGCCGTTCCCTATGGCGAAGCAGCCCGCCAGTTTGCCGCTCTGCGCAAACTCCCCGAGGCGTTCAAGGAACTCCGCGCCCTCAAGGCCAAGGCAGAGGAGATTCAGGAACTCATCAACCAGGCCATGGCCGAGCAAGCCTGATTCCCCCTCCCCCTACCATTCTTACCACGGGCGGCTCCGGTGAACGGAGCCGCTCATTTTCATTTATCGGCAGCGCGCAGGGCCATGAGGAGGCCGGTGAATCACCGCGTGGCGGTGGTGAGGATGCGCTGGGTGGGGCACATGCATGCGACGCGGTGGGGCAACAAAGCGCGGATGGCAATGGCGATGATGCACAAAATGGCGGTGACAATGGTGGCGGCCATGGTAAATCAGATGGGGCGGAGGACAAGGTCTGCATACCACCGGCGGGGGGCAAGGATGAACCACACAAGGAGCCCCGACTGAAAGACTGAAATGAACGCGAGCCTCAGCCTGCCCGGCCAGCATCAGACACAAAGCAACAGCAGCAAATAAAGCAGAATAAAAAGACGTTTTCATGGCAAAGAACCCTTCCTACATAAAAGAAGCGCAGCAACACGCCTGATTTGTGCGAGTTGCTGCAAAAAACACATAAATAAAGTTATTTATCTGCGGCGGCGGAATCGACCCGCAACAGTCTGCAATTCCGGCACACGGAAAGCAAGACAGGCTCCTCCATAAACCAGAGCCCCGGCCACACCGCCTATAGCCAGCGCGCCGAAGCGCGAAAGGAAGCTCCAGCCGGTAAATGAACCAAAGCAGAACTCCGCCACCAGCCAGCAGCCCAGCGCCAGCACACAGCCGGCAGCGCAGATACGCAGCAGCCCCGGCAGCAGCACCCCGCAAGCCATACCACCCAGCAGGTGGCGCAGGTACAGAAAGTAGAACAAGAAGTTAAGAGTAGTAACAATGGAAGTAGTAAGCGCCAGATACATAGCCGGCAGCCCGAGAATATGAACAAAGGTATAGTTACAGCCCACCGAAATGCAGAACGCCACCAAGGCAAGCCCGGCAGGAGCCCAAGGCTTCTCCAGCGCCAGGAATACCGGCTGCAGCACCTTCATACCTGCGTAGGCAAGCAAGCCGAATGAATAAGCTGCCAGCACATTGCCGGTAAAAGCAGATGCTGCGGCATCAAAGCGCCCTCGCTGGTAGAACACACTCACAATCTCTGTACCCCAGATACTCAGAAAAACAGCAGACGGCACCGCGAACAATGCCACAAAACGCAGAGCCCTGGCCAGGTGATGCGCAATTTCCTGCCCTGCCTCTCCACCGCCGGTCAGCGCCATGCGGGAAACGGAGGGCAACACCACCATACCCACAGCCACTCCGAACAGAGCCACCGGCAACTGCCACAGATGGAACGCGCTGGAAAGCGCCGTCACCGAGCCCGGTTGCAGATAAAGGGCAAATGCCGTGTTGATGAAAATATTTGTCTGCGTGATACCGGCAGCAATCACCCCCGGCAGCATAAGCAGCCACACCCGGCGGGCAGCAGGGTCTGTAAACTCAAACCAGCGGCCATTCCAACGCATGCCAATATCCCAATGCAGACGATACCCCTTTTGCCGCATTTTGGGCAACTGCACCAACACTTGAGCCGCGCCGCCACACACTACCGCCACAGCAAAGCCATATAATGCATCCGGACCGAATGACGGGTCGATGCACCAGCCGATGGCTGCACCTGCTGCTACCGTTGTCAGATTAAAAGCGGCGCTGGCGAGATTCGGCAAACCGAACACGCCGAAAACATTCAGAGCCCCCATGCACAACGCAGAAACAGAAGCCAGCAGAATAAACGGCCAGATGATGCGGCACAAATCCGTGGCCAGCCCCATGAAACTGCGTGGTTCCAGTTTTGTCACCCCGGCAGGAACCCCTTCTGCCGCGCAGGTAAGCGAAATTTTCTGACCATGCTCCAGCTTCTCCAACACGCTCACGCGCAAGCAGGATGTTTCCGTGAGGCCTCGCAATTTATCCGGTGCGTCAAACACCGCTTCCTTCAGGCCATCAGCATTGGTGCGCATGCCTCGGTAGGCAGCGTCGGTGCACAGCATCGTCTGCGCCCCCCACGGCGTCTGCAGCACCACGCGTGCGCGTTCCGGGTAAAGTTGCTGCATGAATACACCGGCCAGCAGAATACCCAGGGCCACAATACACACCATCAGCGAAATCAATTGAGAACTCACCCGGTGCGCGAGTCCCCAGGCAGCCGCAGGGCCCTCCTGTTTTTCCACCTTGCTCATCACGCTGGTGAAGCTCTGCGAAAGCGCGCCCTCCGCAAACATATCGCGCAACATGTTCGGCACGCGGAAAGCCGTCAGGAAAGCATCGAGCGCACCGGTCGCCCCGAAGAGCGAGGTATAGACAATCTCGCGCAGCAGCCCGGTGAAACGGCAGCAGAATATGGCAGCCGTGGCAATAAGACTCTTTTTCTGCATGGAAGCCATGGTGACCAGGTAAGGTTATGTTACAATCAACGGATCTTCTCAGGAAGGTTCTCACCTATCTTGCGGGCAAAAGTCTTGGCCGTCGTTTTATCCCCCAGCAGCAGGCACGTGCGGGAAAGCTCTCGGATAGTCGAGCGGTAAAGCCCCTGCTCCGCCTTATCCAGGCGGGCTTTATCCTCATCGCTCATCTGGTCAATACTGCTCTGAATACCGCGCAGCGTGCGGAAACAAGGTAAATCCTGATTTGCCTTGCGCTGGGCCATGGCCAGGTTAAACCGGGCGCGCAGCGTTTTTCCGGTAGTCAGATCAGGGTTCACCTCCTCCACCATGCGGGTGCACTCCTGCACCCACTTGAGCGCATTGTTGTACTCCTGCGTGCGGGAGTAATAATCTGCCAGCTCAAGGGCAATGCGGGAGCGGTAATCATCATCCTTCTTCACCAGGCTGGGGTTCTGCTGCAGCATTTCCCAACTGCGGCTCAGCAGCTTGATTTTCTCCTCGCCATCGGTATGCATAGCCATATAAGTGAGCACACGCATAATCTCGGCCGGCTCAGATTCATGGTCCAGCAGGTAGCGGTAATCCCGTACCGCCTCAGATACATTCCCCCGGGTCTCATTGGCACGAGAGCGGATGCGTGCAATACGAGTCTGCAGCTCCGGGGTCATCTCTCCATACCCCTCAGCAAAAGCGGCAGCAAGCGAGAGCGCCTGAGAGCACCCCTCATGGTTACCCAGGCGGTAGCGCAACTCTCCCAGCAGCAGGTAGCAGGTCGGCAAGCGATGTTCCTTGTCAGGGTACTCCAGCATGGCGTCACGGCAGCGCAGCAGCTTCTCCTCAATCTCCTTGAGGGTATTGGCCGCCATGTTCGGATTATCGCGCAGAGCCGTGGTCACCTCCTCCAGCATCAGCTGAGAAGTTGCCGGACAAAGCGGCCACCTGGCCTGCTCCAGAATATTGCGGGTCATCTGCAACACCGGTTCTTTCACCGCACAGACACCAGCGCGCATCATCTGCAGTGCCGCGGCCTCAGCTGCCAGTTTCGGGTCAGTAAGACGCACCAGCACGCCAGGCGCATCCAGTCGGGCAATTGCCTTCACCGCCTCATCATTATTCTGCATACGGATACAGGTTTCAGCCGTGCGGCGAATCGAGCGCAGCAATACTTCCGTATACTCCGGCGCATTCATGAGGCGCTCCTGCAGCTCACGATCCAGGCGCAGCTGCAGCGCATAATCAGCATGTTCAACAGCCGCAACAGCCAGGCGGTCAAGGCCCTCCACAGGCGCCAGAGATTCAACCTCCGGCAGAATACGAACAGCCTCCTGCCATTGGCCTTTATCAACCAGGCGGGAAAGCAGAATCCAGCGGAACTGGCGCTGGGTATCAGCATTCTTGATCCACCCCAGGCGAGAGCGGGAATTCTCAGCCAGTTCCAGCAGACGGGATTTATCACCAGCCAGATCACTCAGCAAACGCTCCAGATTCGCATTGGCCTCATCATTGCTGGGCACCACAATGGTCTGCCCCTTAAAGAAGGTGACAATATCCTGACCTTTGGCAAACAAGCCCCACAGCAGCAATGCACCCAGAGTAAGGCCGGCTGCAACCAGCGGCACGGTGTGGTTGCTTTTTTTACGAGGCGGACGATAACGACGATTCATACAGCTTTAATTTATCAGATTTTCAAGGTTTATTGGGGAGTCTCAGCAGTATCAGGCTGTTCGGTTTCGGGTTCCGACTCCGTTTCCCCTGGAAGATATGGTTTGATGCGACTCATCTGCCGGCGAGCCTCCTCGCGGCGGTCATGCTGGGTATCCAGCAGGGGCAGGAGCTTTTCCCAGGCAGCATATGCCTCCTGCCACCGGCGCAATTCAGTAAGGGCATATGCCTGCCCCAACAGCGCCAGACGGCGGTTATCCTCATCAGCCGGGGCATCTGTGTTCATGTGAGCCACAGCGGCACCGTAAGCCGCCTCGGCTTCTTTATCATTGCCCTGCTGGTCATATATCTGCCCCAGCAGCAAATGCACGCGACCAATGGACGATTTATCTGCCGCAAGATGCTGCTGGCGGAGGGCCAGACATTGCTCCAGCAACTTCCGGGCCTCATCAATCTGCGTGAGTTCCAGATGACAGCGGGCAGCCCCCTCCAGCGGCTGAATCATCAGCAAAGGCTCCTGCGTGGCAGCCAGCGCTGCATTGAAATCCATCAGCGCAGCCTGGTAATTCAGCGCGAGGTATTGCAACCAACCGCGCTGATCAAACAAACAAGGCCAGAACGTATTGGTAGGGTGCACCCGTCCCTCAGCCACGCCCTGCGCACGCTGCAGCAGAGCAAGCGCCACGGCATTCTGGCCGCGCCCCTGCTCAATGGAAGCTAACTGACGCAGCGCAAGAATCCGAGAGGAAACCTCCACGGGCAGGGTTCCCACATTTGATGCCGCATGCCGCAGCAACGGCTCAGCTGCGGCCGCTTCTCCCAGCGCCAGCAGGGCGGTACCATAACATGAGGCATACTCCGGCTCTGTCACCTGTGCCAGGTCCACGCCTTCCAGAGCTGCGCGATATAATTTTTCTGCAGCTGCACGGCTTTCGCCCGTGCGGTACTGTTCTGCCATATGCACCAGCAGCAGAGAACGCAGCGGCCGGGTCTCCTCACCCATAGACTTCAGCTCAGAATAGCGCTTCTTCCAGATATTCAGAGCCTCTGCCGTACTCTGCGGAGTCCCCAGATCACAGGCAACCAGTCGTCCCAGCGCATCCATTCGCAGCTCCGGTAATTTTGTCTCGGCTGCCAGCCCGGCTGTAACCTTGTAGTACCTCTCTGCCGCAGCCGCGTGTTCCTGCACAGAAAGCATCGTCGCAGCGCGGAACACCCGATACGCCAGCTCCTGCGTATGCGGCGCTTTCTCCAACATGGCGTCCAGAACCCTGATTCCGCCATCTGCCAGTTGCCGTTGCAAAAGCGCATCTGCCAGATACCACTCCGCCTCCAGGCGCACGGCCGTATCCTTAATCCAGCCAAATACTTTATCTGTATCTGCAGCAGCCTGTTGCAGACACTCATCGCTGGCGGTATACAGGCGCGTGAACGCAAGTACATTCTGCTCGGCGGCTTTACTCAGGCTTTCCTGTACCAGATTTGCGGAAATAGCCCGGTTAAACCCTTGCGTGTCCCCTTCCTGATACCCCTGCTGGTATCCCTTCTCGAAGCTATGGAAATAAGTAAAAATCAACAACCCGAGTGATGCAAGACCGGCCAGCCCCACCCCGGACCACAAAACCCAGGGACGGAACTCAAGCTCCTGCGGTTCTTCACCCCCGGGAGCTTGAGCCTCTTTTTTCTCCTCCATCATGGATGGCTTGCTGTCAGGCATTGACCTGGTCCAAGTGGAAAGCGCTGTGTACAACACGGGCGGCCTGCTCAATATCACCAGCCTCTACCGTGGTGGAAATGCGAATCTCTGAGGTTGCAATCATGCCGGTGCAGATGCCGGCATCTGCCAGGGCCTGGAACATAGTAGCAGCCACACCGGTGTGTGAACGCATTCCCACGCCTACAACAGAAAGCTTGGCAAGACCTGCTTCCGTTTCCATACGGGCGCTCTCACCCAGCTGGGGCAGCACCTTCTTGAGCGCGGCCTGCGCAGCCCCCAGGTCATTCATGTTCATGGTGAAAGATTGACGAGCCTGCCCATCGTGAGCCGTATTAGCCACAATCATATCCACATTAATCTCTGCATCAGAAAGAGCAGAAAGAATAATGGCCGTATATGCCACAGGGGCGGTGATGCCCGACACTGTGACGCGGGCCTGGTTGCGTTCGATTGAGACGCCTCGCACTGCGAGGGACTCCATAGCGGAAGTTTCTTCTTGCACGATAGTACCGGGGTTGTTGTTCATGGAATTGCGGACTTCAAACACGACGCCGAATTTCTTGGCAAATTCGACTGAGCGCGCCTGCATGACCTTGGAACCGCTGGAGGCCATCTCCAGCATCTCTTCATAGGAAAGTACGGAAATTTTGCGGGCATCTTTCACCACGCGTGGGTCGCAGGTGTACACTCCATCCACATCGGTGAAAATCTGGCACAAATCTGCATTCACCGCTGCAGCCATAGCAATCGCAGAAAGGTCGGAGCCGCCACGGCCCAGCGTGTGAATGGTGCCATCCTGCGTCACGCCCTGGAATCCGGCGCACACCACAATGTAGTCATCCTCCAGAGCCTGCATCACACGTTTGGGGTCAATGGAATGGATGCGTCCCCGGGTGTGGGAGCCATAGGTACACACACCTGCCTGCTGTCCGGTGAAACTCACAGCCTTATAGCCCATATCATTGATTGCCATGCACAGCAGCGCAATACTCTGCTGCTCGCCCGTGGCCAGCAGCATATCCAGCTCTCGTTCCGGCGGGTTATCCATCACCTCATGGGCAAGACCAATCAGTTTATCTGTGACGCCGCTCATGGCCGAAATTACCGCCATGATTTTGTTACCCTCTTTCTTGACCTCGATGAGTCTGCGGGCTACATTGCGGATGCGGTCAATAGTGCCCACCGAGGAGCCACCATATTTCTGTACGATAAGTGCCATAATTGGTCTGTTTTATGAGTTGAAGGTTTCGATTCGGAACACCGCCGGGTGCGGTGCGATGCAGCCCTCTGCCACAATCTCCTTGAGAGCCGTCTTGAGGGTTCCCCACGGGCAGGCATGCAGCGTGAACACGAGATCATTTTCCACGTTCTCTGCTTCCTCATCCTCATGTGGAGTGGAGTAAGTAGAGGCTATGCTGATATCGTGCTTCGCCAGCACCCGGGCAATCGCGGCAATCACGCCGGAGCGGCGGCTCGGCACCAGGAAGCGCACATAGTACGGCGTTACCGTATCCTCCTGCGGCATAATCTCAAGCGTTTTGGTATACGGATGGAATCCCGTGTGGAATTCCGGGTGGTGCAAATCCCGCATAGCCAGGACCACATCTCCGATAACGGCGCTTGCCGTCGGATTCTTTCCTGCTCCGCGTCCATAGAAAATCGTCTCACCCACAATATCCCCCTTCACAGCAATTGCGTTGAACACACCATTCACATTGGCCAGCAGGTGCTCACGCGGCACAAAACTAGGCTGCACGCGAAGCTCCAGCTTATCTGTATCCTCATGGTGCTTGATAACAACCAGCAACTTGATTGTATACCCCATCTGGTGCGCAAAACGGAAATCAGTAGCCGTCACGCGCTCTATGCCATATACTGAGATTTTTTCCGGCGCAATCGGCGTGCCGTAGGCCAGCATAGCGAGAATAAGCGCCTTGTGAGCCGCATCCCAGCCGTTGATGTCCAGCGTGGGGTCAGCCTCAGCAAAGCCCTTGGACTGGGCGCGAGCCAGCGCCGTCTCAAAAGAGACGCCCTTGCGCTCCATGGAGGAAAGAATGTAGTTACTCGTGCCGTTGATGATACCGGCAATACTTTCCACGTTATTGCAGATAAGAGAATTCTGCAAACTCTGAATTATCGGGATACCACCGCCGCAGGAGGCCTCAAAATATAACGGCACTCCCATGCTCGAGGAAAGCTTGAACAACTCACCGCCATACTCAGCCAGCAGCGCCTTGTTACCTGTCACTACCGGCTTGCCTGCCTTCAGAGCATTTGTCACCAAATCATAAGCTTCAGTCGTGCCGCCAATCAACTCGACGATAATGTCAATATCCGGGTCATTCACCAGGTCATGCCAGTCATTCGTCAGCATATCCGGCGAAATCTCCACCTCACGGGCGCGGTTCATATCCCGCACAGCCACACGCTTTACCGCGTAGCGCATCTTGGCGCGAGCCTCCAGCAATTCATGATTCCGGCACAGCGTCTCATAAACACCCGTGCCTACTGTTCCAAGCCCCGCAAGGCCAAGCTGAAGCGGTTTATCTGTCATTTGCGGGCGCAATTCTACACAAAAATCGGCCTCTCCGCAAGTCTATATTCTGCACTCCCCCGTTTTGCTCAACATTTTTCCTGTCACCATATCCGCCTCCCCCACCCGACAAAAAAAGCCGATAACACCATAAGATGCCATCGGCTGGAAGCGGGTAGCGGGAATCGAACCCGCATGATCAGCTTGGAAGGCTGGAGCTTTACCATTAAGCTATACCCGCGCTTGCGAAGTAAAACATGCCACAAAACTCTGCTTTTTTCAAGCATGCTGACACAATACATAAAAAAATGACATATTACCCAGCCTGCACAACAAATTTTCCACCTTGAACCACAGGCAACCGATTTTAGGCTGGAAAAGGAGCTTGAGAGCGCGTATAATACTCGGCGTTATGGCAACACCTCCTTTTGTCTATCAGGAAATGTTCCCCATGGGGGAAGACACGACTAAGTATCGTCTGCTCACCAAGGATTACGTGAGCGTGAGTGAGTTTGAGGGTAAGCCCATCCTCAAGGTTGAGCCGGAGGGTCTGCGGCTGCTGGCTGAGACCGCCTGGCACGATGTAGCTTTCTATCTGCGACCGGAGCACCTCAAGATGGTGCAGGACATTCTGCTCGACCCAACCTCCTCCGAAAATGACAAGAGCGTAGCGCTCACCATGCTGCGCAATGCTGAAGTGGCAGCCCAGGGTGTGCTCCCGCTCTGCCAGGACACCGGCACCGCCATCTGCGTGGGCAAAAAGGGCCAGCAAGTGTGGACCGGCTACAACGACGCCGAATACATCTCCCGCGGTGCTTACGATTGCTACACAAAAAATAACCTGCGCTACTCCCAGAACGTGGCTCTGGACATGTACAAGGAAATCAACACACGCACCAACCTGCCGGCTCAGATTGACCTCTTTGCCACCGACCACGGCATGGAGTACGATTTCCTCTTCATTGCCAAGGGTGGCGGTTCTGCCAACAAAACCTACCTGTACCAGGAAACCAAGGCGCTGCTCAATCCGGCTTCCCTCAAAAAGTTCATGGTGGAGAAGATGAGCACCCTGGGTACCGCTGCCTGTCCGCCTTACCACGTAGCCTTTGTGGTGGGTGGCACCAGCGCCGAACTCTGCCTCAAGACGGTGAAGCTGGCTTCCACCAAGTATTACGACTCCCTGCCCACCACCGGCAACGAACACGGCCGAGCCTTCCGTGACGTGGAGCTGGAGAACGAGCTGAAGCTCGAAGCCGAGAAACTGGGTCTGGGAGCCCAGTTCGGCGGCAAAGCCTTTGCGCTGGATGTGCGCGTGGTGCGTCTGCCGCGCCATGGTGCTTCCTGCCCGGTGGCGCTGGGTGTTTCCTGCTCTGCTGACCGCAACGCCAAGGCAAAGATTACCCCCGAGGGTATTTTCATTGAGGAACTGGAATACGACCCGGGCAAATATATTCCCGCCGAGTTCCGCGAAACCAAGAGCGAAGGTGTGCCGATTGACCTGGACCGCCCAATGCCCGAGGTGCTGGCCGAACTGACCAAGTACCCGGTGAAGACACGTCTTTCCCTGACCGGCACCATCATCGTAGGCCGCGATATTGCCCACGCCAAGCTCAAGGAACTGCTGGATGCCGGCAAGGACCTGCCCCAGTACATCAAAGACCACCCCATCTACTATGCCGGCCCCGCCAAGACCCCCGAGGGCTACCCCTCCGGCTCTTTCGGCCCCACTACTGCCGGCCGCATGGATTCCTACGTGGAACTCTTCCAGAGCCACGGCGGCAGCATGATTATGATTGCCAAGGGCAACCGCGCCCAGTGCGTCACCGATTCCTGCAAGCAGCATGGTGGTTTCTATCTGGGTTCCATCGGCGGTGTAGCTGCCGACCTTGCCAGGAACTGCATCACCTCCATCGAATGCATCGAATACCCCGAGCTGGGTATGGAGGCTATCTGGAAAATTACGGTGAAAGACTTCCCCGCCTACATCCTGGTGGATGACAAGGGCAACGACTTCTTTGCCGATATCCGCGCCAACTGGGCATGCCCCGCCTGTGCCCACTAAAAACGCACTAAAAATCCTGTTCACCCCTCTCGCTGCCGCAGCATCGGGAGGGGATTTTTTGTTAACCTCAACTACACTAAACAAACAATTAACTTGAAATAAGCAGCAAGTCAACTATACTTGCTCAGGAACCGTGCAGCAACTTATTCAAGCATTCATTGTCCTGATTTCCCTTTTCATGAACCACTTCTGCGAAGCCCAGCCAAATCGCGACATTCAGGCGCGACAGAATGTACAGCCTACTCTCGGTCAGCATTTTGGCAAACCGGTATTCATCCGCATCATCAAGGAAGAATACCTGCTGGAGCTGTGGCTGAAAGAAATTGACGGCAACTGGCGGCTGTTCAGGGACTACGACATAGCCGCCATGAGTGGCGAGCTCGGTCCCAAGACAGCAGAGGGTGATAAGCAGGCACCGGAAGGCTTTTACCGCGTCTATGAAAGCAACCTGAACCCCAGGAGCATCTACCACCTTTCCTTCAACATAGGCTACCCGAACACCTACGACCGCAACCTGGGGCGCACCGGGTCATTCATCATGATTCATGGGGATATGGTTTCCATCGGCTGCTTCGCCATGACCGACTCCCGCATCGAAGAAATCTACACCTTGGTTGCCGAAGCATTTAAAGCCGGAGCGAAATACGTACCCGTGCAGGTATACCCCTTCCGCATGACTGCGGAACGCATGCAGAAAGAAGCGGAGAACAAGCACATAGATTTCTGGAAGCACCTGCTGCCCGGCTGGCAATACACCGAAAGCAATAAGGCCCCCTACCCGGATAAGGACAACAGATGATTCACCCCATACCAGCGAACAGGCCTCGCATACCCGCAGAAATAAACTGGAGGAAGCGCTGCGGCATCGCCCTGCTGGCAGGTAGCCTTGCCGGTCTGCTGTTCTGGTGTTTCACGGGGCATTTTTCCAGCGGATTCACCATAACAACCGGATTGATTCTAAGCTGCATGTGGGCAGAACGCATCCATACGCGGCACTTGCACGGCGCCCGGGCCGGCAACATGCTGGCAGATTTCTGCACGCACTGGTGCTGCACCCGCCGGGGCATTCTGATTTTCTGCAAACATGAGCCCCGGCCCTGCCTCTTCCTGCCATGGGAAAGCCTCCAGACTGCTACGACGTACGAAAATGGCATAGTGCTGGAAGATGCCAGCAACGACACCTTTTATGAACTGCCTATCGCAGAAAGCATGCAGGAAGAATATCTGGCGCACATTCGGGAATATATCGGACTGCACCATACTGAAACCAACCAGGATGAAAGCGGCTGCTGGCCGGTTTGCTACACGATGAGCCCGCATCTTCTCCCCACCTGGCAACATCTCCAATACCCGCTACCCTGGGTAGCACTCGGCCTGCTCAGCCCCTGGCTCTGGCCAGGAGAAATCATACCATGCGTGCTATGCTTTGCGCTGGCGGCCTCCTTTGGAAGCCATGTCCTTACCGACTTTGAAAAC
Source organism: Akkermansia sp. (assembly GCA_045538275.1). Lineage (GTDB taxonomy): Bacteria > Verrucomicrobiota > Verrucomicrobiia > Verrucomicrobiales > Akkermansiaceae > Akkermansia. Next base: position 55,951 of record JAZSRB010000006.1, on the reverse strand, counting down.
GACTGGAGTTCAGAAACATACATAGGCGAACAAACCTGCCGCAGCAAACGCGGTGTCCGCATCCGCATGAATGGCGGTATCCGCTGTTTTATTCCCTGGAGCAGCGTCACCGAAGGCACTCAGCTGGAAGGCAAACATGCATTTCTTCAACTGCGCGGCGGAGTCTGGGGAATCATTCTGGCTGTCAGCAACGGCAGCCTGCCCATAGCCCTCACGCGCCGTTTCCTGAAACGCCACCGTCTGGCCCGTAAAATCAGCCAGCTTTCGCTACTTATCCTGTTCATAATAGTCGGAGGACTCTGGGCATGCTGGTGGATTTGAAATTTCTACATATACCGGGACGATTCTGCTTGAAATTATCGGGAAAACCCGGTATGTTATGAGGCAATGAGTGAAGCGCCAGAGCAGAATAATGCCAAGCGGACCGTGCCCGGAGTATTTGTGTGGGACATGGTGCGCAAAGCGCTTCGCGCTGCCGAAGAAGGTGTATTCTGCTGGTTGTTCGAAAATGATGAGATTTTCTACACCGAGCAGTGCGTGAAAATGATGGGCATGAGCATGCAGGACTGGGCGCCCAACATCTTCACCGAACCGGAAAAAACCATTCACCCGGAAGATGTGGGCTTTTTCACCACCACCGTCAAGCGCTATATTGACCGACCAACCTCCGCTCCGCTGCGAGTGGAAGTGCGCCTGCTCAACCAACGGAACCGTGGCTGGCGCTGGATTCGCGTGAATGGCCTGCTGGAGTATGATGCGGACAAGAAGCCCAATCGGCTGGTAGGGGTCTGGGTAGATATAACCCGCCGCAAAATGGCTGACCTGCACGCCATGGAAGACCGGGATCTCTTCCGCACGCTCATTAACTACCTGCCGGACAACATTTATTTCAAGAACCGCGAATCCCGCTTCGTGATTGCCAATGAAGCCACGGCCAGAAAAATGAAGGTGCGCACCCCTTCCGACCTTATCGGCAGCCGCGACAGCAACTTCTTTGCCCCCGAAATGTGCGAGATTGCCCGCACCGAGGAGGCCGAAATCATGGCCACAGGAAAACCGATTCTCAACCGGGTGCACCACGAAAAGTGGAAAGGAGGCAAATCCACCTGGGGCCGTGTGTCAAAGTTCCCCTGGTATGCCGCAGATGGCACGGTAAAAGGCATTGTCGGCATTTCCAGCGATGTAACAAAACTCATTGAAACCCAGCAGCGTTACCAGAGACTGGCGCGCCAGCTGGACGAAAAGAACAAGGCTCTGGAAAAGGAAATCAACCTGGCACGAGAGGTACAACAAGCCCTGCAACCGCTCAACATTCCCGACCGCGAATGGCAACAGAGCGATGGAAGTGTGCGCCGGGCCCGCTTCCACCATGTCTACATGCCCTCGGCAGGTGTAGCCGGAGACTGTTTTGAAGTTTTCCCGGTGGGCCAGAGTGGAGTAGGCATGCTGATTTGCGACGTGATGGGGCATGGTGTGCGCGCGGCGCTCATTGCCTCCATGCTGCGCGGGCTCATGGAGCAAGTCTCCAACCTGGCCGATACGCCAGCCCTGCTACTCTCTTCTCTGAACCGCCAGATGTTCCGAATCTTCGACAAGGCCAACATCACCATGTTTGCCTCCGCCTGCTACGTATATCTGGACCTGGACCGCCGCCGTCTGACCATGGCCAGCGCCGGCCACCCAGCCCCTATTGTGCTGCCGGCAGATGAAAAACCCTTCCAGCCGGCAATACCGCGCACCCCGGCGCTCGGGCTCGTGGAAAAAGCACATTTCCGGGAAAGCGAAATCCGGCTGGAAAACGGCATGAAACTCATGCTCTTTACCGATGGTCTGACCGAGGCGCAGAATGCCGAGGGCGACGAAATCGGCGTGCCGCGCATCATGGATTTCCTGCAGCAGCGCACGCCCCAGAGCATACGCGAAATGATTGATATTTCCCTGGCCGGCGTGCACCAGTTTACCGGCAGCACCGAGCAGGACGATGACATCTGCCTGCTGGGCGTGGAATTCGGTGAGGAATAAGAGCCGGATTCGTTTATTTTTCGCCGTAAATGCGCAAAAAATGTTTGCATTATCGCCCGTTTCGGAGTAGTCTAATTTCCAGTTACCAATTTTACCACCAATGAAGGAAGAAAAGAGCCAGGGGAACACTAATTCCCTCAATCTGTCAGACCTGGCAGATTTCCAGTTCGGGCCGGCCTGGGCACGCCCAGGCGCAGCCAGCAGCGCCTCCTACTCCGAACGTCCCGCCCGCGACAGCCGCACCTCCCGCCGCAGCAAGGAAGGCGGTGACCGCCGGCCCGCCAACCGCGACCGCCGTGAAGCCGGCGCACCCCGCGGAAATGGAGAGCGCCTGCAAAAGCGCGAATTCCGCCGTGAGCCGAAGCCCCAGCGCGAGCTGCCAGCACCGGCAGAAGGATTCCGCGTAGAACTGCGCCCGGCCAACAGTATACTGGAACTCTTTGCCTCCAACATTCAGAAACAGAAGCGAGCCCTGCCCCTCATCGACCTGGCACGCGTGGTCATGGGCGACAAAGCCCGTTATGACCTCGTGTTCATGAAAATGGAGAACGGGCCCATGCTTATTCACTCCACCAGGGGAGACCAGGCATGCTGGCTCACCGAAACTGAAGCCACCGCCTATCTCTGGAAGGCTCCCTGGTTTACCGAGCTGTATACCAGGGAAGAAATAGAGGTAGAAGCACCCAAGGGTACATTTACCGCTGTAGCCGTATGCAGTCTGGGTGGAGAAATCATTGGGCCCGTCACCTGGCACGGCTACCAGGCCGCACTCATGAACCTCTACCGCAGCAAGTACTCCACCATGCCGCTGGATGTGTTCAAGAACCGCGTTTCCGTGGACAAGAGTGAGGAAACCGTGGCTGCCTGGGTACAGGCTGCCAGCCACAAAACCGTGTGGAAACCCACTCGTGAAGGTGCTGCCGATACCATACTTGAAGACCAGAAAGCCGTGGAAGCCGACTTCATGGCCAATCACTACAGCAGCGTGTATGAAGTGGTGGACAAAGTATTCATCAACGGCTCCACGCCACGTGCTGTGCTTTCCCCCGGCATTGCCGCACACATGGCCATTCTTTCCGACAAGACGCGCCGCTTCCCGCAGATGCTCATCCCGAACCTCTGCCACGGCATGGCCCGCCACCACCTGCCCATCTACAAATGGCACGGCAACCACTTCACCGGTCCCAGCCGGGTACGCGCCCTGCCCGAAGACACCGTGCTTGCAGACCGCATGATGGCCATCATGAACTGGGCAAAGGAAAACTCCGGCAAGAAGGCAGAAGCCATGTTTGCTGAGCTGAGTGGAGTACCCGCCGGCACCGACGAAGCCAGCAACCAGGCCGCGACGGATGCCCATGCCCCCTACGTGGCCGATATGATATGGCTGCTGGAACAGGGCTACATCGTAGTAACCAGCGATAACGCCGTGTGGTATCCCAAAGGCGAACTTGCTCCCGAACCCGTGACCAAGCCCCAGCCCCGCAAGAACAACCGCAAGAGCAGGAAAACAAATTCACCCAAAAAGGACGAATCCCCCCAGGCCTGATTTCCATATACCATGCAACCGCCTGTTGTGAATCCACAACGGGCGGTTTTGCAGCAGTTTAAGCTTGACTTTCGGAGCTTTTACACACAAAATATGCCACCTGCGGTGCATCCGCGCAACAATTTTATTCACTATGCTGCTGAACGTTAAACAATACGGAGACCCTGTACTGCGCGCTGTAAGCGCCCCCGTGGAACACATCTCGGATGAACTCAAAATCCTTGTAGATAACATGTTGGAAACCATGTATGCAACTGAGGGTATTGGTCTTGCTGCTCCGCAGGTAGGTCTCAATATCCGCCTTGTTGTCATTGATATCCCAGAGGATGAAGAGGCCGGCGAAGAGCCGGAGATGATTACAGTAAACGGCGAACAGAAGCCTATGCGCAGCATCATGCCGCTCGCATTTGTTAACCCAGAGCTTGAACCCTACGGCAACCAGGAACTCTTTACCGAAGGCTGCCTGAGTGTGCGCGGCATCCGCGCCAATGTTTCACGCCCGGACCACGTGCGCGCCCGGCTCACCCTGCTGGACGGCAGCGTACTGGAGCTGGATTGCGGCGGGCTGCTGGCACGCTGCCTGCAGCACGAATGCGACCACCTGGACGGCTTCCTTTTCGTAGACCGCGTATCCTCTGCCGCCAAGATTACCCTGGCCAAGAAGCTCAAGAAGCTGGCCGCCACACGCTGAAAAAGCGCACAACAGTTTCATTACCAAAACCCACACCCTGCAGGCAATTCCGGCCGCAGGGTGTTTTCTCATCTCTTCTTCCACGCAGAAAGCCAGACACCCTGCAGCAGACAGGCATATACTGACAGACGTGAAATTTTCACCCGTTCCATACCGCTGCGTTGTGCAATCAACCGCAGCGTACGCAGCCCCAGCAAAGCCGGGAGCATGGCCGTCAAACGCAAACGGAAATCCTCCAGGCGCCGGGCATAATCCAGGCCATCCTCCAGGTATCGGGCAGCACGCTCCCTCCACACCACCGGATTGCTACAGAGATAAGCACGACCACGCTCAGCATCCTCTGCCATATCGCGCAGGATATTTACGAGTTGCAACCCCTGCCCGTAGCGGATACCCGCCTGCACCATCACATCCCGGCGTTCCGGGGGACAGAACAAGCTTCCCATGGTGGCAAGTCCCAGATCAGTCCAGAACGCCCCCACACAACCAGCCACCATGTATGTATAGCGGCGAGTCTCCTCGTCAGATTCCACCTCAAACCTATCTGCAAAGTAAGTCAGGTCCCAGAGCTGCCCTTCTACAATGGTTGCAAGCACACGGCGCAAAAGTTGTTGTTCTACCGGGCTGGTCTGCAACAATTGCTCCAGGCATTCACCGAAGCGACGCAGCAGTATTGCCTCTGAAGGTTTCACCTGAGCATCTGCCATTTCCCCACGAAGCACCCACAGCAACTCCGCTTTCTCCTCTGCCGGAAGTTCGCCGGCAATGGCTCGTCCCATCTGCTGCAATACCTCGACTCGCCGCGCCGTATCTGCGGTGGAGGTATCTGCCACACTATCTGTAGCTCGTGCCAGCATGTAGCCCAAGGCAATACCACGCCGCATGACCGGCGGAAGCCACACCATGCTCAGGTAAAACGAGCGGGAAACCGCCTTGAGGAGAGCCATATCCATGCCCATCAATTTAACTGGCGCAACGCCCCGCGGATGAGCTCATCCGTACCGGCCTGCGGGTTATCCTTCAGCAACTTCACGATGCACTTGCGAGCCTCAGCCTGTTTGAAGCCCAGCGCCACCATGGCCAGCTCCGCATCAGAGGCAGCCTGAGTCGTCGTTCCCTGCTGCTGCGCCTCCCAGGTGGAGGCAACGCCGATTTTATCCTTCAGCTCCAGAATAATGCGTTCAGCCGTGCGTTTACCCACGCCCTTGGCGCGCGCGATGGCCTGCACATCCCCCTGCACCACAGCCTGTTTGAATGTGTTGACATTCAAACCGCTCAGGATTGCAACAGCCGTAGCCGGGCCTATGCCGCTCACTCGGTCGATAAGCAGGCGGAAAATATCGCGCTCGGCATCAGTAGCAAATCCGTAGAGCACCTGGGCATTTTCGCGCACATGCATGTGGATTTTAAGCATGATACCCTGCCCGATGACCGGGTTGAGCTGATCAAAGGTAGACAGAGGCACAGTCACCTCATACCCCACGCCATTCACATCAACCACCAGACATTGGGGCAAGGCATCAGCTACTGTTCCGCGAAGAAATGCAATCATGGTACGTTTATCAGCTTGCGGGTTGCAACTGCCGGGAAGCAGCCGGCTCAGGCACAGCCTTGGGAGCCAGAGGGTCATCCACCTGCTGGAACTGAGCAGCAGACGTAATGCCCCCCATCTCATTCAGCAATTCCTGCACCCTGGCATTCAGGCGATTGTAATCAATAGGACCATGCTCGGGTTCCTTGGTTCCGGGGAATATGATATAGCTTACGCCCAAATCTGATACAGGGCGGGCAAAAGGCGTTGCTTTCGGGTTAATCAACCTGGCCAGGCGAAGGGAGCCCTCGCCGGACTTGAACCGGGGGCCGAAGTCTCCCACAATAGCCGGAAAAATGCGATTTCCCACTACCACGGCAGCATAATCGCCCAGCTGTGGACGATATTCCTCATTGCCTCCGTTCTTGAACACCAGCGGCACTACCACAAAAGAATCATACTCAGCCAGCAGGAAGCTGTACTTCTTCAGGTCATGCACCACATTCTTTGCATACTGCAAAGCGGAGGCGCTGGCGGATTTATCCTTGCTGAGCTTCTGCACTCGTTCCTGCCAATGAGGCAGCAGCGGATTCGGTGTTGTACCCCGCTTGCGCCAGCGGTAGGAGGTCATGGGCTGGTAGTGGTCGCTGTTCTTCACCTTCTCCGGCATATCCGGCAGACGGTCACCATCCGACCCATCAGACACAACGTCCATATCTGCCTGCATCCAGAGCACCTTACGATTGCTGCCAGGTGCGGCAATTTCCAGAATTGTATCCGTGTCAAAATAGTTGTGGCGATCAAGGAGGCGGGAAAGCGTAGCCGCATTCTTGCGCATATGGTTCTGCTTGTGCAGGTACAAAGCCTGGTACCAGGGAGAGACTTTTGCCCCAGCCATCAACTCACCATACCGGGCAAACAACTCGGGCAAGTGCGGATTTGCCTTTTTCAGGCTCTCGCCATCTGCAGCAGCAGGCAGACTCAGATTCAGAGCAACGCGCAACTGGTAGGCAGAGGTCGCGCCTCGCTCCTGCGTAGCAGTAGCACCGGGTTCAAATTGCACAGTACTCAGCACGGTCTGTCCGGGCGCCATCTTGCTGATATGCTCATACTTGCCGGGTTCAACACGTTCCGGCAAAGCCGGAGGGAACGGCGGCAGCTTGATTTCCGGCATGGTAAAAGCATCCTCTGGAGCCCATGCTTCAACCTCCAACTCTTCCTCCTCAGCATCAGAAACAGGCAGAGCCGGCAACGCTGGAGACGTGGCAGCAGACTGCTGCGGCGAAGTTTGGGGCTTCTTGCGCTTTTTTTTCTTCTTAACAGGCTTTGCATCATCTGCCGTAAGAGCCTTTACCAGCTCTGCCGGATATGGAGTATATAAGGAACCTGCTGCCAGAATCAGCACAAGCAGCAGACTCACCCGGAACCATGTGAAAAGGTTTATCTTGTGTTTACGGTGAAACAAGTGCTTCATGGAGAAAAAAATCTTATTGTTCCTTCATGGGCTCAACTTTGCGGGGACGCATCCCCATGACCATACGCATCAGCCCCAGTGGGGTATTGCGCAGCAACCAGCCAATCAGACGAATGCGACGCGAGGGATAATACCTGGCTTTGTTCTTTCGAAGCGCATCCAGAGCGCCATTTACAACGGTGGGAATGCTGGTATACACCCATTTCTTGAATGAGGAATATCCATTCGTGCATCCCTGGCGGCGGGCCACATCTCCAAACCCGGTATGCACCGGTCCCGGGCAAACCGCCACAACCGGCACTCCCGCTTTGCGCATCTCCAGGCGTATCGCCTCTGAGAATGATGCCACAAATGCCTTGGATGCTGCATAGATGGCAAAATCCGGTATAAACAAATCCGCCGCAAGCGAGGCTATGTTAATAATTCCTCCACCCTGGGCAGACAGCCTGGGCAATACTGCACGAGTCAGTTCTGCCACGGCCAGCACATTGACATGCAGCATCTGGTGATTGCGCTTGGGCGAACTGCTCATATATTCACCATAATCCCCCAGACCGGCATTATTGATAAGCAACGTCTTACCTTCCGGCAAAGCATCTATTGTCTGCACCAGGCGCTCTCTGGCGCGCTGAGAGGCCAGGTCACAATCTATTACCGTAACCCGGAGAGATGAATTGGCCGAGCGCAACTCATCAGCAAGTTCGATAAGCACCTCCTTGCGACGTGCAACCAGTACCATATGGGCGCATTCACCCACCAGGCGGCGCGCAAATGCCATACCAAACCCCGATGACGCTCCGGTTATTATCACATGCCCATACATTGCTTGTTCATTCTGCCACAAATCCCCCCGCCTAGCAAGCACAAAAGAGAGTATTTCCCTACAGATTCACAGAACTATGAACCACCCGCCAAATCAGCACCATTCAAACACCAATGCCCCACCGGGCGGCACACACACAGGAAGACCGGTAGTTTCCAGCTGCTCTGCATCAATCTCCATAATGGGGGTTGATGCATCCAGTAGCGAGACAAAATGGTATCGTCCCGGCTTTTTACCAGCCCATTCACGGGCATTCTGCGGCACATGAATATGCGTGCGCGCGTCTTCGACCGGGTGCATGTTGCACACCACCAGCAACGTTGATTTTGCTTTCCGGTAATGTCTCAGAAACGCATAAAGCGAGTGGCCTGATGCCTTATCACCGGGTTGCCGGCCATAGTCCGGCGTTTCTCGATTGGCCCAGTTGAGGCCATAGAATGCCCCCTTAGCCAAGGCAGGATGCTGCAGCATAGAAAGCAACTGCCCGGTAAAATCACGCAGCGCCCGCTCCTCATCAGCCAGCAGAGCACCATCATATGCTCCATCATTTGTCCAGCGCTGCAGGCGCGGAAGATTTGTGTAATCAAAGATACTGGTGCGGCCATTATCCCCCCCGTAGCCGCCAGGGCCTTCTGCGCGCTCCCCTGTCTCCTGCCCGTTATACACCAGCACCGGTCCGCAGGACGTGCAATACTGAGCCACCATGACCGCCCGGATAACACGTTCACCCACACCGGCCCAATACTGAGGAGAAGCCACGCGAGGCTCATCATGATTCTCGATATAGCGCACGCCCCGCGCGAACATCGGGGTCTCGCTCCGGTTCAGGTGGTCGAGGTCATTAGCCCAGGCCCCACCCTCATATATCTTGCGCAGAGATTCGTAGGAAACGCCATCATACACCCCATCAAACCCGGCAGAGATGAGAGCTTCATGCACCGGGCCCTCAACCAGTTTTAAATGATCATCATACCCTTCTGCCACGAAAAAAGCAGAACTGTCTCTCAACCGGGCATGCGATATAATCCAACGCCAGAAAGGAAGCGGCACCATGTGCGCCATATCACAGCGAAAACCACCCACACCCAATTCCTGCCACCAGGCAATAATCTCATTCATGAGCCGCCAGGTGCGCGGCAAGGCATATTCCGGCGCCAGCAGAGTCGGCAATGCGTCAGCCGCATGGCTGCCATGGCGATAATCACTCCCATAGTTGAGCTTTACGGTTTCATACCAATCATAATCACTAGGACTCCAGCTCGCAACATTGTTTCCAGTCACACGCCCACACCCACGCTCCGGCTCGAAAACACCATTCGGAAGCTTCATTTCTGTATCGGCCTGCAGTGCCTCAAGGTAATAGAAGGCGTTATCCCGGGCAAAGAAGCATGATACATCATCATATGTGCCGAAACTGCTTTCCGGTTTTACTGTGGAATGATAGTTGCGAGACACATGATTCGGCACAAAATCAATCATCGGCACCATGCCCCAGTTACGGCAGCGCTGCAGCAGAGCAACAAACTCCTCACGCCTATTCTCTGCATTTTCCGCCAAATCCGGATCAACATCAAAATAATCTGTCACGGCATAAGGGCTGCCGGCAATTCCTTTAACTACGCAGGCTGGGTCTGCTGGAAGCCCCGGGTACGCCGATTGGGTGGCATGCCTCAGCACACCGGTAAACCAGAGGTGGGTCACCCCCATGCGGGCAATCTGTTCCAATGCAGCATCCGTGATGGCATTGAACGTTCCGCAACCATTTTGCGCACGCATTCCCCAGGCTTCTCCCCCTTTGGTAAAATTGGAAAAATGGCGCACAAACAACTGGTAAATGACCGGTCTCATGATGTTATTTTCTGCATGCTACCACGGAAAGATGACTCTTTCAAGAAGAAAGCACCACCATATAACTATCAATCCAGCAAAGCAGCCATATCCGCAGGGAGCGGACTTTCCACCTCAATTTTTCCCCCGTGCCATGGGAAAACAAGTCGGCAGGCATGCAGCGCATGCCGGGGCAGCACCAACCTCCGCTGCAAATCAGCAGTCCATCCCTTCTCTATAAAATCCAGGTAGCAAGTCTCATCCCCGCCATATATCTTATCCCCGACAAGCGGATACCCCAGATACGAAGCATGCACCCGGATTTGATGCATGCGGCCGGTATATGGCCGGCAGCGCAGCAACGCCACATTTTCACAGCGACGCAGTACTTCAAACTCCGTGCGGCAATCCTTACCCGCCGGGTGACAGCACTGCCGCACGTGAATCCGCGTCTCGGCAACTGTCTCCATGCGCAGAATCGGCTCAGCACAGCAGGCAGCATTCCAGAGCGGTGAGCCCTGCACCACAGCAAAATATTCCTTGTGCAGCAACCGCGCCTGCATAGCCTTGCCCAGCTCCCGGGCCGCCTCAGCATGTTTTGCCACCAGAGTAATACCGCTGGTTTCGCGATCCAGCCGGTTTATAAGAGACACCTGCCCCCCGGTTGCCACCTCGTATGCCAGCAGTTCATGCAACCCATGCCAGAGGGTCGGTTCATTTTTCTCCCCGGTGGGATGCGTAAGCAACGGTGCAGCCTTATCAACCACCAAAACGCCATCATCCTCGTACAACACATGGAATTCCGGCACCACAGCTATGGGCATATCATAGCTCATGAGAAGATGCCTGGGTCAATCTCCACCCATTCACCGGGTGCCAGATTCAGCTCTGCCAGTTTCAACGGCCCGATTTCGATGCGCTCCAGACTCTCTACCGGCGCACCGACTGCCGCCAGCATGCGGCGCACCTGGTGGTAGCGGCCCTCGTGCAGCGTCAGCCGCCCGGTGCATTCCCCAGTTATCACCAGCTCAGCCGGCAGACATGGGGTGCGTTCCCCCTGCAGCATAAATTCACCGCTGGCAAATTGCGCCACCGCAGCCTGAGGAACCGGAGAAGCCGTTGTAAAAGCATACACCTTGGGCACATGGCGTTTCGGGCTGGTCTGAGCATGTTCAAATGCACCATCATCCGTCAGCAGCAGCAGTCCGCTTGTCTCTTTATCCAGACGCCCCACAGTATTCACCACCGGATTACGACGCAGCCATTGCGCCGGCAGCAAATCATAAACCAGCTCTCCTTCCTCCTTATGGCTGCAGGTACACCCCAGCGGCTTATTCAGCGCCACATATATTCCATCCGGGAACTCCACCGGCGCGCCATCCACCAGCACCTCCTGCGGTTCCGCTTTCTCATTCACGGATTTCACGACCTCTCCGTTCCGGGTCACACGCCCACGCTTCAGCCACTGCGCCACCTCACGCCTGCTACAGTACCCAAACCGGCTCAAAAGTGCGTCAATTCTCATTCCTGATGCATTTTGCCAGAAAAATAAAAAAAAACAAGATTGAAATCACACAGCTTTTATGGTAAAAACATCTCCAGAAGCATTGGTCTCCAATGTTGCATCATTGGTTACCCCCAATTTACTACACTGATTTTCCGTTATGATTACACTCATCACCGAACGCCAACTCGCTGCCGACCAGCAAGGTCTGTGGAAAAAGGCTCTACAGGCCGTGCAGACCAAGAACTACAAGTACGCCGTAACGATTCTGAAGACGCTTGTCAAGCGTGTTCCCGGTTTCCTTGAGGGCCGCAAGCTTCTGCGCGCCTGCGAGGTAAAATCCTCACCCGATGCAGGCCGAAAATCCTCCCTCTTCGGAGGCCTCCGCGTGACAACAACCCGCCGCGACCCGGAAAGCGTGCTGGTCAACATCGAAGATGAGCTGGAGCGCGACCCCTACTCCGTTTCTGCCAACGAAGCTCTCTTTGCTGCAGCAAATGACCTGAACCTGCCGGATATTGCAGCTTTTGCTCTCGAAACCATATGCCAGGGCACCCCGAATGCAAAAAAGCATCTGCACCTGCTGGCCAAGCACTACATCAAGCATGAGCAGTTCTCTGAAGCGGCTGATGTATTCCGCCGCGTGCTCAAGATCGACCCGACAGACCCCGACGCCATGCGCGGTGAAAAGGATTGCTCTGCCCGCGCCACCATGAAACAGGGCAACTGGGAAGGCAAGGGTGACTTCCGCACCAAGATGAAGAACGCCAACGCCACGGCCGACCTGGAAAGCGCCGATAAGATGGGGCTTACACGCGCCGAGCTCGAAGCCCGCCTCGGTCAGCTGTCCGAACAATACGCAGCAGATGCCACCAACCTTTCTGTGGTTAAGGACATTGCCTCCGTATACGAACAGCTCGAGGACTACGCCAACGCCTATTCATTCTTTGCCTACGCGTTCCAGCTCAGCGGCTCTGCGGACGTTGCCCTTAACGACAAAGCCATGGCCATGCATGAAAAAGCCATGCAGGCCGAAATTGCCTACTATGAACAAGTGCTGGCAGCTGACCCGACCAACGAAGAAGCCGCCGCCACACTGGCTCAACGCAAACAGGAAGTAGCTGCAGCAGTAGTAGCAGACGCACGCGCACGCGTGGAAGCCAACCCCACCGATGCCCAGCTTCAGTTCAAGCTCGGTCAGGCCCTGTTCGATGCCGGCGAATACACCGAAGCTATCCCCGCCCTGCAACGAGCCCGCACCAACCCGAACATCCGCATCAAATCCATGCTCATGCTCGGCAAATGCTACCACGCCAAGAAGATGGTCGACATGGCCATCCGCCAGCTGGAGGATGCCGACAAGGAACTGCTCACCATGGATGACACCAAGAAGGAAGTGCTCTACATGATTGGCGTTCTCTACGACGAGGCCGGCAACAAGGCCAAGAGCATCGAAACCCTCAAGGCTATCTACGAAGTGGACTACGGCTACAAGGATGTAGCCACCCGCGTGGAATCAGCCTACAGCTGAAAATAGTTTTTTCCTGATTCAACAAAATGCCCCGGTGCGCATCGCCGGGGCATTTTGTTCATTTCAAAGCACAGCGCGAACCACCTCCGGCAAATTATCCGGCAGAGTTTCTCCAGGACGCAGGAGGGCGCCACGCTCCACCAGCAGACGGATGAGCGCCACAGCCTCGCCCTGCTCATGCGGCTGCCGGTCGACTACCTGGCCAAGAGCCATGCGGAGTGGGGAATCCTGCCATGTTTCCCCGGTCGGCGGCAGCACAAAATTCGGATCACATTCTGCATCCAGCAGAATGCGCGCCAGCTCCAGCATATCGCGCAACGGCAATTTACTCAGCGTGAAAAGATATTGCAGAGTGGTACATGACTCCCCGGAGTAGCAGGTATCCGGCCTCATGAGTGGTTCTTTGAGAAGCTCCCGGAGAGCTTCTGGTTGATTTTTCTGACACAACATGCTGCAAACCAGGTGCCGGCAATCCGGGGACGCCTTGTAACCATGCCGCAATGCCCACTGCGCCGCCTGTGGAGTACCGCCCACGATGCCGAGCAGAATAGCATCTTCGACGCTCTGCTCCAGATGCGGACGATCCAGCGCAGGCTTGCATTCGCCCAGCCAGTCGAGCAACTGGAGATGCACTTCCGGCTGCACTCGCCGGTCCCGGGCTTTGCTGTATTCCGGAATATATTCCGCAGACAAAACCTCGATAGCCAGCGTACGCGTCAAGCTCGACACCGTCGGCATGAGACTCTGGTATTCAGCATTCACATCGGCACCACGTTTCACCAGCTCGCGGAACAAATCAAACCGCTCCAGGCGCAACGCCCAGGCAGCCAGCGGCTCACCACGGCGGGTCAGCACACCCCCATCTCCGGTCTCCATGGCAATATGCAAAGCCTCGCGCGCCGGGGCTGCAAACTCTTTGTAATTGAGCACAACGGAAAGAATATTTCCTGAACCGAAGCAGGCATTCAGCATCGGAACAAGCGGATGGCTCATTTCTTCATTCCAGCTGATAGCCGGCAATGCCGCCAGAATATGGTTATGGCACAACTCCTCATCCAAGGCCAGCAAATCAGCCCGCTGCTCCACGCTCCAGCTCTCGTGGCATTCGGGCGGCGATACCTGCCTCCAGCCAAAGAAATACTCCCTCGCCGCAACCAGCATCACAAACAAGGTCAGGAGCACCCCCGATAACAGCCTCAGCCCGCGGCGAATGGTTTTCTTCGTTTCCGCTTTAGCATTCATACCATCAGTATGTTAGCAATTTCCTGTCCCTCCCGCAAGTTTTTTCCGCCCTGATGGCGCGCAAGCTGATTTTCCGCCACATCAGAGTGCGTGGCTATACATTGATACCCAGCTTTCTGCCACCCGCTCTGCGGATTCCTTTTCTATTGGCTACCGCCCACTCTGCGGGCTCAAAAAAAACGCGCATTTCGCGCGCTTGAATAGAGAGATATATTGCACTTCTGTTTTTCGTACGCCTGGGGACTTCCTTCATAGTGGTACACACGCTTCAACCCGTTATGCAATCCTTGGAACACATGTGATTTTCCGCGTAGTGACGCGGATTTTACTTGACAAAACACCCATCTGTCTGCCACTAATATACACCAGCGAAGCGCCCCGGGCGTCAACAAGTTTCCCATCATGTCCAAAACTCTTATCATAGCCGAGAAACCCAGTGTAGCCGCCGATTTAGCCCGTGTCCTAGGCAAGCAACTGGGAAAATTCAAAAAAGATGACTCCGGCCAGAGTTTTTCAAACGACACGCTCATCATCACCTCGGCCGTAGGTCACCTGGTGGAACAGAAAAAACCGCAGACCGAAGACGGCAAGAGTCTGCCATGGAAGATGGAATACCTGCCGGTCATGCCCGCCAATATGGAGTTGGAGCCTATTGACAAATCAGCAGACCGCCTGCGCAAGGTGCTGAAACTGGCTCGCAACAAGGAAGTCTCCGACATTGTAAATGCATGCGATGCCGGGCGCGAGGGTGAACTTATTTTCCGCAATATTATCCGCTATGGCAAAATCAGGAAACCGATTCGCCGCCTGTGGATGCAGAGCATGACCGATGATTCCATTCTGGAGGCCTGGAACGCTCTCAAGACAGATGAAGAGATGCTCAACCTGGCCGATGCGGCCGTGTGTCGCAGCGAATCAGATTGGCTGGTCGGGCTGAACAGCACCCGCGCACTCACCGCCCTCCAAAGTGGAGTTGGCGGCTTCAATGTGACCCCCACAGGCCGGGTGCAGACCCCCACTCTTGCCCTTCTGGCCGCCCGCCAGAAAGATATACTCGCCTTTGTGCCGGAAACCTACCACGAAGTACACGCCACTTTTGCCACCAAGGCAGGTAGCTACGAAGGCCGATGGTACGATGCTGCCTGGAAAAAGGACGAAAAAGCCCCCCTGCGCACCAAAGAACGCCTGTGGGATGCCGATACCGCCGCCGCTATTGCCGCGCGCTGCAAGGGCCAGGATGCCACCGTCAGGGAGACACGCAAGCCGATTTCCATGCCTGCGCCCCTGCTCTTTGATCTCACCTCGCTGCAGAAGGAAGCCAGCAACCGCTTCGGCTTCTCCGCCCGCCGCACGCTGCAGATTGCCCAGGAATGCTACGAAAAGCACAAAGTGCTTACCTACCCGCGTACGGATTCCAAATTCCTGCCGAATGACTACCTGAAAGTCGCCACACGCACTATAGGTGCCATTGCTGAAAACATGCCGGAATTCGCCGCTTATGCCGGTGGCATTCTGGAAAACCACAGTGTGCGCCCCAACAAACGCGTATTCGACAGCTCCAAGGTCAGCGACCACTTTGCCATCATCCCCACCGGCAAATTCGTGAATCTTACCGGCGATGCAGCACGCATCTTCACCTTAGTCGTGCAGCGGTTTCTGGGCGTATTCATGCCGAACGCCGAATACGAGGACACAGAGCGTACCACAGTCGTCACCAGCACCAACGACCATTTCTACACCCATGGCCGAGTAATGCTCACCCCCGGCTGGCGGGCTCTCTACAGCCCCGATAAGCGCAAGAAGGATGAACTCTGTGCGGTTAAGAATAATGAAATTGTGACCGCCACCAAAGTGGAAGCCACCACAGAGCAGACCAAAGCCCCCGCCGCCTATACAGAAGCAACCCTGCTCACCGCCATGGAAACTGCTGGCAAGCTGGTGGAGGATGAAGACCTGGCAGATGCCATGAAAGAACGCGGACTGGGCACCCCTGCCACCCGCGCTGCCATTATCGAAGGGCTTATCACCCAGGAATACATTGTGCGCGAAGGCAAAGACCTCATTGCCACCCGTCGCGGTATGGATCTCATCGATCTGCTGGGCAAAATCGGTCTGAGCACGCTTTCCAGCCCCGAACTCACCGGTGAATGGGAATACCGCCTCAAGCAGATGGAATCCGGCAATCTGGGTCGCACCGCCTTCATGAAAGACATCCGCACCTACACCACCGATATTGTGGAAGCCGTGCGCGATTACATGAAAAATGGCAAAAATCCCGATTTGGAACTCGTTTGCCCGGCCTGCGGCACTAAAGGTCTCAGCAGCCGCGTAGACGGCATATCCTGCAACAGCTGCCGCTTCCGGCTCCGCCGCGTTCATGCAGGGCTTACACTTACCGATGAACAGCTCTGCGAATTGATTGGCAATGGTTCCCTGCCCGTCATGCATGGTTTCCGTTCAAAATTCGGCAAGCCGTTCAAAGCAGGGCTGCGCATGGTTGCCCCCCAGACGGCGCGCAGCACCTGGAAAGCTGAGTTCTACTTTGATTCTGAGCGAGAAACCGAAACAAAAGCCGAGGAAACTGTTGCTCAGACTGCTGGCAAGGTTCTGGTCAAAGACCAGGGAGAACAGGAACTGCAGGTAAATGACAAACAATGGAGCGTGCCCGATTATACCCAGGCCAATGGCCGCAAGGGGTTCACGATGTCTCGCAACATTCTGGGCGTTGATATCAGCGAAAGCGTGCTGCGCCAGGTTCTGAGCACCGGCAGGAGCGAGCTTATTTCCGGGTTTATCTCCCAGCGTACCCACCGGGCCTTCGATGCCTACCTCGTTCTGGATGAAAAGAAAGGCAATGTCAGCTTTGATTTTCCGCCCCGAGAACCCCGCACCAAGGATACCCGGCAAAAAACCGATAAGAAATTTACCGCAGCTTCCGCGACGGCAGAAGACCTGAGCAAAGGGACTCCGCACGGAATCATCAAGGTAAAAGGAAAGGGGGATTATGAGCTGGTGGAAACCGAAAACGCATGGCACGTTGCAGGACTGCTCTATGGCAAATCCCGCAAGCCGCTGGTCATTCCGCACACCATGTGCGACATCAACATTGATGCCGCCACCATTACCCAGTTACTCACCAAGGGAAGAACCGAACTCATCAAGAACTTTACCAGCCACAAGAGCGGCAAGAACTTTGATGCGTTCCTCGTTTTCAACGCTTCCACCGGACGCGTCGCCTACGAGTTTCCCCCGCGCAGCAAATAACCAGCAACCATCCTCATCATGGGTGCTGCCAGAAAGATACTGGGCTATTTTGATGTCTTCACCACAGGCATTCTCCTCAGTCTGCTGCTGGGTATTCTGATTCCCTGCAGCGGGGATGGTGCCGCATTCTTCGACCAGCTCACCAACGCAGCCATCATCCTGCTCTTCTTTCTGTACGGGGTAAAGCTCTCACGCCAATCGGTGATTGAGGGCTTGCTGAACTGGCGCCTGCAGAGCATGGTATTTGCATTCACCTTTGTCTTTTTCCCAGTAATCATCCCCCTGCTCCGCCCGTTATTTGAGCCTATGGTAGGAGGAGCCCTGTTCATGGGGTTGGTATATGTGGCATGTCTGCCCTCCACCGTACAAAGCAGTATCGCTTTCACCTCCGTCGCAGGTGGCAATGTTCCGGCAGCAGTATGTTCCGCCTCGGTTTCCAGCCTGCTGGGGGTATTCCTCACCCCATTCCTGGTAAGCCTTCTCTTTGCCACCGATGGCAGCGGCGCTCAGGTCGGTCTGAATACCGTACTCCAGATTTGTTATCAAATTCTATTGCCGTTCATCGCGGGGCAGCTCAGCCAGCCGGTTCTGCGCAAGTGGGTTCTGGGACACAAGACCCTCATTGGCTGGAATGACCGGCTCACCATCTGGCTGGTGGTTTACACCGCTTTCTCCAACGCCACCAGCGGTGGTTATTGGAATAAGCTTGAACTCACCCAACTCGGAGGCCTCGTGCTGGCATGCGTCATCATCCTCTGCCTCACCTTCGCCGCAACCTGGGTCAGCAGCCACCTGCTCAACTTCAAGCGTGAGGACTGCATCACCATCGTATTCTGCGGCTCCAAGAAGAGTCTGGCCGTGGGAGCCCCCATGATGCTGGCCATCTTCGGCACGCTGGATAACAACCTTCTGCTGCCGCTCATGGTTTTTCACCAGGTGCAGCTCATGCTCTGCGCTCACCTGGCCCGCATATGGAGCAAAGGCTCAGGTGATACCGGCGGATACTGATTTCAACTATACTACCATGGAAACAACAGAAGGAATCGTACGCTGGTCTGCCAGCCACTGGGGTGCAATCATTGCCACAGTCATCGTCACTCTGGGTATCATCTGCACCTCGCTGCGCAAGCCTCTGGAAATACGGCAGAAAATTTCACGTATACTGGCCGTTGTAGTGGGGCTCATCTATGGCGCCGATTCCTCCTTCATCCTCATCACCCAACACCACGGCAGCTGGGAACAGAATCTTCCCCTTCATTACTGCAGCATGATGCTGCTGGTAGCTGTTTTTGCGCTGTGGTCCCGCAACCGGGCCTCATGCTGGGTGCTGTATTTCGGGGCACTCACCGCCTGTATGCAAGGGCTCATAACACCGGCGCTGGAGGCTGATTTCCCAACGCTGCGTTACTTCCTCTTCTTCTGCGTACACGGCATTCTGATGCCAGCCGCACTGGCTGTTCCGCTGTTATTGGGCATGCGAGCCCGCCTACGGGACGTGGTGATAAGCCAGTTGCTCATGGATGCCTACCTGCTGTGCATTCATCCGGTGAACCTGCTGCTGGGCACCAACTACGGCTTCACCATGGAAAGTCCGGTTCCCGGGTGCATTCTCGACTACGCAGGGCCGGCCCCCTGGTACTACCTGTTATTGCAGATTCCAGCTTTTGCGCTTTTCTGTCTGTTGCGGTTGCCGGTCAAAGCAAAGAACGCAAGGTAACCTCACCTCGCGTTCTGTATACTTACCAGGTAAATTAACTCTGCTCAGGCTCCCAGAAGATTGAGTATCTTCTCGCGAGTTTCGTTGTCCTGCACCTCGCGAGCATGACTGGCAGCATTCTTTCCATCCTCATCCACAGCTTCAGTATCAGCCCCTGCGGCCAATAACTGTTGTACCAGATTGTCAAATCCGGACCATGCCGCCACCATAAGCGGAGTAATACCCATTTCGTTGCAAGCGTTCACATCCGCCCCCTTCTGCAGCAGATAGGTCACCACCTCTGCCTCATTGCTGCGCACAGCAAAATGCAAAGCCGTATCCCCCTGCTTATTGGCGGCATTAATCTGCGCATTTCGCATAAGCAGCACATCAATCACCTCAACATGCCCTTCAGCGGCAGCAGCCATCACAGCGGTTGTTCCCTCGGCATCGGCAGCTTCTACACAGGCACCATGCTCCACCATGCGCTGTACAGACAACGAGTCACCCACCCTGGCCCACTCGGCCAGCAGAGCGGTCTCCTCCGGAGCAAGCTCTGCCTGCGTAGGCATATATGGCGCCAGAGCCACGGCCAGAAGAACTCCCATAGAGCCAAACAGACCACCGACAATCGGGATGTAATGCATCTTTCGCATAAAGCTTTCTTTTATCTATCTTTTTAGTTTAAGGCAGCAAGCACATTGCGCAGAATCTCCAATCCCTCGGACAGCACCTCATCCGGCACATTCAGCGCAGGAATCAGCCGCAGCGTATCCGGCCCTGCAGGACACGCCAGCAGGCCAGCCTCGCGGCAGAGGTTGTTCACATAACCGGCAGGAGTCTGGCCGGCAGGGACGTCAAAGCTCCCCTTACGCAGACCCACCCCACGCAGCAGCCCCAGACCGCGCACCGTATCCACACACGGGAGATTCCACCCCTCCACTATATCCTTAATCTGCTTACCCAGGCGCGAAGCTCGCGCCACCAGGTTCTGCTCAAGCACCTCGTTCACCACAGCAAGCGCCGTAGCACAGGCCAACGGCGTTCCACCAAAGGTAGAGCCATGAGAACCAGGATTCATGATAGATGAAAGAGGCGTACCCGCAGCATCAATAGCGCGGTTGCTCACCCAGAAACACCCAATCGGGAATCCGCCGCCAATACCCTTGGCGCAGGATACCAGATCCGGCTCCACCTCTGGGCAGATAGCTTTCCAGCCCATGGTAGCACCACAGCGGCCCACACCACACTGCACTTCATCAATCATAAGCATCAGGTCGTGCTCCCTGCAAAGAGCAGACACGCCACGCAGAAATTCAGGAGTGGCGGGATTCACCCCCCCCTCACCCTGCACAGCCTCTAGCATAATACCACAAGTTTCAGGAGCTATCGCCGCCCGCAAGGCCTCAAGATCATTGAAATCCACATACTTGAACCCAGTCAGCAGAGGGTCAAACTCCACCTGCACTTTCTCCTGCCCGGTAGCAGCAAGCGTACCCAGGGTACGCCCATGAAAACTTTTGTTAAAGGTAATCACCTCATAGCGGGGAGAACCATCGGCCGCAGGGCGGCGGTGCCCAAAGCGGCGTGCTGTCTTAATCATGCCCTCATTACCCTCTGCCCCGGAATTACAGAAGAACACACGGCCGGGAATGCCGATAAGCTTTTCCACCACCAGCTCTGCCAGCTTTGCCTGGCCGGGAATACCATACAGGTTAGAGCAATGCATCAGCGTATTAGCCTGTTCGGTAAGAGCCTTTACAACCACGGGGTTGCAATGCCCCAGCGAACAGGTTGCTATGCCCGCGCAGAAATCCACATAGCGGCGGCCTTCCGTATCATAGAGATACGAGCCCTCACCACGTGCAGCATCCAAGGGAGCACGTCCATACGTCGGCAATACATACTGTTCGTTCATAACGCGCTCAAATCTACACCCAGAAGGCTGATTTGTCAATCATTTCCCACTCCAGCAACCAACGCTTTTTCTCCTCACCGGCAACATAGCGACCAATCCCGCCAGAAGCCGGGACAACACGATGGCAGGGGATGATAATCAGCAGCGGATTACACGCCAGAGCCCGCCCCACAGCACGGGCTGCTCCAAGGTTCCCCAGCATGCGCGCCACAGTTCCATATGAGCACCTCTCGCCATATGGAATACGCAGACATTGGCGCCATACCGCCAGTTCAAACGCAGTTCCCGCTGGTTCAAGAGCTGGCATATCGACAGGAGAGCCCCCTGCAAAATACGCATCCAGCCATCCGGTGGCAGCTCTCAATACCGCATCTGATTCACTCGAAACAGTATTCCCGAACCGAAGTTCCACAAGGGCGCATTTATTGCTACGCAGCACCATGGAGCCCAGCGGTGACTGATATTCCATTACAGGCATCACTTTTTCTGAGGCTGAGGCTTTGGCTTGGGAGCAGGTCTCAATTCAGGCATATAAGTTTCCGCCGTTTTCTGAATAGCAGGCCGGAAAAGAGACCGGGGGGTACGTTCCAGAATCCCCTGCATAAGCTGGCGGCCATAGCGGGTATCCTTGGCAATAAACGCCAGGCTGGCCTGCATCAACTGCGCACGCACCCGGTTGCGCTCACTCTGGGCTCTGCGAGCCACCTGCCCGAAACACTCCACCGCAGTGTGGTAATCCTTCTGCTCTGCAAGATGCCAACCCAGCATCTCCATGAGCTGAGCGCCCTGCTCCGTGGCCATTTTCTGCTGCACACTCTGCTGCAGACCTGCGCGATTACCACCAGTCAGCATCATCAACCGCTGCCATTGCACAAAAACATTGCGGGCATCACCTGCATTGCGGCACATGACATCAAACGGGCGGTAAAGCGGATCCCCCAGCACCACCCCCTGCCAGGAAATCCAGGGTGTGGACATAAGAGCTGCCTCTGCCACCGTATATCCCTTCAGCAGTCGGTCATAAAAAACATCGAACCGGATACACCCGGCCAGCAAAGGCTCATACACATTGCCGCAGGTCACCACCGCACCACGCTGCAGCAAAGCCCCCACCCAGGTTCCCTTGTTTTTTACAGAAGTGCCACTAAATGAATGCAAATGGCAGGCAACAGCACCTGGCGCAAAATGAAAATCAGCATGCGTATCCGGATTGAAAGGTCCATGAGCAGGATTTGTGTACCACCCGAAATAAACCGATGTATCCAGCATCAACGGATAGGCCGGCGGCAACACCTTCCTGGATTCCTCGTGAAAAAGCGGTTGTCCATGCTCATGAGCCAGCTTTGCAATCGCGGTAAACTGCGCATCGCCCTGCGCGTAGGGGCCTCCCTGGTCTACCACAGTCCACCCCCACAACCCACGCTTCTCCACTTCTGCAGGATATTGAATCATCCGGCGTATCGAGGCATCATCCGGCGCATCAATGCGGCAGACAGCCAGCACACGCGGCGAAAGCTGTTCCAATTCCCCCTCTTTGTTAAAACACGGATTATTCAGAGGCCCGTTGATATGGTACTGAGCACCCAGCAACATCAGCTCAGAATCCACCGATGCACGGTTCTGGTTTGCATCTGTAACCTTTTGCCCAGGTGTGGCATCCTGACTCACACGCAAAGGTATATCCGGCATCAGCACGAGCGCGCGCACCGGAATGAACCCACCCTGCACATCCGCCGGCAAGTTCCAATTCTTCTGCCGGGCTATCTGCAGAAGCGGATAACGAATCTTTGTGTCAAATACCTGCCGGTTTACCGTCTCCGACTTCGGCACCTTGATACCCACACAATTAGCTGCTGGCACAGAACGCTTGTTGCAATAAGCCTGGGCACATTGTAAACTCCGCGTCGAATCAGCATTATACACCACAACCACCTGGTCAGGCGTAAGAGCCTGCGCCACCAGGCTCCCCAGCATCAACGCTAGCAGCAAGCGTACCATAGCCACATCATCGTCTGCGGAACAATCCGCTGAAAGCACCTATACCTTTGGGCATCTTCGGCTTGGCCCCGCCGCCTCCCATCAGGGCAGACAAATCAGGCATCTGACTCATATCCGGCATACCACCCTGCCCCATAAGCGAACTCATATCCGGCATACCGCCGCCCTGTCCATTCATCATGGCGCTCATATCCGGCATGCCTCCCTTGGCGCCCTTCATGAGATTCTTCATCATGCCACCCATCTTGCCCTTGCCGCCCATCATTTCCTTCATTTCCTTGAAGTTCTTGATAAAGCGGTTCACCTCAATCTCCGACACACCGGAGCCCTTGGCAATTCGGCGGCGGCGGCTCGGGATAAGCAACTTGTAGTTAGCCCGCTCTGCCGGGGTCATGGAAAGCACAATGGCCTCCATGCGCTTCATACGCTTCGGATCCATAGCCCCCTCCGGCAGCTGCTTCTTAATCTTGCTGAAACCAGGCAGCAAACCAAGCAGCCCCTCCAGAGGGCCCAGACTCTGCATCATCTTCATCTGGCTCAGGAAATCATTAAAATTGAACTCTCCGCTCATCATGCGGGCCATCGAATTCATGGCCGATTCCTGGTCTATCTTCTCAGCAGCCTTTTCCACCAGGCCCACAATATCGCCCATGCCCAGAATGCGGTCTGCCATGCGCTGCGGCACAAACGGGCCGAACATATCCAGCTTCTCGCCCTCGCCCATGTACTTGATAGGCTTGCCGGTAATGGCGCGCATGGAAAGAGCCGCACCACCGCGGGCATCGCCGTCCAGCTTGGTCAGGATGATACCAGTGAGTCCCACCGCCTGGTCAAACGCCTGCGCCACGCGCACCGCCTGCTGACCAGTAGCCGCATCTGCCACCAGCAGAGATTCCTGAGCCTCCAGGAACTTAGCCAGCTTCTTAAGCTCGGCAACCAACTCCTCATCCACCTCCTGGCGGCCGGCCGTATCAAAGATAATCACATCGTGCTCCTGCCCGGCTGCCCACTTAAGAGCATCCTTCGCCACACGAATCACATCCTTTTCCGAAGCAGAGGGGGTATACACCGGCACCTCAATCTGCCCCGCCAGCGTTGCCAGCTGGTCGATGGCTGCAGGGCGAATCAGATCGCACGCCACCAGCAGCGGCTTACGCCCCTCCATCTTCAGGCGGCGGGCCAGCTTAGCACTCGTAGTGGTCTTACCGGCACCATTCAGCCCCACCACCAGAATACGGGCGGGAGCAGGCTCCAGCTGCAGCGGGGCAGCATCTCCACCAAGCAACTCAGCCAACTGGTCGCGGAAAATCTTGACAATCTGCTCACCCGGTTTCACCGACTTGAGCACCTTCTCACCCATGGCTTCCTCCTTCACATGCGCAATAAACTCACGCGCAACGCTGTACTCCACATCGGCATCCAGCAGTGCCATACGCACATCACGCAAAGCATCCTTGATATTGGACTCTGTAATCCTGCTCAGCCCGCGCATTTTGCGGAAAGCATCATCGAGCTTATCGGAAAGAAGCGAAAACATGCCTGCGGTATATCAGAAATTCCCCTCAGTGTCAAGCAGCCCTGCCGTCAGCAACCTCCTTATTTTAATAATATGGCAACATGCGGCAGCACATCCACATCTGCCGGAAGCCAGGGAACGCTGTGCAGAGACGCGGCATTGAGCCAGCGGGCATCTGTGTGTTCGCGTAGCTGTATTTCTCCACGACAGATGCGGCAGACGAAGCACTGCATGCTCAAATGAAACACGGGGTAATCCCATTCTACCGTATGCAGTAAATCTCCCACCTCCACCTGCACGCCCAATTCCTCACGAATCTCACGCGCCACGGCATCCTGCGCAGCTTCTCCCGGCTCAATCTTACCACCGGGAAACTCCCAGCCCCCACCATGTTTATGCTCCGGGCATTTTACTGCCAGTACCCGCCCCCTGCCATCCAACACAATGGCCGCCACCACCTCCACAATCTTGAGCATTTCATCCACGCGCGGAATATTAGCACAACCAAACCTCAGAAGCAACACCATACTGACCACATGTGTCCCAAAGATTAAGGAAAATGGGAATGTGAAGCATTAAAAATGCCCGCCTGATTTCAAGCCCGTGAAACGGGCGCCAGCTGTTAGGCAGGCGGTGGAGCGGCAAAGCCGCGGAACCCCTGCTAAGCGAAAAAAATAACCCGAACCCCGAACGAAGTGAGCGGGTGACAGCCCGCCACGGCGGCTAGTCCCGGCGAAACTTCAGCGCAGACGGAAAGGCGTGAGCCCGGAGACAGGAAGCCGCGGTTATAATGTGTTGCATTACTTGCTGTCACCACAGGTTCCCTGGGTTCCTGTTCCATCTTTAACCCGACAACAGGGGTTCCGCGAGGCTCGCTGACGCGGCCTCGCTCCACCCCCTGCCTAACGGCTTACCGCCCCAAGGGGCTCAGATTTCCGCTCGCCGTTGGCTCGGCAAAGTCCCATTTGTCAGGATGAGGGGTGGCTTCTTCAAAATTGTTGCTGATGTTTCTATTGCTTGCAAAATCTTTGGAACACATGTGCATACTGACACAGCGGGGGAGTTTTCTAGCTTGCAACCGCAGAGGAAAAGCGTAGAATAGCCGCATTAGCACGAATTGATCATGAGCGCACTCGAATTCATCCGCAAAAACTCGCTTCTCGTCCTCATTGTGGTGGCCGGCGTTGGTCTCGGTCTGTTGATGATGGACTATGGTGACCGTGGCAACATGTTTGTCAAGGACTACTACATTCAGGTAAACGGCACCGGATACTCCTACCCGGAAACCGCCAATCTTGGCGAAAATGGCCAGAGCTACATGCAATCCCTGCGCAGCACCGCCGCCACCAAGCTGCGTGCCATGTTTGACAAGAACGAAAACGAAGAACTGGACGACACCGAATCGGCAGCCATGCAGGCATGGCTGACCCAGCACCCGGAATACAACGCCTTCCTCCAGCATCTGGATAACATATACGGCACCTGGACCTATGGCTTTGCCGACGATGCCGGCGTGAACGTAGCCGTCAACCGCGCCATAATTCAGGCCCAAGGTGAAGAATTGGGCATCGCCCCCTCCAAGGAACAGATTGACACCTACCTGCAGGCCATGCCCGTGTTCAAAAAAGCAGATGGCAGCTTTGACCAGGAACTCTACCAGCGCATGACCGGATTCCGCAACGGAGCCGCCAACAACCAGCAGGAAAAGGCTTTCCGTAGTGTGATTGCCGATATGATGGTCTGGGAAGCTGTGGGCAACCTCATGACCGAAGGACTGCAGTTCCAGAACAAAAGCACCAGCGAACTGGTGGACGTCATGAACCAGCAGATGCGCGGCAAGACCGCCTGGCTCGCCAAGGACAGTCTGCCTGCCCCCGCTGATGCCACCGATGAAGAGCTCAAGGCCTTCTGGGAAAAGAACAAGGAAAACTACAAAAGCGCTGAGCGCCGTATCGTTTCCGTATACACCCTCACCCCCGGTGAAGGCTCCAGCCTGGAAGCCCTTATGTCCACAGCAGATATCCTGATGCAGGACCTCTCCCAGGCCAACGGCAAGGGGTTTGACCAGAAATTGGCCGCAGCTGCCGAAAACCCGGAAAACGAGGCATTCACCTACCTGAATGCTGAAGGCAAAAGCCACACGACCACGCCCCTCTGCACCCTGGCAGATGCTCCCGAAGCGCTCAAAACCCAGGTGGAACACAACGGCAACACCACAACCCTCGCAGAAATTGCATTCAACGAAGTAGACACAGCCCCCACCGTGGCAGAATTCGAATCCGCCAAAACCGCCGGTACCGATGACGAACTCCCCACCATCCGCCAGGTGCGCGGCTACTTCCCCACGGCAGATGGCAAGCTCGTCTTCATCCGCGTTGAAGCCATCGAGCAACCCACCGTGCTGGAATTCGAAGCCGCCCGCGCTGCCGCTGCGGTAGATTTCCAGGCAGAACGCGTGACCAACGCCCTCGCCGATGCCTCCAACAAGCTCTACGAGGAAATGACCACCATCTGTAACGAAAAAGGACTCGAAGCCGCATTTGCCAAGGCTGCTGAGCATGGTGCCATAGTCGAAGACTTCGGCCCGGTCGGCCTCGGTATTTCCCATAAAGGGCTGCCCCCCGGCCTCGAAACCCAGGCGCTTATCAGCGTACCCAGCGGCAAACTTGCACCCATGGTCACCCTCAATAGCGGAGCCCGCATCTCCGGCGTAACCGGCCGCACCGTTGAAACCGGTGCCCAGTATGCCGCCATGAAATCCTTCATGCACATTCCCTCCATGAACGCCAGCCTGCGCGGCAAAATCCTGCTCGACTGGCTGCACGACGCCTACACCCGCTACAACGTGCGCCTCTCCGAACACATCAAACTTAACAACCAACAATAAACATAGAATACACGATACGTCATGGCCCTGCCTGCACAGACCAAATACATCGTAGGCAATGAGGCCTGCGAACGTTTCAGCTTCTATGGTATGCGAAGCATCCTCGTCGCCTACATGACGGGGATGCTTCTCATGTCTAAAAACGAAGCCACCGAAGTAGTCCACCTCTTCATTGCCTGCACCTACCTGCTGCCGCTGCTGGGAGCATGGCTGGCAGACCGTTTCCTGGGACGCTACCGCACCATCATCTCCATCTCCCTGCTCTACTGCCTGGGCAATGCTGTACTGGCCATGGCTGATTTTGCCGGCGATGTTGAAGCCCGCAAATGGGTACTCTTCACTGGTCTCGCCATCATCGCCGTGGGGGCGGGCGGCATCAAGCCCTGCGTCTCCGCCTTTGTGGGCGACCAGGTACCGGCCGAAGAAAAGAACGGCCCCACCATGACCCGCCTCTACGCCGCGTTCTACTGGTCCATCAACCTGGGGTCCTTCTTCTCCTTCCTGGTCATCCCCTGGGTGCGCCAGAACTGGGGCTACAGCTGGGCTTTCGGCATACCGGGCATCTTTATGGCCCTGGCCACACTCATCTTCTGGCTCGGCCGCAAGAAATACAACCACGTCCCCCCCACCCAGCCGGAATTCCTCAAGGCTCTTCTCACCCGCATATTCTGCGGTGCAGCCCGTGCATGCGAACGCTTTGGCGGTGAATCTACAGCACGCGCCACCAGCACAGCCATCGGCATTGCCGCATTCATCGTCATCGCCCCCATCGTCATCCTGCTGGGCAAATGGGCTCATAACGGCGCCATGCAACTCGCTACGCTGAGCGGAGCCGGAGAAACCACTGCAGCCCTGTGCGCACTCATTTCCCTGCTTCTCTACATCATCGTGCTGGCTCTTGCCGGGCTCAAACTTGCTGCCACCGCCGGCATGAAAGGCTTCCTGGGCCTGGCAGGCAGCATGATTTTCAACAGCAAGGAACAAACCAACGCCCGCTTCACCGAAAACGAGCAGAGAGGCGTGCGCAACCTCGTGCGCGTCCTCATCGTATTCCTCATGATTATCCCCTTCTGGAGCCTGTATGACCAGACCGCCTCCACCTGGGTACTACAAGGCAAACAGATGCAGAGCATCGACCTGAGCTGGGGCAACATCAAATTCTGCTTCGGAGCAGAGGAAATGCAAAGCTTCAACCCCCTGCTCATCATGATTTTCGTCCCCCTGGTCACACTCTTCGTATACCCATACATCGGACGCTGGGGCGCACCGCTCAAACGCATGGGCATGGGCATACTGCTGGCCGGCATCGCCTATGGAGCCGTGGCAGCCCTGCAGCAGAAACTCGACACCGGGGCCCAGCTCAGCATCCTCTGGCAATGCATCCCCTACTTCCTGCTCACCCTCTCCGAAATCCTCGTAAGCACCACCGGTCTGGAATACGCCTACACCGCTGCTGGCAAGAACCTCAAGAGCATCGTCTCCAGCTTCTGGCTGCTCACCAGCACCCTGGGTAACCTCCTCGTCGTATTCCTCACCTCGCTGGTGGACGACCCGGCCGGAGTCAACGCCTTCATCCTCTACGGCTGCATGTCCCTCTGCGTCGGATTCATCTTCCTCTTCATCACCAGCCGTCCCAACTTCAAAGCAGAAGAAGAATAACCCCCGAAATACTGGCATAATTCCGCTTTTCTCTTGACTCCGCGAGCTTTTCGCGCTTTAATCATCGCACATCAACGCTTTCGTGCCGGCTTGGCGGAATGGTAGACGCGCTCGACTCAAAATCGAGTTCCCTCAAAGAGTGTGGGTTCGAGTCCCACAGCCGGTATCAATGAAACCTTGAGACAAAGAGCGGCAGTTTTCCGACTGCCGCTCTTTCTTTTTCATCCCTTTATGCGCCAAACCGGAACATCGTGCGACATTTGAGATACGCCCGCTTCATATGCCCCGCATATGCCCACTTTTCCGGGGCGTTTCATTGGATTAGCGGCGAGCGCTGAGATTGTTCCAGGCTTTCTGGAGCAGCTCGCGCACCTTTGTCTCGGCTTCATGCGGCGAAAGGTGGGCCACACCGGCAATATCACACAGTCGCTGCCATTCAAGCGGGGTGAGACGCACGGACTTTGCGAGTATCTTAGAGGATTCCGTTATATCTCTTGCCATTTTTGATGACAACAAACTTGCCCATGCTATTACTCTTTGGGGCGTGGAGTACGATGAGCACGGTAAGCTGACGACACTGTTCCTGACGGATTCCGATGGCTATAAAAATCAGCTCTTCTCAGTCTCGGTAACATTGAATGAAGCTGAGAATAAGATATACTTTGGCAGCCTGGTAGATGGAAAATATATCTGCAATGTTGAGGCCTATCAAGGCCTTGAAAATGTATACATCGGCGGTGTATGTGCCATCGATACATACGAAGCTTCTCAATGGAAGCTCGTGCCCGAGCCCACCACGGCAACGCTGAGCCTGCTTGCTCTCGCAGGGCTGGCTATGCGCCGTCGTCGGGCTACTCGATGATTAGGGGCTTCTCTACGATACGCCCACTCTGGCTGCCCAGACAGGCCACAAGTAATTCGCAACACAAGTTCGAGCGGATCTCCCAAGCTCCGCATTGCGCACCCGCCCACGGTTTCATAGCCTGGGCGGGTTTTCTTTTATCCAATCGGGGGAGGCTGTGTCTCCTGATTCATTTTTCCTGAATGCTGGTGAAAAACGGTCGTTCCGGGGGCTATATATGCATGAGCGGAGCATTTCGCCCTCTCCTCATGCATTGAATGTGTGAGCATTCCAATATATACCCCCCAACAACGCCCCCAAGACCCGGAGAAGATTCGGGAATTGATTGCCCTGGGAGATACCAGTTCGCTGGCCGCATCGGTTAAGCCGGCGGAAGGTGAACATACCTTCGATTCGCCCCAGGAAGGTGTTGTCGTGGCTTATGGTCGAGATCGTCACGAGGATGGAGTCAGCACCAAACACATCGCCATGCTGGAGGATTTCTTCAGAGAGAAAGGCGAGAGATTCAACCTCTCAGCAGATGCAGGGATGAATGAAGCCATGTCCGCCGTCAATGACTCGGAGGATACCTGTCTCCCCCCACCGCGTGAAAGTTCAGGAGACCTCTAATAAGCCCGGAAATTACCATTCGGGCCGGCAGGGCGGCAGCCAGTAGTCAACTATTAATTCAACGCGTTGGAATAATGAGATTCATTAACTCCGCAAATAGGAGGATGGGGCGATTTTGAATGTGGAAAAGACGCTCGTCTGCGGCTCGTAAAAGTCCGATTTGGAGTTGCGTCAACTCTTTAATTATCGAAGCAATGAAGAGGCAGAGGCATGACCTCGGCATCATGGTTGGCGGGGTCGCTGGGAATGGAGGGGATATCCTCAACCGCGCCGCCCTTCAGCAGCTCCAGCTGCGTGACCGGGCGAACGGGGGTATGCACGCCCTCCACTTCTGCATAGTAATGTTTCTGCGTGAGGCGCACCACCTGGCCGGGTTTCAGCTCAGCAAGCTTCTGCAGCATATCCTCCGGCTGGCCGGGCACATCATTGCGGGCATCCACCACCATCATGTTACCCTCGGCGGCTTTATCATCACCATATTCACCGGGTTTTTCATATGCCTCATTCGAGAGCACGCGGAACCGGGCAGCCTTCACCGCGTGGTCGCAGCGGTCGGGACAAAGTGACGTGCGGCCGTAGCAGGGGCGCTCCACCATGCCCAGGAACTGAGCCACCACCGTATTGGACGCAAGCATCTCGGCCTTTTCAGGAAGCGGAGAGGCCACAACAGTAGGCAGCATGGCTGCCAGCATCAGAAAAATGGGAGATTTCATAGCGGTTAATTAATATCTTGATACCAATCAGGCGCACGGCGTTGAAGAATTTATTTATTTTTCTTTGCGCAGGAGGCAGCAGAACCCGCCAGCGCCGAATCCATGCCCCGGCAGGAGCCTGTATGCAGGAAAGTCGCAAAGCGCAGAGCGGAACGGCGCCAGCAAAGGCACTTCCACCGCTTCCCAGCCGGGCACGCGTTTCAGGATGTAGGCCATGACCTTTTCATTTTCCTCCGGGTCGTAGGTGCAGGTGGTGTAGACGATATGGCCGCCGGGGTTCACACATTGCACAGCCGAAAGCATGATTCCTTTCTGGCGCTTTGCGTTGCCATTCACCATGGAGGAACTGAGGCAGCCCGGGTTCTTAATACCCTTGCAGAGCAGCGACTGCCCGCTGCACGGCGCATCCACCAGCAGCAGGTCAAATGCTTCGCCGCTACGCGCCCACTGGTCCGGGCGGTTGCCGGTCACACGCACCTGGGGCATGCCGCTTTGCTCCAGATTCTGGCGCAGAATACCACGGCGGCCGGGGTGCACTTCATTGGCAGTATGATTTTCTGCACCAAACCGCGCTGCCATCAACATCGTCTTTCCGCCGGGGGCCGCGCACATATCCAGCGATGATGCCGGCGGCGGCACCACTGCCAGACATGCTGATTCCCAGCAGGATGACAAATCGAGCGAATAGTACAACCCGGCGACGTAATCCGGGTGCGCGGTGGGCCTCACCCCCTCTGCCGGCACATAGACACGCGGCGGCAGCCAGGGGGCATCCGGCGCTTCGCATTCGAAGGGGGGCACGTATCCCTGCGGTGCGCGGGGGGTAAGCACCACCGCGCCGCGGGAGGACACCCCTGCCCTCATGGCAGCCAGCAGAGACGCAGCCGCAGCCCCCTCCAACCCAAGGCGGGAGCAGAGTCTCAATTCACCTTTGGCAGCCGTTTCATTCATGCCATTCTGCGGGCTTCGGCTTCTTCCAGCGCCATTTTAGCCGCACCAATGATACCGGCTTCGTTGCTGAACTGGGCCGGAAGAATCCGCAGCTTAGCGTAATGCGGGGCATACATCTGCGCTTTCAGGTACTTGCGCAGCGGAGCAAAGAGCAAATCCCCGGCCTTGGCCACACCACCGCCAATGATAAAAGCAGCCGGATTCAGCAAATAGTGGCAGTTCAACAGGCCTGTGCCCAGCTTGCGGGCAATATCGTCCCACATGGCAAGCGCCACCGGATCACCGGCCTTGGCGGCCAGCTCCAGCGGATAAGGAGCGCAATCATCAAAAGCTTTCTGTTGGCCGGCTGCGGCATAGGCCGCGGCGGCATCCTCCTGAATGCGGGGGTGGCCGATGTAGTTTTCCAGCGCACCATGGTTGTGGTAGTACCCCTCGCGCCCTTGGTAATCAATGCTCACATGGCCCAGTTCGCCGGCTGCTCCCAGAGAACCGCGCAGCATCTGCCCATTGGCCACAATACCGGAGCCCACCCCGGTGCCCAGCGTGAGACACACCAGATCGTTGAGTCCTTTGCCGGCACCCAGTTTCCATTCGGCATAGGCCATGCAGTTGGCATCATTATCAGCCGCGGCGGGCAGTCCGGTCATTTCCTCCAGCATATCGCGCACGGGCACATCATACCAGCCCGGCACATTGGTAAGAGAATCAGCAATACCGCGGTCGTGGTCCACAAAACCGGGAATCCCCATACCCACGGCCTTTATCCCCGGATACCGGGCAATCAACTCCTTCAGGCGCTTGCCCACTTCTGCAAAAATAGCATCGGGCGCCACAAAATCCTGCGTGCGCACCGGCTCCGCCCGCCCTATCAGCTCTGTTCCTCGGACTACAGCAAACTTAATGGAGGTGCCCCCCATATCAACACCAATGCTCAAATCGTTCTCTGCCATGCGGGCATCTTATCATAGCTGCGACAGGCTGGAAAGCGAAAAAAGGGGAAGTTGCTCTTTTTGAGCAGGCTCAACCCGGGCGGGGTGGGATTCTACCGGAGGCAGCACCTCTACAGGCTGCGGGAGCAGACCACTCCCCAGCCCTACCGGAAAGGCCACTGCCACCTGCCATCGATGCAGGAATTTTCTTGCTTGTGTGAATATATCTGCCATATTGCACCAGCAATATAGCATCTTCCTGCACGCGCGCTTTCACCCTACAGACGCGTTATCATCTGATTATGCAACACTTATACCATGCACAAAGAATTATTCTTACGTGCAATTCAAACACGCAAAAAGCCAGAAATTATATCTTATGAGATTAAGCGCCAGCAATTTACCAACACAAAAAAGAGGCCATACGCTCCTTAGCCTGATATACCGGACACCATGATAGTGATTGATACACCGGAGGCGCTTTGCGGGTGGATTGTGTACTGGCGCAGAGGGGCAAAGGGCTGTTACTCCTCCTCAGAGGCATCGGCTGCCGGCTCATCCAGCGCAATAAGACGATTCGGATTCAAGCCGCAGCGGCGCAGCTCCTCAAGCTTGCGGACCAAGCTGCCATTGCCGGTCTTGAACTGGCCATATGCCTGGTTGTACGACTTGGAAAGAGTTTCAATGGCCCGCTTGATTTTTTCCATACTGCCATCGAGAGTGGCGCATTTCTTGTAAATGGATTCCGCCTGTTCAATGATATTGCGGACATTCCGGGTCTGGCGCTCTTTCTGCCACAGGTTATTGGCGAGCTGCAGCGCCATGAGGAGATTCGTGGGGCTGATGAGCAGTACCCCGCTCTCATACGCCTCATGCACCAGCGAAGGCTGAGCCTGCACCGCGCCAATGTAGGCAGATTCATTCGGCATGAACATGAGGACATGACCGATAGCACCGGGCACAATGGAGGAGTAATCCTTTTCTGCCAGTTCCTGGATATGCTTGCGCACCGAATCCACATGAGCCTTGAGCGTAGCGGTGCGGTCGGCCGGGGCAGCATCGGCATCCAGCTCCATCAACCGTGCATAAGCGGTGAGCGAGACCTTGGAATCAATGATGATATGGCGGGATTCCGGCAGGTGCACCACCACATCCGGGCGGAACAGATTGCCCTCCTTATCCTTGTAGGAACACTGGGTAGAAAACTCCTCCCCCTGGTGCAGGCCGCTGCTCTCCAGCAGACGGGAAAGTACCATTTCCCCCCAGTCGCCCTGCATTTTGGAATCGCCTTTCAGCGCGCGGGTAAGGTTGGAGGCGTCCTTGCTGATACCATCTGCACGCTCCATGAGCTGCTTGACGAGCGTTTCGATACTGGTGCGGGCGGTAGCGTTGCCGGTATTGGTATCAGTTACCGCCTTGCGAAGCACATCGAGCTGGTCCCGCAGAGGCTGCAGTACATTACTGAGCTGTTCCTTGCTGCTGGCTTTCAGCTGGTCGGTATTGTGGTCAAGCACACGGCGGGAAAGCTGTTCAAAGCGCTCCTCGAGCTGTTTCTGGCGCTCCTGCCAGCGCTGCTCCTCGGCCTGCATCTGAAGCGTCAGGAACTCATTCTGCTGCTGCAGTCCAGCTGCACGGGCCTCCACCTCCTTGCAGCGCAGAGAAGAAACCAGGAACCCCACCAGCGCACCAACGGCAAGGGATACCAGGGCTGTCAGAAAATAGGAAAGAAAGGTCATAAGGGGCAAGGAATCAGGGTTGGGGGCCGGAATAGGGCTGAGCCTGAGGGGACGTAAGGTCGAGATTCGGATTGTAGAACGGGGACTCCATCTTGAATAAGCCCAGCAAGGTGTGAAAAATGTGCTCATGGGCCACAGTCATGCGGGTGTGTTCGCGCAGCTGCTGCAAGGAATCAGCAAAATGCGGATTCAGCGCCGCAAAGGCATCATTATACAGAACGAACATGCCCACCTTGCAGCCGGTGGTGGCGTGGTAGGAAACATGCTGCTCACCCAGAGCCGCCCGCCCCCACATACCATCGTGCCCCAGGTACTCACCATGGTCGCTCACATAGATGTAGACAAAAGGGCGGTTCCCCAGCACCTCTGCCACACGGCGGAAAAACTCATCGGTGTAGTGAATGGAGCTATCGTAGGCGTTATTAACCTCCACCGCCTGAGCTGCGGGGTTCTGGAAATGCACAGCGGCCGGAACAAACGGAGTATTTTCGCGGTCGTAATGTTCAAATGGGGTGTGGCTGCCCTCGTTGTTGATAAAGAAGAGGAGATTCTGCTGCGCCGGTACATTCTGCAACACCTCCTGCATCTGCGGCACTGCGGTCCACGGGCTGCCGGGGGCGTTGAATTTCTGCTTCGACTTGCGGGTCAGCATGAGTACCACCCGGTCGTACTTCAACTTCTGAGCGCAGCGCCGGCCAAAGAACGAGTACATATCAAAGCTGTGAGTGGTGAACAACTCCAGCACAGAACCGGTCGTCGGCAGGAGCTCGGGGGCCTTTTCGAGGATATCGCGGCGGGCATTGGTCAGGATAGCGATTTCAGCCTGGCATGTATCGCATGCGGCCGAAATGCAGGAAGGGAAATTGATAACGTTGCGCTGGGAGCGCAGCCACGGAGTGGTATCCCGCTCGTAGCCGTTGATGCTCATGCGGTCTGCGCGGATACTTTCTCCGACGTGAACCACAAGCACCACGCCCTCGCCCCCGCTGAGGGTCAGAAGTCTGCTGGGGTGCTCTGCCGGCGAGGAGAGGCCCTCTACCTGATTAATGGTGGCTTCGTTGATGGTGAGAGCCTCGCTGGTGGCCTGGTACAGCAAAGGTATTTCTGCTGCAGGCCAGTAGAAATCCTGCTTCTGCTTATTGGGCGGCACAAGCAGCCCGAACAGGAGACTTGCTCCTCCAAACAGGCAGGCTGCATTAAACAAGGTAAGGCTGTGCTGGCGGCTGAGCACACGGCGGAGCGCCCAACAGAACAGAATGGCAAGCACCACCGAAAGCCCCAGAGCCCCCAGGTTGATGGGGGTCATATAGGCCAGCGCTTCCTCCCAGGAGGCTTCAATTGTCTCAGCCACCACCAGCGAATTGATGCGGGAGCCATACTGCTGGTAGGCGCATATCTGCATGATTTCCAGCACCAGGAAAAGAAGCCAGAAAACAATGGCGCCCGAACGCAGCACCGCCCAGAGCAGCAGCATGAAGCCCATGGTCATGAGCACGGAAAGGTGCAACTGCCAGGGAGTGGAGTATGCATACAGATTGCAGAGACTATCCACCGCCAACGAAAGCAGCATCACCCCCCACAGACAGCCGGAGGTCGGCAGAGCAGGTTTGCCGAATCGCCGGGCGAGCCACATGCCCAGCCCGGCCAGGAGCGGCAGTATCACCGCCCCATATCCCCACCAGGGGAATTCAAACGGAACCCGCCAGGTGTACGCGCCCCTCCATGCCATGAACGCTGCTGCCAGCAGCACCACAAGCAGAAAGATGACACGGGATTTCACCCAGCGGAACATTCCGTTTCGTCAGAAAATATTTCAGTGCTTGCCGCACTTGCATTCATGGCCTTCGCCATGTTTGCCGCAGCACTCACCCTCGCCATGTTTGCCGCAGCATTCGTGCTCGTCGCCACAGTGGCACTCGTGCTTGCCGCATGATTCATTATCGCAATCCCCGCAATCGCCGTGGCAACCACCACCGCAGGAGCAGGAGCTCATCTGCTGGGTCAAGGACTCGGCCACCTCCTCATCGCTGGGGGCGGCGCCCTTTTCAATGGCGAGACAGAGGTACTGGTTCACCACAGAGAGCATATCGTCCAGCATCTGGCGGGATTCCAGGAAGCCCTTGCAGAGCTCATTTTCCACCACGGCAGAGCGCAGCTGGTCAAACTTGCTCAGCTCCTCCTCTGAGGGGGGCATACCTTCCATGTGCTTATTGCGCAGGGTCTCACCATACTCGCTCACCTTGCGGAACAAATCGGTGGCTTCCGGGTTCTGGTAGAAAAGTCCGATGCGGGCCTTGGCGGCCACTACTTTCTGGCTATTTGCAAATGCAGCAGCCAGCTCTCCGGCCAGCCTGGCCAATTCAGGGGTAAGGGAAGTATTTGCCATAACGCGCGGAGAGTAGCACATTTCCCGCGTTCTTGCAATCCCGTATTCTGAAAAAATTGCGCCGGAGCAGGAGGTACCCCCTACCCCGGCATGTATGGAGAGAAAATTTCCGTCTTTTATTCGTCGCTGCGCTTCACATAGGCAAAACCCTCTTTCACCTCAGTAATGACCACGGAATCACCCGCGGTGTACGCATGACGCAATTCTGCTGCCACGGGCAAGTACTGGTCACCATACTTGATGCTGAGGTTATCATCCTCACCTACGATTTTACCCAGTGTTCCGGCCAGGGATTCCTGGGCTTCTTTCGGGGCCCGGCGCATGATGCAATCCATTACCAGGCGGCGCACACAATGCGTCCACAGCGTGTAGTAGAATACGGCACAGAGAATCAGGATAAGGATATACACCAACACCATCCACTGCACAGGCAGCTCAAACTGCATGGTTGCCCACAGGGAAAACACCAGCATGGATATCCAGGAGAGAAACTCCGTGTTGCAGAACACATCCAGCACCAGCAGAGTAAGGCTGATGGCCAGCATCCAATGCAGGAAAGTGCCATTGCTCACCCCAAAGAAATCCGCCAGTAGAATTACTGTATTCATCATGTCCGTCAGCGTTTGAGGTCAACTACTGCCGGCACACTGTTCGGCAGATAGACGGTGGAGGCAGGATTGCTGGAAATCGTGGCATATCCCTCCAGAGCCTGGCGGTTCATAAGCACCTTGGCGGCGGCATCCGCCCCAATCACAGAGGCCAGTTTTTCCACATAGGCAGTCTCGGCCTCTGCGGCCAGACGCATCGCCTCCGCCGCACCCTGGGCCCGAAGTATGGCAGCCTGTTTCTCTGCCTCTGCCAGGCGCACCTTGGCGGTGCTTTCACCCTCTGCCTGCAGCGCGGTGGAGCGGCTGATTCGCTCTGCCTCCATCTGGCGCAGCATGGCCTCTTTTGTTTCGGTATCAGTGGTAAGTTCCTTGATTTCGATGGAGGTGATGGCTATACCCCAGCGTGCCACGGTGGAGGATACCGCCAGTGTTACCTTTTCCGACATTTCAGAACGGGAGGAGAGTATCTCATCCAGATTGCGGCTACCGATGAGGGAACGCATTTCATTCAGCACCAGCTCGATGAGTGACTGGTGCAGCCGCTCCACCTCATACACCGCCTTAATGGGATCCGTTATACGCCAGCGAACCACACAATTCATCTGCATGGTAGCGTTGTCCTTCGTAATGCAGGAGCGTGGCTGCGTATCCAGCAGCTGCTCTGTCAGCTCAATGAAATAGCCGTCCTTGTTGGTCAGATTTCCCCAGGCGGGCGACACATCGCGCAACTTCTGCAGAAAAGGAACACGGAACTGCAAACCACTCTTCTTGACAGATGTAGGCTTGCCAAACATCTCAACAATGGCACAATGCCCCTGCTTGACTGTGAAAATAAACATGCGCTCATGATACTACATCCTCGCAGTTATTCAATCCAGCTATTTGTCATTTCCTCATTCTCTATCTGACCATGACATCCTTTATCTCCTCCCCGCGAAAAAGAAGATAAGTGTCGCATTTAAATTTGCAATTCACCCAAAAAAAGATTTGACAAAAGAGTTAGCCTGGACTAAACTTTGCCTGTCTTCTGAATTAGCCTAGACTAACACAACATATGGAAACACACCATTTGCGCTTGAATCAAGTTCGAATAGGAACAAAGGTTCGCGTCATCAAAGTTCATGGAGAAGGAGCTCTGCGCCAGCGGATTCTGGACATGGGGGTAACGAAGAACACCGAAATCGCGGTGCGCAAGATGGCACCATTCGGCGACCCGCTGGAAGTAACCGTACGCGGATTTCAGCTTTCATTAAGAAAAGCAGAAGCCGCCTGCATAGAAGTAGCATAAGTTCGCATTTCAGCACACACACACATGAAAAAAAGAATAGCACTGGCAGGCAACCCGAACTGCGGCAAGACCACCCTCTTCAACGAACTGACCGGGGCAAACCAGTACGTGGGCAACTGGCCGGGAGTAACCGTCGACCGCAAAGGAGGCCAGCTGACGGAACACGAGGAAATTGAGATTCAGGACCTGCCCGGCATCTATTCCCTTTCCCCCTATTCACCGGAAGAGGTAGTATCGCGTCGATTCCTGCTGGAAGACAAGCCGGATTTAGTAGTAAATGTAGTAGACGCCACCAACCTGGAGCGCAACTTATACCTGAGTTCCCAGATTATGGAAACCGGGTTGCCCATGGTCGTGGCGTTGAATATGAGTGACCTGCTGGAGCAGAATGGTATCAGCATCGATACAGAGGCGCTGAGCCGCCAACTGGGTTGCCCGGTGGTGGCAGTCAGCGCCCTCAAGCAGACCGGGCTGCACGAACTGATTCAACTCATGCTGGTCCCGGTTCCGGCAGCCCCGAAGCAGCTCACCTACCCGGAGGCGGTAGAAAACGCCGTGGCAAAAGTGCAGGAAGAATACGGAGCAAACCGCTTTGAAGCCATCAAGATGCTGGAGGGTGAGGAACTGCTGCAGAAAGGCGTGAGCAAGGTCAAGGCACACGCGCTGGAGGATATCCGCATGGAGCTGGAAGCCGCCATGGATGACGACGCAGCCTCCATCATTGCCGGCAGCCGCTACGATGCCATCTGTGCCTTTATCCCCGAAGTCATGGTGGCGAAAAAGACCAGCGAACGAATCTCCAGCAGGATAGATGCCGTGCTCACCAACCGGGTGGCTGGCCCCATTATCTTTGTAGGCATCATGTATGCCATCTACTACCTCTCCATCAACACCGTGGGTGTGTGGGGAACAGACTGGGCGAATGATGTACTCTTCGGGCCGGTCGTGGGCGGCTGGCTGGCCGGGTTCATCGGCAACGAGACCGCCACCGTAGAAGCCCTCACCATGTTCAGTGCCATACTGGCCATGGTACTGGTATTCCCGGCCATGCTGCGCCGGCTGCACGATTTGAATATGAACGGAGCCTGGCTTTACCTCATGGTAGCCCCCTTCCTGCTGGAATATGTGTGTCCGCACCTGCCCGGCGTGCTGCATACCGTGCTGATGTATGCCCTGGGCGCAGCCAATATCGCCCTACTGGCAATCTGCCTGATTCGCCGCGGAGTCAAGCAAGGTAATGTATATGGTTCCCGCACCCATGGATTCTGCAGGAACCCCATGAAACTCACAGGGCGCGCCAGCCGCACGGAATTCATCTGCTGGTTCATCATCATGAGCATGGTGGCATTCGGCGCCGGTATGCTGGGGCGCAGCACGCTGGATTGCACCCCTCAGCTGCAAGCCGTGATTACTGATGGCATTGTGGCGGGTGTAGGAGCGGTGCTCGGCTTCCTGCCGCAGATGGCAGTACTCTTCATGCTCATGGCCATTCTGGAGGACAGCGGCTACATGGCCCGCGTGGCCTTCATGCTCGACCGCCTGTTCCGCGCCATCGGCCTGAGTGGAAAATCCATTATTCCGCTCATGGTAGCCATGGGCTGCGGCGTGCCCGGCGTCATGGCCACCCGCACCATTGAGAACGAAAAAGACCGCCGCATGACCATCATGCTCACCACCTTTGTACCCTGTGGAGCCAAGCTGCCCATTCTCGCCCTCATCGGTGCCATGATCGGGCAGAGCGCCACCATTGCCACCATCGCCTACTTTGTAGGCTTCGGCTCTGTGATTCTGGGAGGCATGATGCTGCGCAAGATGCACATGTTTGCCGGCAGCTACACCCCGTTTGTCATGGAGCTGCCCGCCTACCACATGCCCCAGGGCACCAACATCAACCTGAGAGCCATGGAACGCTGCAAGGCCTTTGTGCAGAAAGCCGGTACTGTTATCTTCCTGGCCTCTGCCCTCATCTGGACTCTCTCCAACTACAACTGGAAGTTTGAATACCTCAACACCGCAGAAAAGGAAGGTGCCATTGAACACAGCATGCTGGCTGACACAGGCAACCTATTTGCCCCGCTCTTCACCCCCCTGGGCTGGGGCGACTGGAAACCCGCCGTGGCCACCATCACCGGCCTGGTAGCCAAGGAAAACGTGGTGAGCACCTTCGGTGTACTCTACCCGGCCGCAGAGGCTGCAGCAGAAACCGAAGCCGCCGCTGAAGCAGACGAGCTTCCCCGCAGCAGCGACATGCTCAAGGCCAATGCGCTGAGCGCTCTCACCCTGGCCGCATGGCAGACTGATGCCGCCACCCGCGCTGCAGTCCCCGCAGCGCCACCCGAGGAAGAAAGAGAATCCTCTGAAGCCCCCACGGAAACGACTGGGGCCAGCACTCCGCTCGACCACATCAACAACGCCGTGGCCTTCCTCTTCCCCGAGGTGGAAGAAGACGATGAAACCAGCGGGGTTGCCAGCAATATACGCGCCGCAGGGGCATTCAGCACCCTCAGCGCACTCTCCTTCATGATCTTCAACCTGCTCTGCGCCCCCTGCTTTGCCGCCTGCGGTGCCATCCGCCGCGAAATGAACAGCTCCCGCTGGACCTGGTTCGCCATCGGTTACATGTGCCTGTGGGCCTATGCCGTAGCATTCATCACCTACCAGCTCGGGCGCTATTTCACCGCCGGAGAACTCGGCAGTGCCCAGGTTGTGGCGGGGCTGCTTTCCCTGCTCATCATCTTCCAGGTGCTGCGCCCCAACCCGCACACCAACACCCCCCGACACTAATACCCACCCGTACCAACCATGGCAGACCTCATCATCATTCTGGTATTACTGGCGCTGGCAGCCCTGGCGCTCCGCAGCTGCCTGCACCGGAAAAAAGAAGGGGGCTGCCATGGTGGTTGCAGCGGCTGCGGCAGCAGCTGCTCCTGCAACAACAAACAGAAAAAACAATAACACACACACATACTGAGACTCATCTCTCAAATCCAGATAATACAATGAAGAAAACGAACATCATCGCAACGGCACTGACCGGGCTTGCCGCCCTGCCTGTGCTCGCAGGCGAAACCTCAGAGCCGACGGCAGGAGAACTTCTCCAGGGTATCAATATGTTCACCCCGGAAGACGGCGCCCCGGTCTGCAAGGTAAGGGCCAACGAGAAATACGGCACCCAATGGTATGCAGATGCCGCCTATGGATACTGGCAGACCAGCAACGCCATGCCCGGCACCAACATGCACAACCATTTCTTTCTCCTTCATGCAGCGCTCAATCAGCGCATCATCAAGAATGAAATTCACGGCGGCACCTGGTTGCGAGCCGAGCTGTCCGGCTCCTGGGCGCTCGATCGTGACTCCTCCCGCCAGAACAGCCTGTTTACTGAGGGATATGCCAATGCCTCCGGACTGCATGCCGACATCTACGGCACGGCTGAACTCGTTATGCCGGAGCTGGCCATCATGCACTACTTCAACAACAAGCGAGCCTGCATCATTGCCGGCATGGTGAACCTCACCAATTATTTCGATGCTGTAGGAATTGCCAACGATTCATTCTCCGGCTTTGTGAATGATGGATTCATCAACAGCACCATTCTACCCCTCTCCGATGCCAATCTGGGTGCCGTGCTTCAGTATGAACTGGATGACTCTGACTACATACAGGCAGCCATCACCCGCACCGGTTGTGATTACCGCTCCAATCCCTTCCGCGCCAACAACTGCGATGGTTACGCCGTGGTAGGTGAATGGGGGCATATCTTTGCCGATGGTAATGCCACCCTGCGCCTCAATCCCTTCGTCCAGAAAGTTGACATTGACTTTGACAACGGCAAGGGCGAGCACCAGCGCACAAACTGGGGCATGGCCGCCAGCATCGAATACACGCTCAACGACAGAGTCTCCGTCTTTACCCGGACCGGCATTGCGCGCCAGGACCACCTCTCCGGCAATGCGGCTGAACTGAGTCTGGGAGCTAACATCAAACTGATCCCCAACAGAGAGGACGATTTCTTCGGCATTGCCTACGGAATCCGCAAGGGAGCTGTGAACAACTACCGCGCCTACCCCTCCTACCTGAGTGATGAAGATGGCGAAAGTGCCGGACACCGCCGCGAACAGGTAGTAGAAGTCATGTACAGCCTCCAGGTAAATGATTACCTCAGAATTGTTCCCCATTACCAGTTCATCCAGAATCCGGCCTACCGCAGCGCCAGCCACGAGAGCATCTGGGGCGTGCAGACTGTGTTCTCCTTCTGATAAAACCGCTTCATTCGTTGTGCTGTAACGTGTATTGCAGTAAAAACCCCGCCGGGTGGTCGTGTGCCCGGCGGGGTTATCTTTTTTCTTGAAAAATAAGAAAAAAATGGTACGTATTCTCAAAAAGCCATGAAACAGATTTTCCCGTTCATTCTAAGTATAGTGCTCGGAGCTCCAGTATTTGCCCAATGGCCGGCAGATCGGCACCAACCCTACGATGGATGCAGCCCGGATACAGACCGGCACCAACCCGCTGCCACCCAGCTTTTCTTCACCAACACAGGCATTAACCTCCAGGCCTGGAGAGGTGAACGCTGCCATGCCAGATTATCCGTCAAGGCTAATGGGCCGGTGGCTCAGCTCACGGTTCGATGCCAGAACCTGCAAAAAGATAACACCAGCATTCCCGCCACAGCTACGATGATTCGGTACACCAAGGCTCATGGAGCACCTGTAGCCGATATTATCGGCTCAGAAACAAGCTGCAACAACCCCGCCGGAATCACCCGCGATATCTGGCTGCAAGTGGATGTGCCCCAGGATGCCCAGTCGGGCGAATACCATGGGCAAGTTACCATATCCGCCCCCGGCTGCCCTGAGGTATCGCAACCTGTCGTGCTGAGAGTGGCCGAATCCACTCTGCCCACACCGGACAAATGGAGAATTCACCTGGACTTATGGCAGCACCCACAGGCCGTGGCCCGGTGGCATGATGTAAAACCGTGGTCAGCAGAGCATTTTGCCCTGCTCCGCCCGCTCATGAAACGCCTGGCAGAAGCCGGGCAGAAGAGCATTACCTGCACCGTGCTGGATGAAGCATGGAATGGCCAGACATACGATTGGTTCCCGGGCATGGTAAAGTGGATTCGCGGCAGCGATGGCGTGATGCGCTATGATTACACCGAGCTGGATACCTGGATTACCTTCATGCACGATGAAATCGGAATCCGCGAACAAATCAGCTGCTACACCATGATACCCTGGCATCTGAGCGTGAAATACCTCGATGAAGCCACTGGTCTGTACCAGCAGACACGAGCCGTGCCCGGCACCCCGGAATACGAAGCCCTGTGGGCACCCTTCCTGCGCAACTTCCACCAGCATATGCAAGCTAAAGGATGGGCAGAAAAAACCTGCATTGCTATTGACGAACGACCAGATACCTATGTGCGCGCAGCCATGGCTCTGGTAAAAGAGCATGCACCCAGCTTCCGCATTGCCTCCGCAGTAGACAAACCCTCCGCACTCACTCGCGAAGTATACAACATCTCCCCTGTAATCACCCACGCGGGCTCT
The DNA here is from genome assembly GCA_045538275.1 of Akkermansia sp. Classification (GTDB taxonomy): domain Bacteria; phylum Verrucomicrobiota; class Verrucomicrobiia; order Verrucomicrobiales; family Akkermansiaceae; genus Akkermansia. The sequence continues at coordinate 11,185 of JAZSRB010000006.1, read as the reverse complement.
GCCTTGGGTGATTTGCTGAAAACCCGCAAGCTCGAAGGGAAAATTACCACGTTCTACGTATGCCTGCACCCGAACAAACCCAATACTTTCACCCACTCAAATCCGGCAGAGGCCGAATGGCTGGGCTATTTTGCCGCAGCGAATCACCTGGACGGATTCCTGCGCTGGGCATACAATTCGTGGAACAGAAACCCATTCGAAACCACAGATTTTGTCCACTGGCCCTCGGGCGACTGCTTCCTGGTCTACCCGGGAAACCGCAGTTCTGTGCGTTTCGAAAAACTGCGGGATGGCATTGAGAATTACGAAAAAATCAACCAGCTGCGCGCCCGCGCAGCGGAATCGCCCGCGGCGGCCCAGGCTATTGAGCAGATGAACCGCCAGCTTGCGGCCCTTTTTACCGTAGAGCGCAGCACTGGCACAAGTCACGCAGATGATGTGCAGCAGGCTCATTCCATTATAGAAAGCACTGCGCAAAAGCTCCGCAACCATTAAAAACTGCAAAAAACTGCAAATTAAGCATTATTCGCTCTTATTAGCTTGTCAAACGCTAACAATTATGATAAACGATGAAACGTTCTTATGAAATTCAAGTCCTTACTATTAACTGTGCTGACTATGGGTGGTATACTCCAGGCAGGAGAAACCTGTGACAGCTTCCACATGTTCTACGACGGTTCACTTGGCATTCCCAACGAAAATTCCCCGGCGTACAAACAGAAAATCTACAACGCCACCGGCACCACCTTTGACCTTGAACTCTTTGGTGGCTACTGGGGTGTAAGCCACCTGGCCCCCGGCTATAACTCTGATAACTACGTAGCCCTGCTCTTTGCTTCTGTGAACCAGCGCCTTATCAAGGACGAAGTGAACGGCGGCACCTGGCTGAATGTAGCTGTAGCCGGTTCCTGGGGGCTGGATGATGATTCCGACAGCAAGAAATTCTTCTACGATGGCGGTTTTGGTACAGCTACCGGCCACCATACTGACCTGGTGGGCCCCGCTGGCGTGTACCTCATGAACGCCACGCTGAAGCAGTACTTCAACAACAAACGCACCTGCCTCAATGTGGGCGCTATCTGGATGAGCATGTACTTCGACCGCATCAGCCACGCCCGCTTCGCCAACGACGGCTTCGAGAAAACCCCCGTAGCCCCCATGTACTACGGCACCCCCGGCGCCGTGATTCAGCATGAGATTGACGAAAACAGCTTCTTTACCGGTGCCGTTATCGCCACCGGCGTAGGGCTGGGTGAGAACCCGATTAACTTTGACAACACAAACGGCTACGCCGTGGTTGCCGAATACGGCCGCCGCTTTGCAGACGGCAAGGGAACCTGGCGCATCATGCCTTTCTTCACCAGCATGGAAACGCCGAATGCCATCGGCCGCGATGAGCAGCACGATTCTGTGGGCCTCATGACCGGCGTGGAATACGATATCAATGACCGCGTAAAGGTATATGGCCGCGTTTCCTGCGCCAGCAGCGAACACCAGCGCGCCCGCAAGGAACTCATGGTCGGCACCACCATGCGCTTTGTTCCCTCCCGTCCGGATGACTACTTCGGCGCCGGGTTCGGTGTGTACAAAGGGGCAGACACCTATGAGTCCCGCCTCGTGAACGAATATGAAAAGGTACTGGAGTTCACCTACCGCGTGCAGTTGAACAGCTACCTTTCCATCGCTCCGTTCTACCAGCTCTACATTGACCCGGCCTATCGCAGCGTGAGCACGGTGAGTGCTACAGGCATTCAGGCCCACCTGCTGTTCTGATAAGGATTTCAGGATTTTTCAAGAAGCGCAGCATCCTTTCGGGATGCTGCGCTTCTTCGTTTAATTCGTGATACAGGGATTTTTAATTACGACCGCTCGCAACAGCCTTGCGAACCTCATCCTGCTGGTCAGCTCCGGTGAAATCATTTGCACCGAAGATCGCGCCCAGCACCATGCAGGCCACAAGGGTCAGCAGCGCACAAACAAGGGTAAATGCGTTCTTTTTCATGATATGAGGATACAGCAGTATCTTCTTTATATCACAGCTTGTCGTTTCGTCAATCAAAAACATGTCAAATCGTGCGCTTGCGCAACCCCACGAGCTCTGGTAGCATGCAGACAGTATTTCCCATGATCAGCTCCATTCTTTCCACACTCGAAACCGCCTGGCTCATTTTCCTTGTTGTCATGTTCTTCAACGTGATGATATTTGTGCACGAACTGGGGCATTTCCTGGCAGGCAAATGGCGCGGGGCGTATATCGACCGCTTCCAGATATGGTTCGGCAAGCCCATCTGGCAGAAAGAAATCAACGGTGTGAAATGGGGCATCGGCTGGATTCCGGCGGGGGGCTTTGTGTCCCTGCCCCAGCTGGCGGATATGCAAGGTATCGAGGGCGAGGCCGACATTCCCAAGGATTTGAAGCCGCTCAAACCTCTGGATAAAGTCATCATCGCAGCAGCGGGGCCGTTCTTCTCGCTGCTGCTGGCCTACGTCTTTGCCGTGCTCGTGTTCTTCGTGGGTAAGCCCGTGGCAGAAATGCCCACCACCACCATCGGCTACATTCCTGCCGGTTCCCCCGCCGCACAGGCCGGGCTGCAGCCGGGCGACACTATCCGCGCCATTGACGGGCAGCCGGTGCACAAGTGGGTGGGCAACATGGAAGGCGTGCGCGAGCTCGTGGCCATGAGCGAACACGAAAAGATATCCTTCACCATCGACCGTCCGCAGGCCGATGGCAGCACGCAGAGGCTCACCATCGAAAGCGGCTACAAGCTGCCCGAAACCAAATGGTGGCAGCGCACGGCCATGCGCCAGGTAGGCATCATGCCCGCCTCGCCCGCCATCATCGGCGGTGTTTTCCCGGACTCCCCCGCCGCGCAGGCCGGGCTTGTCAAGGGGCAGCGCATTGTGAAGGTGAACGGTACTGCTGTTTATTCCCCGGCAACAGTTCTGGACGCCGCCGATAAGGGAGCAGTAGAGCTCACCCTGCAGAACCCGGACGGCAGCGAAGTGACCTCCACCATCACCCCCGCCCTGCCCGTCAACTGGCAGGGTCTGAAAGGAGCATCCCCCATCATGGGCATCGAGTGGGGCGGACTGGGAGGCGAGGCAAAAACCGAATACCCCGGCGTGCAGGAGCAGATTAACCAGAGTTTCCGCTGGATGGGTGAAACCCTGGCCAAAGTGGCTGCTCCCGGCAGTAGTGTGGGCATGGAGCACCTCTCCGGCCCGGTAGGCATCGGCAATTACCTGTACCAGATGCTGAGCACGGATGATGGCTGGAAACTCATTCTGTGGTTCGCCGTGGTGCTGAACGTGAACCTGGCGGTACTGAACATCCTGCCCCTGCCCATTGTGGATGGTGGTCATGTGGTGCTGGGCACGCTTGAAATGATTTTCCGCCGCCCGGTGGGAGGCAAGCTGCTGGAGTGGATTCAGACCGGCTTCCTCTTCCTGCTGCTTACCTTCTTCATCTTTGTCACCTTCAAGGATGTGGGCGACATGGTCGGCGGCGATAAAGAACAGGCGGAAAAACTCCCCCCCCCGGTCTTCAGCAAATAAATGGCTGCCGGACAACTCAGCGACCCCTGGGGCGATTTCACCAGCCCGGAAGACCAGGAATACCTGCGCAGCATAGAGGCCAAGCGGGGCGAGGGGCTCACCGGGGCTGAATTGCACTGCGTTTTCCAGAGCTATCTGCCCGCCGGTACCACGCAGGAATGCTGCGCCTATCTCGCGCCCCTCTACCGCCACTTCCGCACCCCGGGCAACGACTGGGCCCATGAAATATGGGATGATATCCTCTGGATATGGCTGTACAGGGCGCGCACCGAACTGGAGCAGCTCAACCAATACGACCGCATCACCGGAGAAATGCGGCGCATCGTCCATGACACCCTCATTCCCGCCGCATGGCGGCCGGAGGAAGGGCCAGACGACATTTATCACCGCACCAGCATGCTCATCAGCTGGATGGCCAGCCCTTGGGGGAAGGACGAAATGCCAGCTATCCTCGACGCTCTTTCCCGCGGCGGCTTCACCCAGCAGCTTCTGCTGCTGCGCCTGTTCCTGACCAACAAGGACGATATCTTTTTCGAGTTTACCCCGGGGGTATTCGAGGAAGGAGAGCGCTCCGAAGCCGCTTACCGCGAATACCGGGAACGCTTCAACGCATACTGCCGAGAAAGCACAGTCCTGTACGATGCGCAGGAGCACATCGAAACCCACGCCATAGCCCTGCCTGCCAATGATGCCAGCGGCAGCACCAGCATGTTGTACGACACCATGGATGAATGCCGGATGTGGATGTAGAAATACCTCTATGTTCCGCTCCGGAAAAATTTCGACTCATAACATCATTTTTTTGCTCAGATTTGCATCCGGCGGTAAACTTTTGTCCTTGACTCTACGGAGGAACGTGGTAGTCTTGAAGATAATCGCGATGAAATCTCTCCTTACTACTATCAATCTCGGTCTGGTGGCTCTGATGAGCGGCGTGGCGTGTGCTTCGGAGGAAGGCAGCCACCATGGACTCTCCACCGATGCGCCGGTGCTGTGGAACATTGATTTACCTTTCTGGCCGGGGCATTCCCTGCCCATCACCAACTCCATGGTAATGATGACCATTGCCGTGGTGCTGCTCACCATCGTCCTGCGGCTGGCCACGCGCAAGATGCAGAGCGTGCCTGGAGGTCTGCAGAACTTCGTGGAGTGGGTGTTCGAGCAGCTGTACAACTTTGTGGAAGGTCTCATCGGCAAGAAACTGGCTCAGAAATACATCTGGTACTTTGCCACGGTATTCCTGCTCATCCTGACCAGCAACTACATGGGACTCATCCCCGGCGTGGGAGAAATCACCTATCACGGACACCCCATTTTCCGCGGCGCCAATGCCGACTTGAATGTGACCCTCTTCCTGGGTCTGTTCTACACCTTGCTCTGGTTTGTCTGGAGCATCAAGGAACAAGGCATTGCTCACTTTGTGGGTCACATCTTCGGTCCCAAGGGCGGGCTCACAGGTCTGCTCAAGAACCTGCTGCTGCCGGTATTCTTCTTTGTAGGGCTCATTGAACTGCTTTCCATCGCCATCCGTCCGGTGGCGCTGGCAGCCCGTCTTTTCGGAAACATCTACGCCGGAGAAGCCATTCTGGAGCAGATGAGCATCGTGAGCGGCAGCATACTGGGCAACGCCGCCGCTATGCTTCCCTTTATGTGCCTGGAAATTCTGGTAGGTTTTGTGCAGGCTCTGGTGTTCCTGATGCTCACAGCCATTTTCCTGAAAACCCAGGTAGGGGGCGACGAAGAACACGCCCACTGATACAGAAAATCTTCCCGCAGCAGATCATGTAGCAAATCGTGAGGCTGCGGATTTACCAATAAACCAACAAACAATAGAAAAACAACAATCATGATGCTCCCCGCTCTTGCCACCGCCGCCATCAAGTCCGGCCTGGCTGTTATCGGTGCCGGTCTCGGCATTGGTCTCATCGGCATGAAGGCCGCTGAATCCACCGGCCGCAATCCCGGTGCTTCCGGTCAGGTGCTGACCATCTCCATCATTCTGGCCGCCCTTGTGGAAGGTGTGGCTTTCGTGGCCATCTTCATGGGCTAAGCAAGTGCTGCGCCCGCGGGCATGCCAGGCCATACACAACAACGGCATGCCCCTCCCCCTTTCCCCCATTCTCTCAAAAAATCTCCGTTTTTTAACCAAAGACATTCACAACCATGATTCTTGCCGCTGATATTCAGGACCTGGTCACTAATTTCGGTCTGCATACCGATGCCTTCATAGCCCACCTCATTGCCTTCTGCATTCTGGCAGCCATTGTGGTCTGCTTCGGCATCAAGCCCATCTTCAAGCAACTGGAGGAGCGCCGCCAGCGCATCCAGGAGGGCGAGGAAATGCACGCCCGCAGTCAGCAGGAACTCGCTGATGTGAAGATGAGCAGCGAGAAGATTCTGGACGAAGCCCGCGAATCCGGCAAGAAGGAAGTGAAACAGGCCCGAGAAACCGCTGCACGTCTGCAGGCGGACCTCTCCGCCAAAGCCAGCGCCGAGGCCCAGGCCGTCATCGAGAATGCCCATAAGCAGGCCGAAATGGACACCCAGCGCGAGAAGGATGCCCTCAAGGGCGAGTTTGCCCGTCTGGTGGCTGAAGCCACTTCCCGCGTGACTGGCAAGGTACTGAGCGATGCCGACCACCGCGCCATTAACGCAGAAGCCATCAAATCCCTGTAATCAGCCATGAAGATAAGTAAAGAAGTCCAGGCCCAGGCGCGCCGCCTCATGCGGCTCTGCATTGGTGCTGACGGGCTGATGAATGAAACCACGGTGCGTCTGGTGGCAGATAAGATAGCCGCAGAAAAGCCGCGCAACTACCTGGCACTCCTTACGGCATTCACCGAGCTCGTGCGTCTGGAGCAGACCGCCCACACCGCCACCATCACCAGCGCCGTGCCACTGACCGAGGCCGAGCAAGCCTCCATCACCGCCAGATTAAATGCCCGCCAGGCCGGGCTGAACTACAACTGGCAGGTGGATTCCTCCCTTATTGCCGGGCTCACCGTGAAGGTGGGCGACAACGTAACGGACGCCTCTGTCCGCACCCGCATTGAACAACTTACTAAAACTCTCTAATAACACCACGGTATGAGCAACATCGTACAAGAACTCGAAGCACAGATTCGCAACATCTCCACCGCCTCCGTCAGCGAGAACGTGGGCACCATCAAAGCCATCGGCGACGGCGTGGCCCACATCGAAGGCCTGAGCAACGCCATGCTCAATGAGATGATTGAATTCCCCGGCGGCGTGATGGGCCTCGCCATGAACTTGGAAGAGCATGAGGTAGGTGCCGTACTTATCGGCAATGCGGCTTCCCTCAAGGAGGGCGACACCTGCAAGACCACCGGACGCCTGCTCCAGGTACCGGTCGGTCCCGGTCTGCTCGGCCGCGTGGTGGATACCCTGGGTAACCCGCTGGATGGCAAGGGCCCGATTCAGGCTACCACCTATTATCCCGTGGAAAAGATTGCCTCAGGCATCATCTCACGCCAGGGTGTGAACCAGCCGGTGCAGACCGGTATTCTGCCCATCGATGCCATGATTCCCATCGGCCGTGGTCAGCGCGAGCTCATCATCGGCGACCGCTCCACCGGCAAGACCACCATTGCTACCGATACCATGATTGCCCAGGCCCAGCAGAACAAGCTGGCTGAGCAAGGCAAGCTGCCGGGCCACCGCCCGCTCTACAGCATCTACGTGGCCGTGGGTCAGAAGCGTGCCACCGTCTCCCGCCTGGTTGCCAAGCTCGAGGAAGCCGGCGCCATGGAATACAGCATCGTAGTGGTGGCCTCCGCCTCCGACAGCGCCGCCATGCAGTACCTCGCCCCCTATGCCGGTTGCGCCATGGGTGAATACTTCATGGACCAGGGTCAGGATGCCCTCATCGTGTACGATGACCTCTCCAAGCACGCCGTTGCCTACCGCCAGGTTTCCCTCATCCTGCGCCGCCCCTCCGGCCGCGAAGCCTACCCCGGCGACGTATTCTACCTGCACAGCCGCCTGCTGGAACGCGCCGCCCGCATCAACAGCGAAGGTGGCCGCAAGGGTGGCTCCCTCACCGCTCTGCCCATCATCGAAACCCAGGCCGGTGACGTTTCCGCCTACATTCCCACGAACGTGATTTCCATCACCGACGGCCAGATTTTCCTGGATACCGACCTCTTCTACCAGGGCGTACGCCCGGCCATCAACGTGGGTATCTCCGTGTCCCGCGTGGGTTCCAGCGCCCAGACCCAGATTGTGAAGAAGCTGGCCGGTTCGGTGAAGCTCGACCTTGCGCAGTTCGAAGAACTCCAGGCTTTCGCCCAGTTCGGCTCCGACCTGGACGCCGCCACCAAGGCCAAGCTGGAACGCGGCCGCCGCATTGTAGAACTCTTCAAGCAGGGCCAGTATGAGCCCAAGAGCCTGGGCATCGAGGTCATCAACCTCTACGCCATCCAGCGCGGCTTCCTCGATGATGTGGCCGTGGATCAGATTCAGGCCGTGCGCCGCCAGCTGGAGGAAGAAGCCAGCGTGAACGGCGCTGCCCTGCTCACCCGCATTGAAGCCGAAAAGAAGCTGACCGATGAAATCGATGCCGCTCTCAAGGACTTCATGACCGCTTTCAAATCCCGCCTGAAGTAACACACCATGGCAAGCCTGAGAGACATCAAACGCCGCATCAAGTCGGTACGCAACACATCGCAGATTACCAAGGCGATGCAAATGGTTGCGTCTGCCAAGATGCGCCGTGCTCAGGAGCTGGCACTCAAGGGGCGCGTCTATATCCGCGCCCTGTCGCGGGTATTCAAGCACCTGCAGGAATCCATTGCCGAGGGTTCCGTCCAGCTCATGCAGCAGCGCGAAACCGGCAAACAGCTCGTCATCGTGGTGAGCACAGACCGCGGCCTTTGCGGCGGTCTGAACACCAACCTCTTCAAGGAGGTGCTCACGCAGTGCCCGGCTGAGGCAGATTACCTCACCATCGGAGCCAAGCTCAATCCGCAGTTTGCCCGGGTAGGCCGAAAACTGGTGGCTTCGTTCACCATTGGTGACACCTTGGAAGAAGCAGAGATGAAAGCTATCCTGGATTTCATCCGCAAAGGCTTCGTCGATGGCACCTACAACCGCGTGACGGTGGTCTACCAGAAGTTCATCAACATCATGGTGCAGCGCCCGCAGGTGGTGGATATCCTCCCCATCAAGCCGGAGGAGCTGCTCAAGCTGGCAGAGGAAGCAGCTGACGAAGAACACGGCGATTACCTGCTGGAGCCCAATCCCACGGAGCTGCTCAGATCCCTCCTGCCGCTGTACTTTGCCAACCTGCTCACCCAGATGGTGCTGGAAGGCAAGGCCTCCGAGCAGTCTGCGCGCATGGTTGCCATGAAATCCGCTACCGAGAACGCCAAGACCCTCATCGGCGAGCTCACGCTGGAATACAACAAGGCACGCCAGGCCCAGATTACCAACGAACTTCTCGAAATCACCACGGCCATGAAAGCCATGGAGTAATCCCCCACCCCATTCAACAATTTTCAAAAACAACTTATTCTTAGTATGAACACAGGTAAAATCGTGCAGATTATCGGCGCCGTGGTAGACGTCGACTTCTCGCAGGCAGAGATGCCCGCCATCTACAACGCCCTCACCGTTGATTATGAAATCGACGGCAAGCCCACCCAGTTGGTGCTGGAAGTGGAGCAGCACCTGCCCGACGGCTGGGTGCGCACCGTGGCCATGAGCACCACCGACGGTCTGAAGCGCGGCATGGAAGTCATCGACACCGGCGCTCCCATCTCCGTGCCCGTAGGCCCGAAGGTGCTGGGCCGCATCTTCAACGTGCTGGGCGAAACCGTGGACGAAAAGGGCCAGCTGGACGGCGTGAAGCGCTACCCGATTCACCGCGACGCACCCACGCTGGAAGAGCAGTCCACCTCCTCCGAGGTGCTGGAATCCGGCATCAAGGTGATTGACCTCATCTGCCCTTTCCTGAAGGGCGGTAAGGCCGGTTCTTTCGGTGGTGCAGGTGTGGGCAAGACCGTGCTCATCATGGAGCTCATCAACAACATCGCCAAGGCTCACTCAGGTCTCTCCGTATTCGCCGGCGTGGGCGAACGAACCCGCGAAGGTAACGACTTCTACATGGAAATGAGCGAATCCGGCGTTATCGACCAGGAAAACCCGGAAAACTCCAAAGTGGCCCTGGTATACGGCCAGATGAACGAGCCCCCCGGTGCACGTCTGCGCGTGGCACTTTCCGCCCTTTCCATGTCCGAATACTTCCGCGATGAGGAGAACCGCGACGTGCTGCTCTTCGTGGACAACATCTTCCGTTTCTCCCAGGCAGGTTCCGAAGTATCTGCTCTGCTGGGCCGCACCCCCTCTGCCGTGGGTTACCAGCCCAACCTGGCTGAAGAAATGGCCGGTCTGCAGGAGCGCATCACCTCTACCAAGAAAGGCTCCATCACCTCCATGCAGGCTGTGTACGTGCCGGCCGACGACTTGACCGACCCCGCCCCCGCCACCACGTTCTCCCACCTGGACTCCACCGTGGTGCTGGAACGTGCACTGGCCGCCCAGGGTATCTACCCGGCCGTGGACCCGCTGGCCTCCACCTCCAAGGCGCTGGCGCCCGAGCTGGTGGGCGAGGAACACTACCGCGTGGCCCGCGGCGTACAGCAGACCCTCCAGCGCTACAAGGACTTGCAGGATATGATTGCCATTCTGGGTATGGACGAACTCTCCGAAGCCGATAAGCTCACCGTGAGCCGCGCCCGTAAGATTCAACGTTTCCTTTCCCAGCCGTTCAGCGTGGCAGAAACCTTCACCGGCATCAAGGGCGAATACGTGCCCGTGGCCGAGACCGTCCGCGGCTTTGCCGAGATTCTGGACGGCAAGTGGGACTCCGTGCCCGAAGTGAACTTCTACATGAAGGGCAGCATCGACACCGTTGAGAAAGCCTGATTCCGCTCATGCCCATGCAATTCAAAATCATCACCCCCATGCGCACCGCCCTTGAGGCGGAGGTGACCGGCATCCGTCTGCCTGCCACCCAGGGTGAAATGGAAGTGCTGCCCGGGCACGCCGCCATCATCACCTCCGTAGCCAATGGAGAACTCACCTACACCTGCCCCGGCCAGCAGCCCCAGAGCCTCTTTGTGGGTGGCGGTTTTCTGCAGGTAGATAAGGACGATGTGCTGCTAGTGACGGATACAGCCCTCACCGTGGACGAGATTGACACCTCCAGCGTGGAAGCAGCGCTGGAACGCGCCCAGGCCGCCTTCCGCGACGGCGCCTCCGTACTCGACCGCGAGGAACAGGCCAAGCTCGAAGCCGCCATTGCCAAGCAGATAGCCATACTCGACTTCCGCAAGAAGCGCCGCATCTGATTTCAATAACTTACCCAGCCCCGCAGCCCCTGGTGCTGCGGGGCTTTTTGCTTTTACCCGGTCTTGTGCTGCCCGGCAAAAAAAACGGCACTGACTCCCGAAGGGAGCAGCACCGTGAAAAGAACAGCGTCGCTTGCGGACGTGGCCTAAGCGCGCAGCTTAGGACTTGTAACGCAAACGCTTCTTGTGGCGGTTCTGGCGCATGCGCTTGCTGCGCTTGTGCTTGTTAATCTTGGCCTTACGTCTCTTCTTAAGCG
>JAZSRB010000008.1:0-83473 GCA_045538275.1 Akkermansia sp. | reverse complement strand
TGGTTTCAATGTGTAGCGAACATTCTGTCACCCGTTCCACGGGCTCCATTTAATTTTTTTGTGCGGACCAGGGGCTGCGCCCGCTGCGCGGGCTTACCCCTGTCTTTCATCTTTCACCCGCTTTTGCGGGCTCAGAATTCGGCGGGCATTTAATGCTTCACATTCCAATTTCCCTCAATCCTTGGGACACATGAATGGTGTATAGGGCCTGTGAGGCTTGCTCATATGAGGCCGACGGCAATTTCATCTGCTACGAGGCGGCCGGAGCGGGTGAGGATGAGGCGGCCTTCTGCCGATATGGTGGCCAGGTTTTCCTGCTGCAGCATGGTGATAAAGGGGGTGTCCTGCGGGCGGAGGAGGTGGGGCGGCAGGCCTTCATCAGTACGGAGGAGGAGACCGAGGAGTTCGGTGCGGCGGGTGGCGGGGTCCAGTATTTCTGCGGTGCCGGGGGGGAGCTGGCCAGCCTGGAGGGCTGCGGTGTAGGCGGCGGTATCGCCGGCGTTGGCATAGCGGGTGCCGTTCATGGTGCCGACGGCACCTGGGCCGAGCCCGCAGTAGTCCTCGCCGTGCCAGCAGGCGAGGTTGTGGCGTGATTCGCAGCCGGGACGGGCGTAGTTGGAGATTTCGTAGTGGCGGTAGCCGGCGGCGGTGAGGATTTCCTCTGCCCGGGTAAACATGGCGACGTCTGTTTCCTCATTGCCAGCGGTGGCGCCGTACTGTTGGAAAAAGGGGGTGTTTTCCTCGTAGGAAAGGTTGTAGGTGGAGATGTGGTCTGGCTGCAGTTCAATGGCGGCTTGCAGACTGTGTTCCCACTGGGCGAGGCTTTGGCCGGGCAGGGAGAACATGAGGTCAATGTTCACCTGGGGAATGCCGGCCTCCCGCAGCAGGCGCACGCTTCCGGCCACGTCTGCCGGGCTGTGCTCGCGCCCCAGCAGGCGGAGCAGGGCGGTATCGAAGCTCTGCACGCCGAGCGATACGCGGTTGATGCCCAGTTGTCGCCAATGGCGGACTTTGGCCGCAGTGAATGTGGCGGGGTTGGTTTCAAAGCTCCATTCCTGCACTTCTGTGAGGTCGAGCCAGGTGCGCAGACCGCAGACCAGGAGTTCCAGGTGGGTGGGGGAGAGCATGCTGGGTGTGCCACCGCCAAAGTAGATGGTGCGGGGGGCGGTGCCGCGCGGCAGCCGCAGCTGTGCTTCGTGCCCGATGGCTTGCGCGTAGCCGCGTATATCGCTGCTGCCCGGGGTGTGTTTGAAGAAGGCGCAGTAGGGGCAGATGCGGTGGCAGAACGGGACGTGGATATACAGGTGCATGCGCGCGCGTGGGAAAGAGTGAGGGGCCGGTGTTGCCCGGCCCCTCGGCAAAGTTGCTTTGTAGCGGTGCTCCGGCTTTACAGCTCAGCGGCGGCCGGGGTGTCAAGGAAATACTTGGCATCGGCGTGGTTCTGCAGGTAGGAGGCGGCTACATCGATGGTCACCGGGCCGTTGATGGCCTTGTTCACGATGGAGGCTTTCTTTTCACCCCAGGCCATGAGGCGCACTTTCTTGGCGCCCATGATGGTGGCTACACCCATGGTGATGGCGGTGCTGGGCACGTTTTCGAAGCCGCCGAAAGCGGGGGCAGCGTCGGTCTTGGTGAGGTCATCGAGGTGGACCTGGCGGGTGATGGTGGTGTCATCGGAGCCGGGTTCGTTGAAGCCGATGTGACCGGTGCGGCCGATGCCGAGGATCTGGAGGTCGAGGCCGCCGCAGTCCTTGATTTTCTGCTCGTAGGCGGCGCAGTGAGCGGGAATTTCCTCGGGGGCGAGGGTGCCGCAGGGCAGGTTGATGTTTTCGGCGGGGATGTCGATGTGGTTGAAGAGGTTGGTGTGCATGAAGTACCAGTAGGATTCCACGTGGTCGTGGGGCAGACCGGTGTATTCGTCCAGGTTGAAGGTGGTCACGTTCTTGAAGGAGAGGCCCTCTTCCTTGTGAAGGCGGATGAGCTCAGCGTAGAAGGGGAGCGGGGTGGCACCTGTGGCCAGACCGAGCACAACGCCCTTGCCCTCGGCGGCGCGGCTGCGGATGAGTTCTGCGACTTCAGCGGCAAGCTTCTTGGCTGCGGCTTCCTTGGTTTCGAAAACTTCGTATGTCATAGCGCGCCTATTTTATAGCTGGCAGGTGTTAAATTCAACCCTAAAGTGCAATAAAGCGCCAAAATCTGTTTATTTAACGGCGTAATTGATGGTGACCTCGATACCATCGGCCGGGGTGCGGCCTTTTTCGCGGAGTTCGTGGTAGATGATTTTCCAGTCGCTGAGGTTTTTGAGGGAGATGCAGCCGTGGGAGCCGCTGCTGCGGATGGTGGTTTCCTCATTTTCTCCCGGAACGGCAATGAGTGCCAGGTGCAGCAGGATGCTGTTGCGGTCCTCCGTGAATTTGGGGATGGCTTTGCGCCCGAGGCAGGAGATGTAGAAGCCGTTGATGCTGTAGCCGTGGAAATCCGGGTAGATGCGTGCGGTCATGCCTTCCGGAATGGAGGGAGCGGTGCGTTCCTCAGAGCCGAAATAGTGGTGTGCGCGGCCGCCGCTCTGCACGGGGAAGCTCATGGGGGGCACGCCCTCTGTGTCATAGTGCAGGGTGACCGTGCCGCGGTAAACCGGGCCGACGTATCCGCTGCGGCCATCCTCCGGTTTGCTGTGGGCGCTGTTCTGCTGGTAGATAAGGTTGTTGCAGATGTGCTGCTTCTTACGCTTGTCCCATTGGAATGAGGAGGGGCGGGTGCGCGGACGCAGACGCACCAGGGCATGGTCGGTAAAGCGCTGCCATTTGACGTTTTCTGCGCGCTGGCGGTCGAGAATGAGGGCATTTGCGGCATCTTCCGCCTGCAGTTCCTCGGAGGTGAGACCATGGTGGGTGAAGAGGATTTCAATGCGGTTGACGCGTGCTCGGGCCCGCTCCCCGGCAGCCCAATGGGAGGGGGTGGCGCCGGCTGCCAGCAGCATGTGGGCCAGCTCTGTGTTCTGGGCCGGTACCAGCATGAGTGCGGTTTTCCCATCTGGGCCCGGCTGGTTGATGTCCGGGGTGGCGCGCAGGGTTTTCAGCACGCGGTCAAGGTTGGCTCCCGGGGCTTGGACGGCGGCGTGCAGGGTGGCGCCGGGGTGGGCTTGGGTGCAGCAGCTGAGCAGGCGGCGGGTGAGCTCCGGCTGGGTGCTCAGGTGGTGGGCGCAGCGGCCTTTCGGGGTGGACAGGGTGGGGTCTGCGCCGTGTATGAGAAGGCCGGTGGCGATTTCTGTGTGATTCAGCGCGGCTGCCATCATGAGGGCGGTCTGGCCGCGGCGGTCGCGGGTGTTGATATCGCCGCCGGTTGCGATGTGCCGGAGCTGGCGGGCAAGCATGTGCGCAATTTTAGCTTGGCGCAGGTTATCGCTCTGGTGCTGCTCCAGCTGGTGGGCGTGGCGTTGCAGGAAGTCACGCAGACGCAGGTCACCGGCAAAGCAAATGCCGGCGATGAGTGAAATGAGCAGGAGGGAGAGACTGATGCCCGCTTTCATATACCTGTTAGCTTGTGTGTGCAGAATAGCATTATTTTTTGCATGATGTAAAGCGTAAATGTGCGCAAAGTGGCTGATTTAGAATGGAAGCGAATAAAATTCAGGCTCATTTTCCGGGAAATGAATACCGGCTTGAGAATAAATTGAGGGTGAAATGGAAATTTTTCCAAAAAAAAGGCTTGCAATGGCGGGAGTCGTATGGTAAGCTGCCGCCGCACACAGCATCTGCCGCTGTAGCTCAGGGGTAGAGCAACGCATTCGTAATGCGTGGGTCGTCAGTTCAAATCTGACCAGCGGCTTCTCCTCTAGAGGGACACAGATGCAGGGTGCTCACAGACAATGTGCCTCCGTAGCTCAGTTGGTAGAGCAGTTGACTCTTAATCAATTTGTCCGCGGTTCGAGTCCGCGCGGGGGTACCAGTCTGTGAGCAGCCGGGTGAGCTCAATATGCCTCCGTAGCTCAGTTGGTAGAGCAGTTGACTCTTAATCAATTTGTCCGCGGTTCGAGTCCGCGCGGGGGTACTCAGTTTTGTATGAGAGGTGAGGGGTGACCTGGAAAACAGGTCGCCCTTTCGATTGTATGAAGAATGCGCTCATTTTTTGTATGATTTCTGCGCTGATAACAGAATCAGAACTTGCCACGGGGTGTGGAAAAGAGTAGAATGCCGTGAGTTGCTATGCGACATTATATCCTCAGACGCTTGATGATGATGCCCATTACGTTGATTGGCATCACGTTTTTGGCGTTTTTTCTGACGCGTATGGTGCCGGGGGGGCCGGTGGAGCGTATGCTGCAGGAGCAGGCTATCGGCGCGTTGACGGGAGAGAAGACTGTGGGGCAGGTGAATGCCCGCCTGGGGAATGATGATATGGAGCGCCTGGAGGAGCTTTTTAATTTGCAGGAGCCTACGTGGAAGGCGTATCTGCAATGGCTGGGGTTGCTGCCGCAGGCGGTGGAGATTGCCAAGGCGGAGTTTAACGATGCCGGTATGGCAACCATAACCATTGCTTCTGCGAGCGGACATTCTGCAGTACTGGAGGTGACCCGGGAGGGCGATGTGCCACAGTACCTGGCGCCGGAGTGGATGCAGGAGGAGGATTGGGTGGTGCGCCTGGAATCGCCGGCTGACCGCGCTGCCCGCCTGGCAGAACGCCGCAAGATAACGGATGCCGGGGAAATTGAGGCCCTGGCCAGGGGGCCGTTTTGCCGCCGCTGGCGTGCGGTGGCCAGCCGCTATGCATTTCAGGGGGTGCTGCAGGGAAATATGGGGCTTTCGTACAAGTATAATGAGCCGGTGATGCGTATGATGATGGACCGCTTGCCGGTGTCTCTGTATTTCGGGTTACTGGGTGCGTTTATCACGTATCTGGTGAGTATTCCGCTGGGGGTGATGAAGGCGCTGTACCACCGCAGCTGGCTGGATAGTGTGACGAGTGTTCTGGTGTTTGTGGGGTATGCGGTGCCGGGGTTTGCTCTGGGGGCGGTGATGCTGGTGTATCTTGGAGCCCGGTTGGAGTGGTTTCCTCTGTATGGGCTGGTAAGTCCTGGGTTTGAGTGGATGAGCTTTAAGGAGCAACTTTACGACCTGACCATGCATACAGTATTGCCGCTTACCTGCTATGTGGTGTCGACCTTTGCGGTAACAACCATGATGATGAAGAATAACCTGATGGAGAACCTGGCGGCAGATTATGTACGTACTGCGGTTTCCAAGGGTGTGTCGTTCCGCCGCGCGGTGTGGGGGCATGCGTTCCGTAACTCGGTGATTCCGATTGTATCTACACTGGGTAGTGTTATCTGCACCGTGGTGGGAGGCTCGATTCTGATTGAACGTGTATTTGATATTCAGGGTTTCGGGATGCTGAGTTTCCAGGCGTTGATGGATAAGGACTATTCGCTGATAATGGGCACGCTGCTGCTGACCTCTGTGCTGATTGTCATAGGGAATCTGGTATCGGACCTGCTGGTGGCGGTGGTGGATCCGCGAGTGCGATTTGATTGAGCAGATGAGCAAGAATCTTATAGCGCTGTTGCTGATACTGGCGGCCCTGCTGGGGGCGCTGGGGGAGCTGCATGGCTGGCTGCTGCCTACGCTGTCCTGGCCGTTTACGGTGAGTCGTGAGATTCCGCTGCTGAATTGTGCAGGGGAGGTGATGCCGTATCTGGCGGCAGATGACCGGGTGCACTGGTTTGGCTGGCTGTGTATGCTGCTGCTGTTGCTGGCGGGGTTGTATCTGCTGGTGCGGCGGGCGTCGAGTCTGCGGCTGTCACCGAAGCATGCGAAGCAGGTGAAGCGTTTCAAGAGTATAAAGCGTGGCTATTGGTCGCTGATTGCTTTTGGTATCATCATGCTGCTGGCGGCCATGGATCAGTGCCTGGTGGGCAAGAGGGCTCTGTTGGTGGTGTATGACGGCGACTGGTACAGCCCGGCGCTTACGCGTGCGGTGCTGCGCGGTGAGGTGTTTGGTTACAAAGGAGCAGAGGCCCGGGCTGAGACGGATTACCGGGCGTTGCGCGACCGCCTGGGGCAGCCCGGCGTTTCCGGATTTGTGGTGATGCCGCCGGTACCATATGACCCGACCATGGATGCGGCATCGTTTCCATCCGAGCCGTTGGAGTGGCGTGATGGCGTGTTGTATGATACGGATGGAGAGACTCCCTATAATGGATTGGCATGCCGGTTGTATGACAATGAGCAGCCGCACTTGCGTGTGCGTTACCGCCGGGGTGTGCCGGATGGTCATGCCCAGGGGTGGCTGCAGGACCGCACGGAGGTGTATTCTGCCACATATAAGGAAGGCCGGCTGGTGGAGGAACACTACCGCGGTGTACTGAATTTGAAGCAGTTTATGATGCTGACCCCGGCTGGCAGCGAGCGCAAGGTGTATTACCACCCGGCGCCTCCGCTTACCGGGGGACACCTGCTGGGTACCAACAGCCAGGGAGCAGATATTCTGGCGTATCTGTATGGCGGCTTGCAGGTGAATATCAAGGCGGCGTTGCTGTATCTTCCGGTGATTTATTTCATCGGTCTGACCATGGGGATGCTCATGGGGTATTTCGGCGGCCGGTTTGATTTGGTGACGCAGCGTTTTATTGAAATTTTGTCGCAGGTGCCGTTTTTGTTTGTGGTCATGATAGTATCAGACTTCGTGCCGCTGGAGTTGCGCGGTCTGTTTCTGATTCTGAGTCTGCTGGCCATGTTCGGGTGGATGCACATGACCTACCTGGTGCGCACCGCCACCATGAAGGAAAAGACGCGTGATTATGTGGCTGCGGCCCGTGTGATGGGTGCCGGCACGTTCCATATTCTGCTGCGGCATATATTGCCGAATCTGCGTGGTATTCTGGTGACATTGCTGCCATTCAGCGTGGCGGCGTTGATTTTGTCTCTTGCTTCGCTGGATTATCTGGGATTCGGGCTGCCTGATACGTATGCAAGCTGGGGGCGTCTGCTGAATGATGGTTTGTCGAAACTATCCTCGCCATGGGTGGCCTCGTGTGCGTTCGTGGCGCTGGTGAGCACCTTGCTTATTGTGACCTTTATTGGAGAATCTGTGCGCGAGGCTACCGACCCGCGCCGCCATACATACTACGAATAAAATGATGATTCGCACCCTGAGAAAAGTGACCCGCACCCTGCTGCTCGGACTAGCCGTGCTGCCGGGGGCGCTTTTGTTGACCGGGTGTGATGATGATGGTACAGCTCTGGGGTTGGAGTGGCGCGCGCCGTCGGATTTGACGTTGCCGTTGGGATTTTCAGAAAATGCGGATGTGCCGATGTACACGAAACGTTGGCACATGCCGCCGGGCTTTGCCGGATTCCCGGCGCGATGGAATGCACAGGTGCGTGATTATGTGCAGACAAACCTGGAGGAGAACCGCGCTACCTGTGAGGCGTCCATGGTGCAGTACCTGACCTCTGCCCCTGGCAGCACGCACCGGTATCGCGCCAGGATGCGTTTCCTGAACACCTGGCCGAACCTGATGAATCTGAGTCGGCGCAAAGGGCAGGGGGATTACCTGTTGTTTCTGCGCGAAAACCAGCTGCCGGAGGATCTGGAGTGGCACGACGGAATGGACCAGCCGGAGCTGGGCAGTCCCAAGGCGGTGAAAGGCGGTACTCTGCGCCTGGCGCTGCAGCGCTCATTCCCCAGTACGTTCCGGATGTTCGGCCCGAACAGCAATAATGCGTTCCGCCGTTATATATATGATGATATTGACCTGCCGTTGATTCGTCTGCACCCCGGCACAGGTAAGTTGATTCCCGGCTCGGCAGACCGCTGGGCTGTTTCCAAAGATGGCCGCACGGTATACTTCCATATTGACGAAAAGGCACGTTTTACGGATGGCTCGCGCCTGACAACGCGTGATTTTGTGACCTCTCTTTTTGTGCGTACCTCTCCCTATAGTGTGGAACCATTTTATAATGACTACTATATGGGAAATTTTTCGCGTATAGAGATATACGGCAACCAATATTTGGCTGTGACCCTGGCGGCGGCACGGCCGTACGCGCCGTTCTATGCATCTGTGCCGGCCAGCTGCACCTCGTTCTTCGCGGAATTCGGCCCGGATTATCCCACACGCTATCTGTGGCGTGTGGCGCCTACCACCGGCGGTTACACGGTGAACCCGTATGATGTGATTATGGGCCGTCAGGTGAGCCTGATTCGTGTGCCCGACTGGTGGGCGGCTGACCGCAAGTATACGCGATATTCCTGCAATGTGGATCATATCGTGTACCAGTTTGTATCGGAGGGGACTAAGATTCGCGAGCTGTTCCGCCTGGGGCAGCTGGATGTATTCAATGCCCGAGAGGCAGATTTCTGGTACGAGGGGCTGGAGATGGATGCCGCGCACCGCGGGCTGATTCAGCGCGTGCATTTCAGCAATATCTGGCCGCGTAATTGCTTTGGTTTCCACCTGAATTGCTCCCAGCCGCCGTTTAACAATAAATCAATGCGGCGCGGGTTTCACCATGCGCTGAATGTGCAGGCTGTGCTGGATACTGTATTCCGAGGCGATTACACGCGCCTGGGATCGTATTTCTCCGGCTTCGGGCAGTATACGGATGAAAGTATCAAGGCGCTCCCGTTTGAGCCGGAAAAAGCACGTGCAAACTTTGCCCGCGCCGGATATACTGAGGAAGGCCCGGATGGTATTCTCTGCAAGCCGGATGGCACGCGTCTGCAAGTGGTACTCAGCAGCCGTATCGACCCGCTCTACACCAACTGTATGAATATACTGCGCGAGGAGGCTGCCCGCTGTGGCCTGGACTTGCGCCTGGAGCAGATTGATGACACCGTGCTGTACTCCCGCATCAAATCCAAGCAGTATCAGGCGGCCATTTTCTCCTGGGGATTCTCGCCACCGCTGCCGGATCCTGCGCCGTTCTTTGATTCAGCCTATGCGTTTAAGGACGATGGCGCCCCCATGCCTGGAACATCCAACATTACCGCTACGCACTCGCCCTCTCTGGATCGCGCCATTCTGGCTTGCAAGGCTGCCACCACAGAGCAGGAGGCCGTGGCGGCACACCACAAAGCCCAGCAGCTCATTGCCTCTACTCTTGCCTGGGTGCCGGGGTGGACTACTTCATACTGGCGTTTTGCTCAGTGGCGCTGGCTGCGCTGGCCTGATGAACCGGAATGCCGCTTTTGCCCGCCCCGTTACTACGACCCGCTGGACAGCCACTTGTACTGGATTGATGAACGCATGAAGGCCAAGACCATGCGTGCCCGCCATTCGGATAAGGTTTTCCCGGAGACTGATTTAGAGATACCTTTGCCTGTTGCCCCCCCCGTTGCACCATGAGTACTGATCATTTGCTGGAAGTGAAGAACCTGACCATTGCGTTCGAGACTGAACGTGGCCTTTCCCGCGCTGTGGATGATATCAGTTTCACCATCCCTCGTGGTAAGTGTGTGGGAATTGTGGGAGAAAGCGGCTGCGGTAAAAGCGTAACCGCCATGAGTCTGGCCCGTTTGCTGCCCCAGCCGAATGGCAGGATTATTGCCGGCGAGATTCTTTTCAACGGGGAAGATGTGGTCAAAATGTCTCCCCGGCGCTTGCGTGAACTGCGTGGCGGACATGCCGGTATCATCTTTCAGGAGCCAATGAGTGCGCTGAACCCGGTGCATACCATCGGTGACCAG
Organism: Akkermansia sp.; assembly: GCA_045538275.1. GTDB lineage: Bacteria > Verrucomicrobiota > Verrucomicrobiia > Verrucomicrobiales > Akkermansiaceae > Akkermansia. The sequence goes on along the minus strand of JAZSRB010000008.1, from coordinate 73,786 downwards.
ATTGCCGAAACGCTCATGCTGCATCGCGGGCTGACGTCTGAGGCCGCCTGGGTGGAGGCTATCAACCTGCTCAACCGTGTTAAGATTCCCAGCGCTGCCCTGTGCGCAAACCAGTACCCGGGCTCTCTTTCCGGCGGGATGCGCCAGCGTGTGGTCATTGCTATGGCTCTGGCGTGTCGTCCTGCTCTCATCATTGCCGATGAGCCTACCACCGCGCTGGATGTCACCGTGCAGCAGCAGATTCTGGATTTGCTGCGGGAGCTGCATGAGGACCTGGGGGCGTCATCCCTCCTCATTACGCATGATCTGGGGGTGATTGCCCAGCACTGCGACCGCGTGCTGGTCATGTATGCCGGGCGCATTGTGGAGAGCGCCCCGGTGGAGGAACTCTTCGCCAACCCGGTGCATGCCTACACCAAGGCCCTGCTGGCGGCTATTCCCCGCCGCGATTATGTGCGCAAGACCCTGCTGCCCTCCATTCCCGGGCATGTGGCCTCTATCCGCCACCAGGTGCAGGGCTGCCGTTTCTGCCAGCGCATGGGAATCCCGGTGGAGGAGCTGACAGAGCGCCCCCCCATGGTTGAAATTGCCCCCGGCCACCGGGTGGAAGCCTGCCCCCGCTGCTCCGGCGTTGCAGCCCCGGCGGCGTCTGAATAAATCTGATTAATCATGCCGCAAGTGGGGCTAAAAACGGCTTGACAATTGAGTAAGAAAGCGTAGAATGAACGCCGCTGCGTTCTTATCCGGGAGCGTTGTCTGTATTCAATTTTCTAATGCGTTTATTATGAATAGTTACCGTACCCATACGTGCGATGAGCTCCGCCCCGCTCATGTAGACCAGGTTGTGACGCTGGTTGGCTGGGTGGACACCGTGCGCGACCACGGCGGTGTGATTTTCATCGACCTCCGCGACCGTGCCGGCAAGACCCAGGTAGTTTTCCACCCGGAGATTGACGCGAATCTGGCGCAGCAGGCTGAGGCGCTGCGCGTGGAGACCGTGATTCAGGTGACCGGCAAGGTGGTGCGCCGTCTCAAGACAGACGAGATTGACGCCACGAACCCTGATTTGGCAACGGGTGAGATTGAGGTGGAGGCAACGGCTCTCACGGTGCTGAATCCGGCAGCGGTGCTGCCGTTCCAGCTTGACCGCAACATAGCCAATGAGGATATCCGCCTGAAGTACCGCTTCCTCGACCTTCGCCGCCCGGTGATGCAGCGCAACATGATTCTGCGCCACCGCATCACCAAAACCATGCGCGATTATCTGGACGAGCAGGGGTTCCTGGAGATTGAAACCCCGATTCTTTCCAAGAGCACCCCGGAGGGCGCCCGCGACTTCCTGGTGCCCAGCCGCCTGACCCCCGGTGCATTCTACGCCCTGCCGCAGGCCCCGCAGCAGTACAAGCAGCTGCTCATGGTGGCCGGTATGGAGCGTTATTTCCAGGTGGCCCGCTGCTTCCGCGATGAAGACCTGCGCGCAGACCGCCAGCCGGAGTTCACGCAGATTGATATTGAGGCCTCCTTCATTACCCCGGAGGATATTTACGGCTGGATTGAGGCGATGCTCAAGCGCGTGTTCAAGGAGAGTGTGGGGCGCGATATCGTGACGCCGTTCCCGCGCATGACCTGGCACGATGCCATGGACCAGTATGGTTCCGACAAGCCGGAGCGCCGCTTCGAGATGAAGATTACAGAGTGTTCCGATATTTTTGCCAACAGCGATTTCCGCGTGTTCTCCAGCGCTGTGGCAGCCGGTGGCGTGGTGAAGGCTATCAACGCCAAGGGCTTCAACCCTTCTGTGGGGCAGATTGATTCCCTCACTCAGACCGCCATTGAGGCTGGTGCCAAGGGCCTGGCATACATCAAGGTGCGCGACGTGAACGACCGCGAGGGCTGGAAGAGCCCCATTACCAAGCGCCTGACCGATGCCGAGATTGAGGCTCTGAAGGAGCGCCTCAACATCGAGAGCGGCGACTGCGTGTTCTTTGCTGCCGGTAACTGGGAGCAGAGCTGCACCATTCTGGGGCGTGTGCGTCTGGCCTGTGCGGATTTCATGGAGATTCTCAAGGGTAACGATGAGGTGGATTTGTTCTGGGTGAACCGCTTCCCGCTCTTCGGCTGGGACGAGGAGGAGCAGCGTTTCTGCGCTATTCACCATCCCTTCACCCGCCCGGTGCCGGAGGATGTGGAAAAAGTGCTCAAGGGTGAGATTTCGACCGATATCTGCGCCGAGGCCTATGATGTTATCTTCAATGGTAACGAGCTGGGCGGCGGTTCCATCCGTATCCACGAGAAGGAGCTCCAGGACGCTACCTTCCGCGCTCTCGGTCTGGACGATGCCACCATTCAGGAGCAGTTCGGCCACCTGCTGGCTGCTTTCTCTTTCGGTGCTCCGCCCCATGGTGGCCTGGCTCTCGGTCTGGACCGCGTGGTCATGCTTATCGGCAAGTGCGAGTCCATCCGTGAGGTGATCGCCTTCCCGAAGAACAACCGCGGCGCCGATCTCATGAGCGAGTCTCCCGCCCCGGCAGAACCCAACCAGCTGCGCGATGTGCATATCCAGGTGAAGCTGCCAGAGAAACTGCGCCAGAAACTGGAAGCCGAAAAGGCTGCTGCAGAGCAGCAGGGTTGACAGAGCTGTTAATTTGATAAAAGCACAAAGGGCAATTTAACGTTGTCCTTTGTGCTTTTTTTCTGGCAAAGTGGTGCGAGTTAAGATAAAACAAGGGTCAACAACCGCTTAGTGTATAAAGGAAATGAAACACCATTCCCCCACAGAGAGTGCCGCGGCGCGTATCGACTGGTCGGCCTGGCTGGCAGAGTATGGTCCGCAGTTGCTGCTGTATGCCCGCCAGCAATGCCGCAGCGAGGCTGATGCAGAGGATGTGCTGCAGGAGGCGCTGGTGCAGCTGGTGCATGCGGTGGAAGGAGGTTCGTTTGCCGGAGAACAGAACCAGTGGCGCGCGTATGCCTACACCGCTATTCGCCACCTGGCTATGGACCGCGGCCGCCGCGAACAGGTGCGGCGCAGTTATGCCACCGCCCAGCAGGAGACGCTGCGCGAGGGGGTGGAGGAAACACCATGGCTGAGTAGTGCAGCGGATGATGAGTATCTGCGGGAGCGTCTGGAATCCCTGTTGCGAAAGCTGCCGTCAGAGTTTGCGGAGGTGGTTGTGCTCCATATCTGGGGTGAGCACACTTTCCAGCAGATTGCTGATATGACCGGCAATAAATTAGCCACTATAACCTCTCGCTATCGCTATGCGCTGCAGACGCTGCGCAAGGAACTTGAGGCCAACCCCATAGAACGCTGAATCATGAAAACATCCACAACAGATTTTGAGACCGTAGCCACAAGGCCCGCCGCTATGCCTGCAGGCCTGCAGGGCCGCTTGCTGGCAGCTATGCAGCAGGCCTCTGATGAGGAGCATGAATGCCGGGAGGTAGAGCAGTTGCTGCGCCGCCTGAAGCCGGCAGCTATGCCTGCACGGCTGGTGGGGCAGCTGGGTGTGCAGATGTACGTGGAGTCTGGCCGGAATGCCGGCAGAACGCGCCGCAAGGGCTATTGGCTGGGTGGTAGCGCTGTTGCGGCGGCGGCAATGCTGCTTTGTGTGGTGAGTGGTGCTTTGCTTATGCCCGGTAGTGCCGTGGCGGAGGGGGATAACCAGGGCCTGATGAGCCGGAATATTATTGATTCCCGCAGCATGGAACGAGTGGAGTGGCGGCACGGCGAAGCCCCGGTGCGCCGCTATGAGGTGATTTACGAGGATGCTTTTGTGCTGGATGCTGATGGAACTACGACGGTTATCCGCGTGCCGAACAAAACGGAGGTAGAAGTAGAGGAGGAGTATTTGTGATGAAAGAAGTGGTGCGAAGTTTGTTGTTTTGCTCAATGCTGCTGCCAGCGCTGGCAGCAGAGAAACCGCGTGTGATGTTTGGTGTGGTTTCGGCGGCAGCTCCGGAAGGGGTGGTGGTGCAGGCTGTGCACCCTGCCAGCCCGGCGCGTGATGCCGGACTCCAGGTGGGAGATGTGATAGTAGCATTGAATGGTGCGCCCGTGCATTCGCGTGAGGAGATGCGGGCTGTGCTGCGGACTCAGGCTCCCGGCAATGTGCTGGCGGTGGAGACGTTGCAGAATGGGAAGCGGCGTGTGCTGCAGATTACCTTGGCAGAGCGCCCGGTACGCAAGTATGGTGGGGCTGCGAATCCCGGAGCTGCAGTCGGCGGTGACCGCATGCTGCGCCCGCTGGTGGTGGAGCCGTCCATTCGTAAAGCTATGCGGGAGCGCCGGCAGCAGGTAGTGGCTCAGCTTGCGGCGCTGCCTGCCGGGCTTGTGCCAGCGGAAGTGACTGAGCATCTGCAGGCGATACGGCATCTGGCTCGAGATGCGAATCCACAGGGGCGTGGCTGGATGCTGGGCGAGGCCGGTGAGGTGACGCTGCAGTTCAAGGATGCTGCCGGCATTCTCGTGCTGCATGGGGCTAATAAGCAACTTGTGCTGATGGTTTATGATGCCGCCGGTGTGCTGACGCATACGCTGCCGCTGAATACGGCGGCGGAGCGTGCCGCTGTGCCGCAGCAGCTTATTGAGCGCTTGCGGAATCTGCGCTGAGCAGCTGCTTGATGAGCTGCTGTGTAAGCAAGCCGCTTTCGCGCAGGGAGCGGGGGCAGATGCGGCTCATGTTGTCGCGCGTGGTGTGCCACCAGTTGCTGCCGGAGAAGTGGGCTATGAGATTCAGACTGTCCACCCCGGCTTCAAGATAGGGTACATGGTCATCCAGATAGGAGCCGGGCCAGGCAGTCCACCTTGTTTCGCTGAAACCGAGTTTCTGCACTGCGGCTGTGTATTGCGCGTACATGAAATCGGAAGTATCCAGCGCCGGAACGGCGATGGTCTTGTTGCGCCCGCCGACCATATCCAGGTTAATTTGCCAGCGCGGCAAGGCACTGCCGCGGCGCGCAACATCAAATTTCGAACCGTAGAGACCATCTGTCTCACTCATGCGGGGGGCGAAGGATTCTTCGCCATCCAGGAAAATGAGTTCCACGCGGTCATCTTCGAGGGTACGCGCCAGCTCCAGGAGTACGGCTGCACCGCTGGCTCCGTCATCTGCGCTTTGAAAGTCGGGAGCAATGCCGGTTTTGGTGTCAATGTGGCAGCTGAGCAGGAGCAGAGCCGGTGAGGGGCTGCGGAAAGCTCTCAGATTGCACATCTTGATGCCATTGGGGGCAGAAAAGGTGTTTCGCTCTGTCTGCCACCCCATAGCATGAAGGTGGTGCTCCAGATGCTGGAGTTGCTTTTCATATGCCGGGGAACCGCTGTAACGAGGCCCCAGGGCGCAGATGACCGCGCAGTGGGCATAGGCGTTGTGGCCGCTGAACTCCGGCGTGTTCACCAGGGGGGCAGGGGCCGGCGGTGCGCTCTGCGGTGCCGCCGGGGGTGGGGCATCATCGCAGCTGCAGAGCAGAAAGAGGAAGGGTAGTAAGCGGCACATTACAGGTTTTCGCTGATACCGAAAATCTGGAGAATACGCACAAGGTCCTCGCGACCGGCGTAGGGAATTTCGATAACGCCGTTGTTCTTGCCTTTCATGGAGATGTTGACTTTTGTGCCGAAGTCGCGCGAGAGCTGGGAGCATACGCGGGCGTAGGCCGGGGGCAGGGTGGGTTCTTCCTTGGGTTGAACAACCTCGGGAGAAAGCATGTTGCGCACCAGTTGCTCGGTCTGGCGCACGGTGAGGGTGCCGCGCGCCACGCGGTGTGCGGCCAGGGTCTGCTTGTCTGCGTTCTTAAGCTGCAGCAGCACCTTGGCATGGCCTACGGTAATCTGCTGCTGGTCGAGCAGCCCGCGTACCTCCGGGGCCAGTTCGAGCAGACGCACCATGTTGGCTACCACTGCACGGGATTTACCCACATGCTGGGCGATGGTTTCCTGCTTCATGCCGAATTTTTCCTGCAGCAGGCGGTATTGCTCCGCCTCTTCCAACGGGGTGAGGTCGGCGCGTTGCAGGTTTTCAATGAGGGCGAGTTCTGCTACCTCCTGGTCAGAGGCTTCGTGAACAACTACCTTGACGGTTGTTTTCCCCAGGCTGGTGACGGCGCGCAGACGTCGTTCACCGGCAATGAGCTCGAAAGAACCATTTACCTTGCGAACCACGAGGGGTTGGAGAAGCCCTCGTTCGCTGATGGAGGCGGCAAGTTCGGCAATCAGCTCGTCATCAAAATGGCGGCGCGGCTGGAAGGGAGAGGTCTTGATGTCCTTCACATTGGCAACGATGACGCGGTCGGTATCTGCCACAACGTTAGCGGGAGGTGTGGATGTCTCCTGCTTCTTCATGATGAGGGCGCCGAGCCCTTTTCCTAATGCTTGCCTGGCCATAATGTGTGGGGGCGATTTTATCGTATTCTAACCGGAAAATCAATCTAATAATACCCTATGCTGACATGTATTTGGGGAAATATGAGTCATGATTTCTTGCGGGTACAGTATCAGTATATAAGATAACAGGCAGAACCCTTCCGGAATCTGCCTGTCTGTGGGTGAATCAAGGGTGCCTGATTAGCGGCGGCGCTTGCCTTTCGGGCTTTCCTTGGCCTTGGGGGCCAGGTTAATCTGGAACGCTTTTTCCGGTGCATTTGCCCAGGAGGTGCAGCTCATGATGCCGGTCAGCTTGCCATCCTTGCTGAGCTTGAGGGAGAGCATGCCATCCTTGGCATCGTATACTTCTGCGGTGGGCTGGTCGGGGTCGTACTGGCCGTCGTAGATGGTGATATCGAGCTGGGCGGTGCCATCTTCCTTGGGGGTGAGGTCGCAACGGCCTGCGATATCGAGGCTGGCTTCAGGCAGTTTTGTGTCGTAAATGGTGCCGACGAATTGTACGGCATTCTCGAACTGTTTGGCTTGCTCAATGTGCAGGGAAAGTTCGCCGAAACGCTTGTCTCGGGTCCATTCGCCGGCGAAGAGCTTATCATCAGCCAGGGCCTGTACAAAGCCCTGAATGCATTCCTGGCGGGCGGCTTCCTGAGCGGCGGCTTGTTCTGTCATGCGGCGGGCTTCTTCCTCTGCACGGGCCTGGTGTTCGGTGAGAGTGGCGCGGGCTTGTTCCTCGCGTCCTTTGATGTAGGGCTCAGCCATTTGGTTGAAAGCTGTTACTTTCTCTGCGATGGCAGCCTTGCGGGCAGCTTCAAATTCGGGGGTGAGGATGGGGGCCTCCTGGGGCAGGGCGCTCTGTGCGGTGTATTCGCTGAGGTCCAGCAGGGCGGCGTTGTCAACCACGATGTTGCTGAACTGCCAGGCGTTGTCCACATAAATGGCGGTGAATGTGGCAGAGGCTTCCACCTCATCACCAGCGTTGACTACCTTGCGGTATACCGGGGCTTCTGCCAGTTCTTTCATTTCGTTCATGGCAGCCTGCAGGTTATCGGGCAGGGGTTTGGCCTGGCGGTCGGCATCGGTAATGAGGTCAGTGGTGGCACCGACCTGGAAGAGGTAAACGGATTCCGGCTTCATGGAGGCATTAGCCGCTTCGTTCACAGCCTCACGCTCCTTGTTGAAAGCTGCAGGGGCTGCTTCTTTTGCATAAAGGTCTTCCTTGACTGCCAGCTTGATAGTGGCACCCATGCTGACGCTGTTGTCAGTATTTCTGGTGGGGGTGCTGCAGGTGAGCTGGCCGGCGTTGGCGATTTCACAGCCGCTGAGCTGCTCCATAAGCATGCGGGTGATATCATCATTGGAGGGTTCAGTAGGAGCTGCCGGTGCAGCCGGTTCCTCTGCTGCAGCGGCGGCGGACTGTTCAGCCGGAGTCTCCTCACCTGCAACCATCTGCTTGATTTCATCGAAGCAGGAGGTAAGCAGAGTGGCGGAGGCAGTCAGAGCGATAGTTTGGATAAGCAATCTCTTCATGGCGTTGCGCGGACGTAAAAAACTGCGGCTATATTGCACTATTTGAGCTGCTATGTCAAGCAGTCGGCGTGTTATGCTGCAGCATGAGGCACAAAAAATGCGCACATGTGGCGGCGAGTACCCGAAAATGATTGCCAGTGGGGGCGTAATCTGGTAGAGTAGATAAAACTCATGAGTAAAGCAGAAAATGAGAAAGTGTGGGAGGTGCTGAAGCCGGTGCTGAAGCGGTATATGCTGCCACGGTGGTATTTGATAGCCGGTGGAGTTGTGGCTGGTATCGTGGCTGCCGCGGCTGCTGGTTTCGGGTTGCCATTCATGACTCAGTATGTGTTTCCGATTGTATTCGGCACCATGGAGCCGCCCGCCATGCTGAGGGACTGGGTGCAGTCCTGTTTTGCTCCGCAGGATATGAGCATGGCAATGATGTGGATTGCCGCCGGGTTGATACCGCTGGTAATGGCCATTCGGGGCCTTGCCACCTATCTTAACACCTATCTGCTGACCCAGGCCGGTACGGAGGGGCTTCTGGAGTTGCGGGTGGATGTGTTTTCCCGTTTGCAGTGGCTTTCATTCTCATACCATGACCGTCGCACGCGCGGTGCTTTGATGACGGCGGTCATTCAGTATACCCAGATGGCGCAGCAGGGGATGGTGACGATTCTGAATGAACTGGTGATTCAGCCGCTGACCCTGGTTTCGGCCGGTGCGTATCTGGTCTATACTGCCTGCACCAATGACGAAAGCGCCATTTTGCTGGGAAACCTGATTATTTCCTGCGCCTGTGTGCCGATTGTGCGCGGCGTAGGCAAGCGCATGGCCAAGCATATGGCAAAGGCCATGAAGGATATGAATGTCATCACGACGGTGGTGGAGGAGACATTTTCTGCCCAGCGTGAAGTGCGTGCTTTCAATCTGGAATCGTACCGCGAGGGGCTATTGCGTGATTGCATTCGCCGGTTTAACTCAATTATCATCCGCATGAATGCCTGGAAGAGCAGCGTGACTCCATCGGTAGAGGTGGTGTCGGCTCTGGCGCTGGCATATTCGTTGTACCAGGGATGCAGCGATGGCCTTACCCTTGAACAATTTTCTGCGATTGCCTTTGCGTTCTATTTCTGCTATGAACCGATCAAGCATCTGGGCACTGTGGCTAACCAGTGCCAGATTATGGCTGTGGGTATCAATGGCATAAATGAGATTCTGCACGCACAGGATGAGACGCCTGAGCCGGCTGAGCCAGTGCGCCTGAATCACCCAGTAGCCGGTGCCGTGGATTTTGAAAATGTCACATTTGGCTACGATGCGGAGAACATTGTGCTGAAAGATGTGACGGTGCATGTGCCAGCCGGGCAGGTGGTGGCGCTAGTGGGCCCGAGTGGCTCAGGCAAGACCACTTTTATCAATCTGCTGTGCCGGTTTTACGATGTTGACTCCGGCAGCGTGAAGCTGGATGGTGTGGATGTGCGCCAGATATCCCGCGCAGACCGCACCAGGAGCATTGGCCTCGTGTCCCAGTTTGCCGCGCTTTTCCGCGATACCATATATGAGAATATTCGCGCTGGCCGGCCAGATGCAACCCGGGAGGAGGTGCTTACCGCAGCCCGGCAGGCCAGGGTGGACGAGTTTACGGAGGGTACCCCTGAGGGGATAGACCGGCTGCTGGGCGAAGGCGGAGCCGGTTTGTCCGGTGGGCAACGGCAGCGAATTTCCATTGCCCGGGCGTTTTTGAAGAATGCGCCCGTTCTGGTGCTGGATGAAGCAACCTCTGCCCTTGACATGAAGAGTGAGGCTGCTATTCAGGCGGAGCTGGAAGAACTGGCGAAGGGACACACAACTTTTGTGATAGCCCACCGGTTCAGCACTATTCGTATGGCACAGCGTATCCTGGTGTTTGAGGAAGGCCGTGTCATTGCCGATGGTGCCCATGCAGAGTTGTATGAAAGCTGCATGCTCTACCGCCACCTGTATGATGAGCAGGTGCGCCAGGCTGAGGAAGATAAAGAAAAGGAGGTTGAAGCATGAAAAATCTTGTCTATTTCCTGAAGCGGTTTATGCTGCCGCATCTCAGCACGTTTGTGCTGGTGCTGGTCACGGGCATGATAGCCGCTGCCGCCAGCGGTGCCGGTGTGCCGTTCATGGTGAAGTACGTATTTCCGGTGGTGTTCCGGGGTGATGGGGGTACCACTCCTGAGGTGCTGCAATTATTTCCCTCATTGCAGAGCTTGTCTCCGGATACGCTGCTGCTGCTGGCTTGCGGGATGATGCCCGGCGTCTTTGTGGTGCGTGGTTTCGCCATGTGGGCAAATGCGGTGTTGGTGAATATTCTGGGTATCCGCATTCTGGAAACGCTGCGCATGCAGGTGTTCTGCCGTGTGCAGGAATTGCCGATTGCGTTTATGGAGAGCCGTCAGAAGGGTGATGTGATCAGCCGCATTCTGGCAGATACTTCCAGCGTGCAGAATATTCTGACTACGGTTTCCAATGACCTGGTGAAACAGCCGATTACGGCATTGTGTGCCATTCTGGCGTTTGTGTTCCTGCTTGTTTCCTCCGGGCAGGGTATTCTGTTCCTGATGAATCTGGTGTTCATTGCACTGGCAGCCTGGCCAATTATCCTGTTTGGTAAGCGCATATCTCAGAAATCCCAGCGTGCGCAACAGGGACTTGGTGAGTTGAATACCGCTGTGCAGCAGAATCTGGAAAACCAGCGCGAGGTGCGAGCCTATGCCATGGAAGAACGTGAAATTGAAGCGTTCAAGGGAGTCTCTCGCCGTTTGCGTACGAATCTGGTGAAACTGGTGAAGTACCAGAAAGCGCTCGTGCCGATCATGGAGATAGTAACGGCGCTGGCTCTGGCTTTCCTGCTGGTTCGCGGGCGCATGTGCGGGTTGTCGCTCACCGATTTCATGGCCATTGCCGCCGCTCTGTTCTTTACCTTCGATTCCATGAAGCGTGCCGGTACAGCCTGGAATCGCTTTAATGAGGCGCAAGGTGCGCTGAAACGGCTTTCAGAGGTATTGCTGGAGCCCAATACCATTCCTCTGCCGGAGAATCCGAAGAAATTTGAGGAACGGGTTAAAGGCGAGATTTGCTTCCGCAACGTCAGTTTCGGTTACGATGCGGAGACGCTGGTGCTGCGGGATGTGGATTTAACCATTCCCGCCGGGCAGATTGTGGGGCTTGTCGGGCCCAGTGGTTCCGGCAAGACAACCTTTGCCTCGCTGATTCCCCGCTTCTATGAAGTAACCAAGGGCGCGGTGACGGTGGATGGTACAGACGTCCGGGATTTGCATCCGCACGATTTGCGAGAGCAGCTTTCGCTCGTGGGGCAGCAGGCACTACTTTTTGCCGGCAGTATCCGGGAGAATATCCGCCTGGGACGCATGGATGCCACGGATGAGGAAATCCTTGCTGCAGCAGATTCCGCGGCAGTCTCCAAGTTCCTGGATAGCCAGCCGCAGGGGATTGATACCATGCTGGGGCAGGGCGGAGCCGGCCTTTCCGGTGGGCAGCGTCAGCGCGTGGCCATTGCCCGCGCTTTTGTGAAGGATGCTCCCATTCTGATTCTGGATGAAGCCACGGCATCACTCGATGCAGAAAGCGAGCGCGAGATTCAGGAAGAACTGGATAAGTTGGCACAGGGGCGCACCACGCTGATTGTGGCGCACCGCTTCAGCACCATTCGCAATGCTCACCGCATTCTGGTGTTTGATTATGGGCGGATTGTGGGTGATGGCACACACGAGGAACTCTATGCCACCTGCCCGCTCTACAAGGAGCTTTACGACCGCCAGGGTATCAATTAACTGGTAAAAAAAGCCTGAGTAAAAACTCAGGCTTTTTTTCAGTAGGCGGCCCCTGCAATGAGCTGCAGCACTTTGGCGGTGACCCGCTCGCGGAACTGGCGGCGGGTCATGCCGGGGAGAATGAGGGTTTCAGTATGCACCGGGCGTGCGGCTCCGCGGCGGGAAATAGCCAGGCAGACGGTGCCTACAGGGGGCTCGCCCTCGGCGGCGGTGGGGCCTGCATTGCCGGAAACGGCCACGGCGATATCGGCACCGCTCTGGCGCATGGCGGCCTGGGCCATGGCAGCCACTACCGGTTCGCTTACCACGGTGTGCTCCTCGATGAGCCCGGCGGGCACGTTTAAGAGCCGTTCCTTGGCTTCATTGCAATAAGTCACCCAGCCGTAGCGGAATACGGCGGAGGCGCCTGGAACCTCGGTGATGGCGGTGGCAATCATACCGCCGGTGCAGCTCTCGGCCGTGGTCACGGTGAGCCCTGCAGCTTTCAGATTCTCCACGGCGGCAAAGGCCAGTAAATCAATTTCCGGGGACATAGTCGTTAAGCTTCTTCGGGAACTTGTACGGCGACTGTGGCAAAGGCGGCCATGCCTTCGCGGCGGCCGAGTGCCCCCAGCTTTTCGTTGGTGGTGGCTTTCACGCCCACGCGGCGGGGAGCCACGCCCAGAATCGGGGCCAGCGTCTCCTTCATCTGCTGCACAAAGGGCATAATCTTGGGCGCTTCGGCAATGAGGGCGCAGTCCGCATTCACCACGCGGCCACCCTGGGCTTTGAGCAGTTCCACCGCTTTTTCCACAATGCGCAGTGAGCAGATATTCTTGCAGCTGTCATCGCCCGGGGGGAACCAGTAGCCGATGTCCGGCTCGCCAATGGCACCGAGAATGGCATCTGCCAGCGCGTGGCAGAGCACATCGGCATCGCTGTGGCCGGCAAGCCCCCTGGTGGGGTGCACTTGCACCCCGCCCAGCCAGAGCGGGCGCTCTGTCTCAGAAAAACGGTGAATATCGTATCCTAAACCTACCAGAGTCATCATGATGAATTGTTTGCTTAATAGTTGGTATGGAGGGTGGAAGAATCGTTGCGCTTCTTCTTTTTCCTTTTCTTTTTTTGGGGGCTTTTATCTTCGCCAGTATTCTTTGCTTCCTGAGCCGGGGTGCTGGTGGCTTTGCCCTCCAGAATATCCCGGGTCAGGCAGAGCGATTTGTAATCTGCCATGAGTGCGGGGTTGTGCTCCAGAGCATCGCCGGATTCCTGCTCTATTCTGGCAATTTCTGCCTTGATTTCTCGGAGCATTTCATTTTTTGTCGAGCCGATGCGTGTGGATGTTCGCTCAATATCGGCCAGTTCGGTGGCTTTGTCCACATTTTCGGAGGACATCATGAGGAAGAATATCTTTTTGATGGGGGCTCCCTGGAAATTATAGCGGATGCAAAGGGCAATACCCCATGCCATGAGGAGGGTGAAAATTGTGCCCGATATCCAGATGCCGAGCTTGATAAGCTTCATCAGGCAGGTTTCTTTGAGGTGCTTGTACTTGCGCCGCATTTTCAGATCGGCCACAGTCAGCGGGGCAATGCGGCGCCAGGGCCTGATGACTGCCCGGTAGAAAATCCTGGTCAGCAGCGAGGTCAGAAGCAGGGTAAAGACGATACCGGAACTCCAGATTCCTATTTTGATGTATTCGATATCAGATAGTTCCATGGTATGAGAGAGAGATTAATGTGCTTCGAGCCAGTTGGGGGCGGTGTTGGCCTCCACCTCCAGCGGCACGCCGTTGGGAAGGGGCAGGGCAGAGCGCATGGCTTCTGTAATCTGCGGGATGAGGTCGTGTTCGTCCTGGTGCAGGTCGATGAGGAGTTCGTCGTGAATCTGCATGATAAGGCGGCTGCGGCGCCCCTGCAGCAGCCCGGCCACGCGCACCATGGCTATCTTGATCATGTCTGCCGCAGTACCTTGAATCGGGGTATTGATGGCGGTTCGCTCGGCAGCGGCGCGCAGGTTGAAATTGGCGCTGTTCAAGTCCGGCAGCTTGCGGCGGCGGCCGCAGAGGGTTTCGGCATAGCCACGCTCGCGGGCATCGGCCACCAGCTTATCCATGCAGTCCTTCACCCCCGGGAACTGGGCAAAATAGCTTTCGATGAGTCCGGCGGCCTCGCCGCGCGGGCAGTCCAGCCGCTGCGAGAGCCCGAAGGCGGAGATGCCGTAGATGATGCCGAAGTTCACCGTTTTGGCCTTGCGGCGCATGTCGGCTGTCACATCATCATGCGGCACGCCGTAGATGCGGGCTGCGGTTTCGGCGTGGATGTCGCGGCCGGAGGTAAAGGCAGCAATCATGCCGGGGTCGCCGGAGAGAGCAGCCATGAGGCGCAGTTCCACCTGCGAATAGTCGGCAGAGAGAATGCTGTGCTGCGCATCGCGTGCCACAAAGGCGCGGCGGATGAGCTTGCCGGCCTCTGAGCGCACGGGGATGTTCTGCAGGTTCGGGTTCTGCGAGGCAAGACGTCCGGTGGCGGTCACCATTTGCAGCAGGGTGGAGTGAATGCGGCCATCCTTCGGCGAAATGAAGCGGGGCAGGGCATCCAGATAGGTGCCTTTCAGCTTGCTCAGTTCTCGGTATTCCAGAATATCCGCCACCAGCGGGGAAAGCGGCACCAGCTTGCGCAGCGTTTCCTCATCGGTCACATACTGCCCGGTGCGGGTCTTTTTGGGTTTGGCGAGCAGCTTCATGTCATCGAAGAGGAGCTCGCCAAGCTGCTTGGGTGAGTTCAGGTTGAGGGGCCGCCCCACCTGCTCATCGATGCGGGCGCGGAGACTGTCAATCTGCGCACCCAGTTCCTCGGAGCTCTTCTGCAGCAGCTCCGGTTCTACACGCATGCCTTCTTCCTCGATGCCGGCCAGCACCGGCACCAGGGGAAACTCAATGCTACGCATCAGGGCGTCCTGCCCGGCTTCCACCAGTTGCGGCTGCAGCACGTGGTACAGGCGCAGGGTCACATCCGCGTCCTCGGCGGCGTATTCCGCCATGGTTTTCACGGGTACGGCAGCGGTGTCCATGGCCTTGCCTTTGCCTGCAATGTCTTCCAGATGAATCGTCTTGTATTGCAGCAGGGCTTCGGCCATCTCGTCCATGCCGTGTCGCAGCTCCGGATACAGTGCACTGTGTGCCAGCATGCAGTCGAAGAAAGGCCCGTTTACCACCAGCCCTGCCTGGTGCAGCACCTGGATATCAAATTTGGCATTCAATCCGATTTTTTCGGCCGTTCCGGCAAAGGCGGTGGCAAAGCAATCCAGCCAGCCCTCCTCTGCAGCGGGAATGTAGTAGGCCTCGTGTTCGTCAATGGCGACCGAGAAACCCAGCATCCTGTCCGTGAGCGGGTCGAGCCCGGTGGTTTCTGTATCGAAAGCCCAGCGGGGGGCCTGTTCCATGCGGGAGGCCAGGGCGGCGCGGGCCTCGGGGGTATTGACCAGGTGGTACTGGTGCGGGGTGGAGTTAATATCCGCCAGCTGGGGCAGGGTGAACAAATCCAGCTGCATTTCTCCCGTCTCCTGCCCGGCGGGGGTGGCTGCAGCGGCAAAGAGTTCGCCCATATCGGCATCGCCCGGCTGCGTGCCGCAGAGTTTTTTCGCCAGTTCCTTGAATTCCAGTTTCTGCAGGATATCTGCCAGGGATTTGGTGTCAAAATCCTGCACTTTGCAATCCTCCAGCTTCAATTCCACCGGCACATCGCGGCGAATCGTCACTAGTTCATAGGAAAGGCGGGCGGCTTCGGCATTCTGCTCAATCTTCTCGCGCATCTTGCCTTTGATTTCCGCGCTGCGGGCGAGCATGTTCTCAATGCTGCCGAACTGGGTGATGAGTTTTTTAGCGGAAACAGCCCCCACACCCGGCACACCGGGGATATTATCGGAGGCATCGCCCATGAGCGCCAGGATGTCGATAATCTGGCGCGGGTTTTCAATACCCCATTCCTCCAGGAATTCGGTCACACCGACTGTCTCGAAATCGCTTCCCTTCTTGCCGGGGCGCCAGAACGAGCAGGTGGGCGAGAGCAACTGCCCCAGGTCCTTGTCCTTGGAAACCATGTAGGCATGCATGTTGCCGGCCTCATCGCTCATGCGTGTGATGGTGCCGATGAGGTCGTCTGCCTCATATCCGGGCATGCGCAGGGTCTTGATGCGCATGGCGGCCAGAATCTCCACAATCCAGGGAATGGAATCGCGCAGTTCCTGCGGCATGGCCTGGCGGTTGGCCTTGTATTCAGGGAATCGCTCATGGCGGAAAGTGGGGCCGCTGGGGTCCAGACAGGCTACAATGTGTGTGGGCTTTTCTTTTTCGATGAGATGCACCACCGTATTGATGAAGCCGAACATGGCAGAGGTGTTCAGCCCGGTGGAGTTGCGCATCGGGTTGTTGATAAAGGCGTAGAATGCGCGGTAGATGAGCGCCATGCCGTCCAGTATGCAGAGTGTAGCCATCAGGGGTGTAATGTAACATACCTTGCCCGCTTAACGCAAGGGAAATGCAGGACAGTACGGGGAGGAAATGAATAAAATTGCCCGTCTGCTGGTTCTGCGGCTGAAAGCTCCGTCCGGTGGGGGCTTATCTGCCGAAATGCATGGCCCGTTTGGAAGTGAAACGCCCGCGGTCGGCAGCAGCCTTTTTTTCCCGGTGGGTGGTGAGAATGATTTCAATGGTTTTCAGATAATCGCTGTAGGCTGGGGCGTACCGGTTGAAAATGTTTCTGGCGCCCAGGAAGGTAACATAGTGCGCCGCACGTTTTTGCTCTGCCGCTGAGTGGGCCTGTCTGAGGTTATCCAGCTCAATTTCAATGTTAAAGATTTTTTTTGTTTTTTCGTATTTGCGGTAGGGTGCCAGCTTCTGGATTTCCTTGTAAAGCGGTGCATAGGAATCAATCATCTGCTCCATGAGCGAAATGGTTTCAGCGAGAACCGCCTTATCTTCGCATTCGGGGAGTAGCCCCAGCAGCGTTTTCATATCCTCATTCTCCTTGTTGACCCATTTTTCTGCGGCCTGGTCAAGCGAGACGCGGGAAGCTCCGTCCTGCGGGAAATCCTCAAACAGGTGAGTGCGGAGAATGCAGCCTATGGGCTGTATCTTTGCCAGATTGCCACGGGAGTTTTTGATAAAGTTACCATTGACTTCCAGGTATTTCTTGTAGAGAGCCAGGCGGTCATCCTGCTGCCGGGCGTGGAATGGCTCCAGGCTGCTCAGGCTGACCTTCTTTTTGGAATCATTTGCCGGGGCATTTTTTTTCGTAGAGCCCAGGAAGGTGTACACCTTGCGGTATTTCTTGATGATGGCCTCGGTCATTTCCTCGGCCTGCTGGCGGATTTCTGCATTCCTGGAGCCTTTGTACAGATCCACCAGGCGGGAGAGTTCGTCCATTTCTTTTGCCGCCCATTTGCCGGCAGCAGATTTATCTGTCTTGGCCGGGGAGACTTCGCTTTCCACTACATCGTTGAATTTTTTTGAAATATTTTCTTTCAGTGTTCCCCAGGTGTCAGCTTGCGCTGGGTGGTCTAAAGCCAGAACCAGCAGAGGAAGAGAGGTGAGCAGATGATGTTTCATATCCGGGGTGTGCAGGTGTGTGTGGTGAAATATGCGGTGGGGCAGCAAGGTTGCAGCGCCGTCATAGTAGCATATAACAGGTGGCGATAAAAGCTTTTTTGAGAAAACGGCTTGATTTGCTACTGCTGTTGCATTAGGATACTCCCCATGCCCGTATCGCCGGAAAAATTGCAGAAGCTCCAGGAAATGATGCAGCGCCTTGGTGTGCACAGGAATGACCTGGAGGAGAAGTTCGTGCGCGGCAGCGGCAAGGGCGGGCAGAAGGTGAATAAGACCAACAATTGCGTGTATCTGACCCACGTGCCCAGCGGTATTGTCATCCGTTGCCATTGTGAGCGCGAGCGCGAAATCAACCGCTATCTGGCGCGGCGTACGCTGTGCGAGGAGCTTGACCACCGTCTCAATGGCGCTCCCAGCCCCCGGCAGCTGGAACTGAAACGCGCCCGCAAGCGCGGTGGGCAGCCCCGCTCGTGCAGCATCACTCAGCGCAAGATGGTGGAATAATGAAAAAACCGACGGGGATTGCTTGCCCGCCGGTTCTGGTAACTTATTTCTTCTTTGGGGATTTCTTCTTCTTGCCTTTTTTGCCGTCTTTCTTTTTCTTACCTTTCTTTTTGGCTTTTTTCTTTGTTTCGCCATCGTCCCCGTCATTATCAGCTGTAGTTTCACCAGCTGGCCCGGCTTCCGCTTCCGGGGCGGGGTCGGTGGAAATCTTGCCTTCCAGAATATCCCGTACTGTTACGAAGGTTCTGTAATCTGCGTATGAGTAGAAGCCATCGGCCGTTGAGGCAACCGGCCCGTTGTCCATTTTGGCTATTCTGTCCTGAATGGTCTTGAGCGCATTATCCTTCGATGCGCCTGCACGCACAAGAGCCTTGGCTATCTCCGGCTTGTCCAGGACTCTGTCGAGATAGTCCTTGGCCTGAGGATTGGCACCATGCTTGACCAGCAGGTCAATTTTCTTTACTGCGTCGACATTTGAATAAATGGCGGAGTTCAGGGCTGATTCGCCGGGTTTGAATCCTGCCTCGAGGAATGCCTGCAAGGTGTCGAGAGACATGTGCGCGAGGTTTTCATCGAGGAAATCTGCGGGAGGTTCTACCCCTTGCTCTTTCAGAAGATTCAGCATTTCAGGGCTTGTTTTCCCCCAGTTGATGAGGTCTTTCTCCTGTTTCATGCCGGATTTCCTGCGTCTATTTTCATCTAAATCAGATGGTGGCGCATTCATGTCCATTTTTGCATTGAGATAGAGTTTCAGCAGTTTGGGGGTCATGCAGTTCCAGTTCACTCGAACAGGAACCAGATTTTTCTCCAGGGAGAGAACCACCTTGGCAATTTTTGCATCTCTGATGAGAGCAAAAGGACTACTGTGTGTGGGTTGGACGACCCAGGAGCCGGAGAGCCTGGGAAGACATTGGTTGTTGATGAAATCGCTGATACTGCCCAGTTCTTTGGCTGTGCGTTTGATTTCGGCCGGGTTTTCGGCGGTGACCGCCAGCAGGAAGTTAATTTCCTTATTCTCTGTCCATTTTTTTGCTTTGACCAGTTTCTTTGCCGCAGCGTGGGCCTCCGGATTATCCTGCCCCGATGCTTTTTTGATGACATCAGTCGGTGTCCATACAACCTCGTCATCCCCGCTGCCTGTAGTGGGAATAAGTTTGCGCCTGGCTAGATCCTTGATGAGCTTGGGATCCTTGTATCGCTCTGCGGCGTTGAGGATGATTTTTGCTTCATCTGGGGTCGGCTTCTTTTTGTCCAGCGCCTCATCCAGCACTCGGAGGAAAAGCTCCTTAGTACTTGGCGTACAGCGGTCGCCCATGCGGAGAGCGATGACCTCTTTCATGCCTTGCAGGTAGCTTTTGGCTGCACCTGCGGCGATGAGCAGCCGGTCGTGTGGTGCGTTTACGTAGCCGACACTTCGGCGGAACGGGACGCAGAGGGGTGAGGTTTTCAGGCCCCCGTGTTCAATAGGGGTTCCGAGAATGTTCGGGTCTGCTCCCCCCAGTAGTAGAATGCAGGCTTGCTCCTCTTTGTAGTTTCTGGAGATAGCGGACGCTGCCGTAATCAGCGGGGTCTGGTCACCGCTGTCGAGCCCCCATACGCCGTGATAACAGCAGCGGTTGATGTCGGCTCCTGCTTTCATCATGGTGATGAGCTGCGTCAGACTGCGGATATTGTCCTGCTCAACCAGAGAATGAATTACGTCGTTCCCTTTGGTGTCGGTGTTCTTCCATCCTGCCTGGACAATCTTTACTAGTTCATCACAACTAGTATTAACGCCGAGGTATGAGTCGGCCCAGTCTTTCTCATATTTCTTGCGGATTTCGGCCTTTTCGCTGTCTGAAAGCGTTTTTCCATGCAGGGTATCAGCGGCCAGCAGCGCTTTGATTTGGCTGTCATTGGTGTAATCTGCAGCTGTTTTACCCGCCTTATCCTTGATAGTGGTATCCGCGTTCTTGAAGAGCAGGTAGGCGATGAATTCAATATCTCCCGCTGCTACGGTGTGCACGAGGGCGGTTTTGCCTTCGGCATCCACGGCGTTGACATCTCCTCCATCGATGACCGCTTTCAGCGGTGCTTTCATGGCCTCGAACTTTTTGGCAACAGTCTCGGGGAATGAAGTCTCGGTGCGAATCTGGAACAGTTCTGCAGCTACCTTATCATTTGCTGTGATAGCCTGGGCAAGGCTCCCCAGGGTTATCAGCAGCAGCCCGAGTGTGGCAGTAGTTTTGAAAATGAGTTTTCTGAGCATGAGAGAATTAGTTGTTGGAATACGTTTCAGAGTATCGCATTTGCGGTGCGATAAAGTATTAAAACGTTGTATAAGCTTATCAATCAGCACATAGAGATTTATGATGTATCCAGACTCGGAATAAAATCAAATCATCATATTTCTTTCAAATCTGTGATAGTCAGTACTTTTGCAAAAAAAATCTGTACATCGCACCGCAAATGCGATGGCGCATTTTGTTTGAGGATTGCCAAGAAATGGGAATCGTGCTAGAATCGCCCACGACATGAAGTTTCTCATCACAGCCGGGCCGACGCGCGAGGCACTCGACCCCGTTCGGTATCTGACGAACCGTTCCTCCGGGCGCATGGGCTATGCGCTGGCGGGGGCTGCCCGGCACGAGGGGCACGAGGTGATTCTCATCTCCGGCCCCACTACGCTGGATGTGCCCGCCGGGGTGGATTTCATACCGGTGGAGAGCGCGCAGCAGATGTATGATGCCGTGCGCGATATGGTGAAATATGCTGATGCTGCCATCCTCTGCGCTGCCGTGGCGGATTACCGCCCGGTGGAGGTGCAGGAGCAGAAGATGAAGAAGAGCGGCGAGCGCCTGGTGATTGAGCTGGAGAAAACGCCGGATATTCTGGGCAGCATGCGCGATGTGTTCGGCTTCACGGGCACGCTGGTGGGCTTTGCCGCCGAAACGCAGAACGTGGAGGAATACGCCCAGGATAAACTGCGCCGCAAGAAATGCGATATGATTGTGGCGAATGATGTTTCCCGCCGCGATATCGGCTTTGATTCCCGTGAGAACGAGGTGGCGCTCGTCTACCCCGACCACGTGGAGTATCTGGAAAAGGACACCAAGGAGCACATAGCCCTGCATATCATTGAACACGCCACGCTGATTCGCCGCGCATGAAAGTGACCATGGAGATGCTGGGCTGGGGCCCGGATTATGCAGAGGCCCTGGCGGCGCTGGGGCATCCGGAGTGGTATCCTGCCCGCATTATCCGCGAGACGAAGATTAATTTCACGGTGATTGCCAAGGGGAAGGGCGACCACGAGGTGGTGCTCTCCGGCAAGGTGTGGCACGATGCTGTTTCCGATGCCGACCTGCCCACCGTGGGTGACTGGGTGGCGGTGGACCCCGGTCAGGGCAAGGATCTGCCGGTCATCCGTGCCATGCTGCCGCGCCGCAACCGCTTTTCGCGCAAAGCCCCCGGCCGCAGCTGCGCGGAGCAGGTCATCGGCGCGAATGTGGATATGGTGGTGGTGATTACCGATGCCGAGAGCGATTACAACCCGCGCCGTATCGAGCGCTACCTCACCCTCATCCGCAAGAGCGGGGCAGAGCCGGTGGTGCTGGTGAACAAGGCCGATACCGCCCCAGAGGAGGATATGCAGCGCGCGGTGGAGGAAATCCGCTCGCTGGGCTGCGCTGAGGTGTACCCCATCGTGGCCCGCTGGCGCAAAGGGTATCCGCAGTATCTCCGCCGCGTGCCCAAGGGCCGCACCATCACGGTGGTGGGTTCTTCCGGCGTAGGCAAGAGCACTTTTGTGAACAGTCTGCTGGGCGATGAATGGCTGGAAACCGGCCATGTGAACGAGGTGACCGGCAAGGGGCGCCACACCACCGTGGCGCGTGAGCTGGTGATTCTGGCCGGCGGCGGTGTGCTGATTGATAACCCCGGCATGCGCGAGATTCACATGTGGACCGATGCTGCCACCCTCCGCGCCCAGTTTGCCGACCTGACCGCGCTGGAGAGCCAATGCCGCTTTGCGGATTGCTCCCACCGCAAGGATGCGGGCTGCGCCATCCGCGCTGCGCTGGAGGCGGGCACGCTCACCCAGGAGCGCTACGAGCATTTCCTCAATCTGGATGCCGAAATTGCCGAGCTGGAGCGCCGCAATGAAAAGCGCCAGATGACCCTGGAGCGCGTGAGCCGCCGCGAGAAGCGCCACCTTCTCCGCAACCGCGAGGACCGCGAGGACCACCGCCGCAACATGAATCCCCACCGCCGGCAATACTATTCGGAATGACTAAGGATTAGTGAATAGTGAATAATTGGGGCGGGGTGCTGATTCTCACAACTCGGAGTTTTCGTTACGCTAAGGGTGGATGAGGGGCTTGCATGTGTTGCCTGATACTCGCTGGCGAGTCTATTGTTTCTTGCTGCGCAAGGGGGGGAATCAAGAGTTAATTGTCATCCGTCAATTGTCAATTTCCCGCACGGTTTCGCGGGCGTTTTTGGCGGCAATGAGCCATTGGCGCACGCCTTCCTTGTCCTGGGTTTCGAGCAGGTCGATGAGGTGGTGCAGGTCGTTCACACAGTCGTGCAGGGCGGCGCGCACGGCTACATCGTTTTCCCAGAGGATATCGGCCCACATGTTCGCGCCGCCGGAGCAGACGCGCGTGGTGTCGCGGAAGCCGCTGGCGGCCAGTCGCTGTAAATCCTCCATGGGCTCCTGCCCGAATGTGGCGCCGCGGGCGCAGAGGGCAGCGAGGATGTGCGGACAATGGGAGATGCGGGCCACGGTGCGGTCGTGGTTCACCGGGTCCATGATATAGGTGCTGGTGCCCAGGGCTTCCCAGAAAGCCGCCAGTTGCTTCACCTTGGTTTCCGGGGCCCCGTGCGGGTTGGTGAGAGCTACGGTCGCGCCTTTGATGAGGTCGGCATAGGCGTTTTCAATGCCCTGTGTTTCGGCACCTGCCATGGGGTGTGAGCCGATGAAGCAGCGCCCGCGGCTGGTGAGCATGGCGCCGGTGGTGCGGTGCACATAGGCTTTCACGGAGCCTATGTCGGTGATGATGGCTTCCTTGGAAACCGCAGAAAGGATGTAGCGGGAGAGTTCTTCAAAGACGCCGATGGGGGTGGCGAGAATGACGAGTTCCGCGCCCCGGGCGGCCTCACGGGCATCGGTGTAGGTGTGCTCTGTAATGCCGCGTTCGCGTACGAAGTCGAGCGGTTGCTGGCGGCGCGCCCAGATGCGCAGTTCGCAACCGGGCAGGTGCTTGTGCACGGCCATGGCAATGGAACCGCCAAGCAGACCGGGGCCCAGTATGCACACCTTTTCGAAAGGGAGGGAACTCATGCTTTAAGGCACGTAGAAGTGGAAGTTGGTGCCGCGCACCTTGAGTTCCTTGCCGCTGGGGTAGGGGACGCCGTTTTTATCCACCACGCGGATGGTCTTGCTGGGGTTGAGCGGGTTGTACACGCGGGTGGGGTCGCCCGGCACGCGGGTGGCCACGGGAATAGGGCCGGTGTTGGTAATCTGGCTCATGTCCACCGGCTTCTGTGCTGCGGTGCTCACCATGGGCTGCAGCACCGGGGCTGTGGGCTGCGTTGCGGGTTTGACCACCGGCTTGGCTGCCGGTGCCGGAGCAGCGGGTTTGGGCGCAGCGGCCGGTTTGGGGACGGGAGCCACCGGGGTGAGCGGCTGGGTCAGATCCAGCGGAGCATTGGCAGCAGATGGTGCAGCTGCGGGGGGCTGGGTGGTCACCGGGTCGGGAATGGGCGCATAGTTGATGCCAGTAGGCTGGGTGGTCACCCAGGTGTCAGGGTATTGGGTGCGTCCGGCGGTCCCTTCATATGGCATATCGGGTACTGATTGAGTCACGTACACGCAGGAGCTGAGCATGCAGCCCGTGAGCGACAGGAACAGGAAGCGACGTGAGGACTTTTTCATGAGGAAAGCTTTATTGGTTTCTTTAACTTAAGTTAAATCCATTTGTCCGAAATGTCAACTGCAAAACGAACATAACATCGCTTGCGAGGCGATAAAATGCGCTTTGGCGGGGGCATGGGGCTGTTCGGGCTTGAAAAACATCCGCGGTGGGAGTAAAGTTAGGGCATGAGCACGCTTCATTGCCCGAGTCTGTACCAGTATACGCGCCGCCTGACCCGCGAGGTGATGGTGGGAAATGTGGGGATTGGTGGGAGTAATCCTATCCGTATTCAGTCCATGTTGACCAGCGATACGCTGGATACCGCCGGCTGCGTGCGCGAATCGCTGGCGCTGGCTGAGGCGGGGTGCGAAATCATCCGTCTGACGGCGCAGACCAAGGTGTATGCCGCAAATCTGGAGAATATTGCCCGCGAGCTGCGCGCCGCCGGGTGCAACGTGCCTCTGGTGGCCGATATTCACTTCAAACCCGATGCTGCCATGGAGGCCGCCAAGTGGGTGGAGAAAATCCGCGTGAATCCCGGTAATTTCGTGGATAAGAAGAAGTTTGTGGAGCGTGACTACACCGATTACGAATACGAGGAGGAAATCGAGAAAATCCGCACGGCATTCACACCGCTGGTGCTTTTCTGCAAGGAACACGGCCGCGCCATGCGCCTGGGGGCCAACCATGGTTCCCTCTCCGACCGCATTCTGAACCGCTATGGCGACACGCCGGATGGCATGGTGGAGAGCGCGCTGGAGTTTGCCCGCATTGCCCGCGAGCTGGATTACCACCAGTTGGTGTTCTCCATGAAATCCTCCAATGTGAAGGTGATGATTCAGGCCTACCGCCTGTTGGTGAAGCGCCTGGCAGAGGAGGGACTCGACTGGAACTACCCCATCCACCTGGGCGTGACCGAGGCCGGCGAGGGCGAGGACGCCCGCATCAAGAGCGCCACGGGTGTGGGCTCGCTGCTGGCAGATGGCATTGGCGATACGCTGCGCGTTTCCCTTACCGAGGACCCGGTGTATGAGATTGCCCCCGGTTTCGAGCTGGCGGCTCCCTACCAGCCGGGCGTGATGCCCGCCGCTGCTTCGCTTGCCGTGGAAGTGCCGGATGCCTTTAACCCCTTTGAATTCAACAAGCGCAAGGCCGAGGTGGTTACCCGCGGCGGCGTGACCTTGGGCTGGAATGAACCGGTGCGCGTGGTGCTTCCCGCGGCTGCCTGCAAGGCTCTCGACCCGGCGGTGATGAAGGATTTCATGCCGGAAATCTCGGCCGAGGATAGCGCTGCGGTGGAGATTGATCCGCGCGATGCTGCCGCCACCGCTGCTCTGGCTGATGCTCCCGCCACGCTGGTGACGGTGAAGGACGGTATTGATATGCCCTGCGTGCAGGCGTTCCGTCTGCTGGCTGCGGTGATACCGACCCGCCACAGCATCCTGCTCAAGGATACTCTCTTTAATGGTCAGGATACGCTCTCTGCCCCCATGGCCGGCGGCGTGAATGCCGGAGCGCTGCTGTGTGACGGAATCGGCAATGCCGTGCTTATCCGCCGTGAGACCGACCCCGACAAGGCCGCCCGCCTGGGCTTCAACATCCTGCAGGCCGCCGGCGTGCGCCTGAGCAAGACCGAATACGTTTCCTGCCCGTCCTGCGGCCGCACGCACTACAACATTCAGGAAGCAGCCGCCCGCATCCGCGAGGCCACGGGGCACCTCAAAGGCGTGAAAATCGCCATCATGGGCTGCATCGTGAATGGCCCCGGCGAAATGAGCGATGCCGATTTCGGCTACGTAGGCGGCGCCCCGAACAAGATTAACCTCTATGTGGGCCACACCCCGGTGGTGATGAATATCCCGCAGGAGGAAGCCGTGCAGCACCTTGTGCAGCTCATCAAGGACCACGGCCGCTGGGTTGAGCCATGAGTCCGCGCCTCAGGGCGCGGACAGGGCGGCGGCCACGCCCTCGCCGTATTCCTTGTGGCAGGCGAAGCAGTGCTCCAGGTGGCGCTGGCGGATGAACTCCGGCACGCCGGCCAGGGCGCGGGCTGTGTTGTCGAAAAGTTCCTGGCGTTGCTTTTTGTTCATGAGCAGGAACAGGGCGCGCGGCTGGGCGTAGTAGTCTGCATCGTCGTTGGCGTAGTCCCAATGACCGGAATCACCGCAGATGTGCTGGGGCGGTTCTGTGAATTGCGGCTGTTCCTGCCACTCGTGGTAGCTATTCGGCTCGTAGGTGAGGGTATCGCCCAGGTTGCCGTCGGTGCGCATCTGACCATCGCGGTGGAAACTGTGGAAGGGGCAGCGCGGGCGGTTCACCGGGATGAGGTGGTGATTCACCCCCAGGCGGTAGCGCTGGGCATCGCCATAGGCAAAGAGGCGCCCCTGCAGCATCTTATCCGGCGAGAAACCGATGCCCGGCACCACCTGCGCCGGATTGAAGGCGGCCTGTTCCACCTCGGCAAAATAGTTCTGCGGGTTGCGGTTGAGTACCATTTCACCCACTTCGATGAGCGGGAAATCCCCGTGCGGCCAAACCTTGGTCAAATCAAAGGGATTGAAGGGGAATGCGGCGGCCTCGGCATCAGTCATGACCTGGATGCAGAGCTTCCATTTCGGGAAATTGCCCTGCGCGATGGCCTGGTACAGGTCGGTTCCGGCGCTGTCGCGGTCGGCGGCAATGAGGGCGGCTGCCTGGGCATCTGTCAGGTTGCGGATGCCCTGCTGGCACACCCAGTGGAACTTGCACCAGATGCGCTCGCTCTGTGCGTTGATGAGCGAGAAAGTATGGCTGCCGAAGCCGTGCATGTGCCGGAAGCCGTCCGGGATACCGCGGTCGCTCATCACGATGGTGACCTGGTGGAAGGCCTCGGGCAGGGAGGTCCAGAAATCCCAGTTGGCGGCGGGGCTGTGCAGGCCGCTGGCCGGGTGGCGCTTGATGGCGTGGTTCAGGTCGGCAAACTTGCGGGGATCGCGTAGGAAGAAGACGGGGGTGTTGTTGCCCACCAGGTCCCAGTTGCCTTGCTGGGTGTAAAACTTCACGGCAAAGCCGCGGATGTCGCGTTCGGCATCGGCTGCGCCGCGTTCCCCCGCCACGGTGGAAAAACGCACAAAGACTTCCGTCTCTTTGCCGATGGAGGAGAACAAATCGGCGCAGGTGTAGCGGGTGATATCATTCGTGACCCGGAACACGCCAAATGCTCCGAATCCCTTGGCATGCATACGGCGCTCCGGGATGACCTCGCGGTTCAGGTGGCTGAGCTTTTCGAAAAGCCAGGTATCCTGCATAAGCATGGGCCCGCGCGGTCCCGCAGTGAGCGAGCGGTTGTTATCGGCCACCGGTGCTCCGGCGGCGGTGGTGAGTTTGTGGTTCATGGAAGACGATAGTAGATATCGCTTCCTTGTTTTTCAAGAGGTTAGCACTATTTGTTTTGCTTAGCTTATGCGGATGCCATGCAGCCGGGGCAGTTGCGCACCCAGTGGCCGGGGGTGATTTCCACGAGCTCAGGGATGCGGTCGGTGAGGCAGAGGGCGGGGTTGCCCAGGGTGTTGCGGGGGCGGAAGGCGCAGCCGCTCACGGGCTCGCGCAGGGTGGGGGGCAGACCGGGGATGGTCTGCAGGCGGCTGCCTTTGTCTGCCGCGCCGGGAATGGAGGCCATGAGGGAGCGGGTGTAGGCATGCCGCGGGTGGCGGATAAGTTCTTCGGCCGGTGCGCTTTCCACAATGCTGCCGGCATACATGACCTGGATGCGGTGGGCGTATTGCCGCACCACGCCGAGGTCGTGAGTGATGAGGATGATGGCGGTGCCCAGTTCCTGCTGGCGGGTGCGGAGGAGGTCGAGCACCTGTTTCTGCACGGTCACATCGAGCGCGGTGGTGGGTTCATCGGCAATGAGGATTTGCGGGCGGGTGATGAGTGCCATGGCTATCATCACGCGCTGGCGCATGCCGCCGGAGAATTCGTGCGGATAGGCCAGGGCGCGTTTTTCCGGCTCGGGTATGCCGGTGCGGGCCAGTTCTTCCACTGCGAGGCGGCGGGCTTCGCGCCAGCTGAGCCCCTGGTGCAGCACGAGTGGCTCCGCCACCTGGTCGCCGATGCACATGCAGGGATTCAGGCAGGTCATGGGGTCCTGGAAAATCATGGAGATGCGCCGCCCGCGCAGGGTGGCGTGCACTTTTTCCGGGGCGTGCAGCAGGTCGATGCCGTCGAACCAGGCGCGGGAATCCTGGCCGATGCGGGCCGGCGGGCTGGGCAGCAGTCCCATGAGGGTGGAGGAGGTGGCGGATTTGCCGGAGCCGGATTCGCCGACAATGCCGAGGGTTTCGCCGGCGTTCAGGTCAAAGGAAACGCCGTTGACGGCGTAGTTTACCCCGGCGCGGGAGTGAAACTCGACCGTGAGGTCGCGGACCTGGAGCAGGGGAGCACTCATTGGGCTTGGACGATGAGCTCCTCCAGCAGTTGCATGCCCTGGGCGGCGCGGTAGCGCATGGGCCGTTCGCAGCGGCAGCAGAGTACTTCATTCTGCCATTCGCGGGGGATGCCGCAGTCGCCATAGATTGCCCCCAGCAGCGCTCCGGCTATGGCGGCGTTGGTATCGGGGTCTCCGCAGCGATTCACGATGCGGCACATGGCCGAGGGGTAATCGGTGGCGTGCAGCAGCCAGTAGTAGGCGCATTGGAAAGCAATTTCCACCCAGCCTGCCTGGGGGTAATATTCGGGTTCTTCGTATTCTGCCGCACGCAGACGGCTGAGAAGCTGCACGTCATCGAGCTCCTGGGCGCGGTTGCAGGCTGTGGTGTATATCTGCTGCGGGGTGTAGCCTTGCAGCGCGAGGATGAGGGATTCAACGTAGATGACGTTGGCATGAATGCAGCGCGGGTTGATGTGGGTGTGCTTGCATTCCTTGATGGCGGCGGTTTCCCAGTCCCATTCCGGGTGCAGGGTGGCATAGAGGGCCAGGGGAGCTACGCGCATGAGCGCCCCGTTGGCTTGTGAATCGGCATTGAACTTGCCGTTCAGAGAGCTGCGTATGGTGCCGCCCACGTCATCCGGGTCGGTGGAGAGCCAGTCGATATACTGCGACTGGATGGCCAGGGAGTTGAATCCCTGCTCGTTGAGCAGACTGCGGAGCAGGGCAATGGCCATTTCGGAATCATCGGTGATTTCACCGCTGCGGCGTTCATCTGTGCAGCCCCACCCGTCTACCATGCCCGAGATACCATCCGGGTACAGGGAACATACATCGCTGGGACTATGGAATTCTACCGGTGCGCCAAGGGCATCACCACACATAAGGCCCATGAAACATCCGCGCAGCCGGCTTTCCACCGGAAGGGTTTCTTCTTCGTTGCTGCAATTGCAGGCGGGGGATTCCACCCTGGGGGCAACCAGCGGGAAACGTGTGGAAAGCGGGTAGTCCTCCACTTTGATGAGCTCCACCCCATACATGGCGGCAATAGCCGGCGCCTGGGAGGCGGCGTAGTCTTCACCATAGTAGATGGTCCTGACTCCGTGGGCGCAGAGTGCCTGCATACACGAGGTGCAGGGCATGGTGGTGCACGCCACAATCCGCGCTTCGCCGCGTTTGAAGAGGCTGCAGAGGTTGATTTCGGCGTGCAGCATGTATTTCTGCCGTTCATCGCGGGATGCCCAGAATCCCTCCGGTGCGTCGAATCCGGGGAAGAGTCCGTTGTAGGCGGTGCCGATCACGCGGTTGTCCTTATCCAGCGCAGCGGCACCCACCTTGCGGTAGGGGTCTTCGGAGCGCAGGGCGGCCACATGGGCCAGAGCCATCACATATTGCGGAATCGGCAGGCGGTTCATGGTTGTATCATAACACACTACCGCTGCATTGCAAGGTGTTTCCTGTGTGCATGTCCGGAAAATGATGTCTGGTACTGAGTCTGCCCTTGCCAAGTGGAGTGGAAAGGAGTAAAGTAGGCGGCATGAATATCCAGCTCTTCAAAGACCTCTGCGAGGCAACCGGGGCTCCCGGTTTTGAGTATGGCATCCGCGAGCTGGTCATCAAGGAGATGACCCCGCTGGCTGATGAAATCAAGGTGGACAATGTGGGCAATGTGGTGGCTCTTATCAAGGGTAAGAGTGCGGAAAAGCGCATTATGTGCGCGGCTCACATGGATGAAATCGGTTTCATTGTGCGCCATATTGATGACAATGGCTTTATCCGCATTCTGCCCCTGGGTGGTTTTGATGCCAAGACCCTGACCGCGCAGCGCGTGGTGGTGCATGGCACGAAGGATCTGCCCGGTTGCATGGGTGTGAAGCCCATTCACGTGATGAGCCCGGAGGAACGCTCAAAGATGCCCCAGGTGACGGATTACGTGGTGGACCTGGGCATGAGCAAGGAGGAGGTGGAGAAGTATGTTTCCATCGGCGATTCTATCACCCGTATCGGCGATTTGGTGGAGATGGGCGATTGCCTGAATGTGAAGAGCATTGATAACCGTGGTGGTTGTTTTATGCTGATTGAGGCGGTGCGCGCTATCAAGGAGAGCGGTAACCTGCCGGATTACGATTTGTATGCCGTGTTCACGGTGCAGGAGGAAGTGGGGCTGCGCGGCGCACATGCTGCCACGCTTGCCATCAACCCGGATTTTGCGTTTGCGTTGGATGTGACCATCGCCTTTGATACCCCCGGCAGCGGTGCGCACGATAAGTGCACGGTGCTGGGCAAGGGGACGGCGGTGAAGGTGTACGATGGTACGCTTATCACGGACCCCCGCATGGTGAAGTTCATGACGGCGCTCTGCCAGGAGGGTGAGATTCCTTACCAGCTAGAGCTGCTGGCTGCTGGTGGTACCGATGCCGGAGCCATGCAGAAGTTCACCGCCGGTGGTGCTGTGACCGGCGCTATCTCTATTCCTGTGCGTAATGTGCACCAGAGCATTGAAATGGCGCACAAGGTGGATATTGAGGCCAGCGTGAAATTGCTCACGGCTTGCTTCACGTCACTTACCCGCTGGGATTGGAGCTGGAAGCAGATGAACCGCACGCTGGCCCCCAAGGCCGATTGCACGGCTCCCGCCAAAAATAAGGCCTGTTGCCGCAAGAAGAAATAAGATTCAGCGAGAGAAGTGAGAAGCGCGCATCGGTGATGGTTCCGATGCGCGCTTTTTTCGGTTAATGGAATAAGGAGGCGTTATTCTTCAATGGGAAGCGGGGCTTCTGGGGCTTCCCATGATTCGGAATCTGCATCAAGGCCACCGGGTTCTACGGTGATGACCGCCGGGGCCTGGGTGTTGACCACCGGGGCGGTGGGCTCCGGTTCGTAGCTGGGGGCAGGTTCTGCTGCTACCTGAGTCGGTGCTTTGCGCGGGGTGATGAGCTTGCCTTTACGGCGTTTGGGCATTTTGTCAAAGTCGCTCATATCCACCATGTCATCAAGGCCCAGAGCATAGCGGGCTATGTCCGGCAGGTTGTCCTTGACGAGATTGGAGAGCGGGAATGTGGCTTGCCCTTCGGGAAATCGCAGGGTGATTCGGCCAGCTTTCAGGCGGTGAATGATGGCGTTCGGGTAGGCGCGTCCGCTGGTGGTGGCGGCGTTGCCGATGGGGAGCCCGACCAGCAGACTGCGGGCTACGGCCCGGGAGGTTTTGTCCTCCTGGCGGATTTCGCGCTGGAGGGAGTGTACGCGTGATTCTTCCTCACTGGTGGCGCTGCGGCGTTCGGCAATCTGGCGTCTGATGCTGAGGAGCTGAGTTTCGAGGCCGGCAATGCGGTCGCGCATGCGGATTTGCTCATCGGCGCGGTAGGCCGCTTCTTGGAGTTGTTCGTGTTGTTTGCAGAGCTCGAGGTATTCGTTCTGTGCCAGTTCCATGGGGGAGGGCACGTTGTATTTTTCAAGTTCCTGCTGGATAAACCATGCGCCGCCACCGATAATGCCCACCAGGGCAAGCACAAGTGCGGAGTCCATGAGCCAACCACTCTTGCCGGTTTTCTTTCTGGGGCGGGTCGGGGGCTCCTGGGTGGGTTCAGCGGACTTTTCCTCAGATGCCGGGGGTATGACTGCGGTTTCGGTTGCCACGGGGGCTTCTACTTCGGGGGTAAGCTCTTTTTCCTTATCCACCGTTGGTTCTGTGGGCGTGCTCATGGGCGTTTGTGGAGCTTGATGGTTTCGTTCTGCAGCATGCGGAAATTGGCCCGGAAAGCATCCAGACGGTCCTGCAGTTCAATGACGCGGAGTTTGGCTTCGGTTTCCTGGCGCTTGACCACTTTGAGTTCGTTGAGCGCATCGGTGAGTTCCTGCTCCTTGGCCTGCACGGCTTCAGACAGGTCAGCATTGGTATCGCCCGCCTGTTTGATGAGCTGCTGCATGCGTACGATTTCCTGGCGCAGGGCGGCGTTCTGTTCGTGCGCCAGCCGCAGTTGTTCCGGGTCAGATGCCTGTGGGTAGCAGCTGCTCAGCGATACGAGCAGCGCACAGGCACTCATGTGGGAAAGGGTTGAGAGATAATTCACAGTCCAATGATACCCGCAGGAGGGATTTCGTCAAGCAAGTTCTGTGTCACTTTTCCAGCAGGAAAAGATATTCTTTGACAGAGAGCGCGCGTGCACACAGATTGCGGCAGCCGCGGAAGGTGGCGTAGTCGGTTTCCATGATCTGGAATTTGCCGTGTCTGCTGAGGAGTTGCTGCATTTCCGGCAGGGGGATGAAGCCTTCTGAATTGTAGGAAATGAGGATGAATCGTGCGGGCAGGGTATGTAGCAATTTATCCAGCGCCTGCTGCACTTGGGCACGCTTGTTGTAGGGTGAGCGGTTCCAATCTGCCGGTATGCCCGATACGCGCGAGATTTGCTGAGGCTCTTTGTTCTGAAGCAGGAGGTTCAGCATGAAGTAATTGGAACCATAAGGGTGCTGGTTGTAAGGCGGGTCGAGATAGGCCAGGTCAAGTTCCGGCAGGGTTGCGGCGGCGGCGGTGGCATCACTCTGCAGCACATGGTTCTCGCAATCGAAACGTGAGAAGATGGGCAGGGGGAGTTCAATGGGGGCCAGAATGCGCTGCAGGGCGTTGGCTCCCCGTCCGCCGAATTTGCCGATACCGCTCTTGTCTTTGTAAAAGCCTTTGAAGATGCCGGCGGTGTTGGTGTGCACGGAGGCTTCGCAGAGCAGCGGCGCCAGGAAAAATGGCTGCATTGCTTCCGGGATGGCTCCTATGCAGCGGCGGGCGGTGTCCAGATAGATGGCATTGCGCCGGGTGTAGAAGACTCTTTCTCCGGGGCAGATGTGGGTATCATCCTGTGGAGCGTAGTATGCCGCCAGCATACCGGGTGCCAGGTTCTGCTCAATCTGCTGCAGCAGGTGAGCATGCAATTCCGGCAGCTTGGCCTGGCTCACGATGTCGCGGTTGGCCAGGTAGCAGGTGTTGAGTATGCGGGCGTAGCTTTCCAGGTCGTTGCTGAAAAGAAGCTCTGCGTGTTGTTTCAGGTAGCGGCTCACGATGCCGGAGCCGGAAAAGGCATCGAAACAACGCAGCTTGCGTCCCCCCATGCGCTCGCGTACCTGCAGTACGGCTTTGCCAATGAAATCGAGCAGCCTCCGTTTATTACCCAGGTAGGTAATAATCTGTTCCTGTAGATACCTCGGGTCCTCCCCGGTTGGCTGGTGGCTGCTCATTGTCAGAATTCTAGCAGATGCGAAATTCGGCGTCAAGCGGACAATATGTCTATGTTGAATGTAGAGAGTAGAATTCTGGATGTAGAATGTATACAATTCCCTGCGCTGCGCATAGCAGATTTTCATATATTCCGAACTTAAGCCGGGCGAGCTGCAAGTTCGCATATCGCTTATTCCACAGGCGTCAGTCTGCCGGAATCAATGTATTCAAAATCCCAATTCTACATTCAAAATTCCTTGCTATCTCTTGCATATGTGCTAGAATGCCACTATGCCTACGCTCAAGCAACTTGCGGTGGAATCTCTTACTCACATGGTGGAAGGGGGGCAGCAGCGTCTGGCGGTGGATGATGATGCCCGCGGGATTCTGCGCGAGTGGATGCTGGCGGCCAGGCGCGGTACCCCGGCTCCTGTTTCAATGCCGCCCCCGGTTGCGCCGGAAATGAGCGTGGAGGAGAAGCTTGATGTGCTGCGGCGCAAGGCTGCGGACTGGAAACCCGCCCGGCGGCTGGGTACGCTGCGCGAGACCATGGTGTTTGCCGTGGGGAATCCGCACGCGAAGCTTATGCTGGTGGGCGAAGCTCCCGGATATGAGGAAGAGCGCCAGGGTGAGCCTTTTGTGGGGCCTGCCGGGCAGTTGCTTACGAAGATTCTGGGAACCATGGGGCTTCGGCGCGAGGATGTGTATATCTCCAACGTGTGTAAGTTCCGCCCCTCCATGGGGGAAAACCAGGGCACGGCCAACCGACCACCCGGCCCGGAGGAGCTGGCGGCGTGCGCCCCGCTTATCATGGCAGAAATCCGTGCGATTCAGCCTGCCTGCATTGTGTGCCTGGGTGGCAGTTCGGCCAAGGGGTTGCTGGGAACTCAACAGGGGGTGAATGCGCTGCGCGGCCAATGGCTGGAATGCCAGGGCGTGCCGGTACGTGTGACTTACCACCCCAGTTACCTGCTGCGTAATGAGGCGCTCTCAGCCCGCCGCGCACTGTGGGAGGATATGCTGGCGGTTATGGAACGCCTGGGAATGCCCATTAGTGAGAAACAACAGAATTATTTCAGATGAAAAAGCTCTGGCTCATAGCCGGGGTGCTGCTGGTGTTGACCAGTTGCCACGGCATCTACAAGCTTCGGCGCTCTGCCGTGGCGGGGGATCCTGTGGCTCAGTATGAATACGGCCGCCGTCTGCTTACCGGGCAGAAAGGGGCTATCCGCTCGTACAAGCACGCTTTCCGCTGGTTTTCCAGGGCGGCAGAAAGCCGTGAACCCCGTGCCATGGCGGCCATGGGGCTTTGCTATGAGCGCGGTATCGGGGTGAAACGCTCGCTTCCCAAGGCCCGAAAGTGGTATGCTGCGGCTGTTGACGCGGGAAATGAGGATGCTTGCCACACGCTGGTGCAGATGGAGGCCCGGGCAGGGAATCTGCCGGGGGCTCTCAAATGGCTGGAACGCATGGCCGATGATGATTCGGTGCCAGCGCAGCTTATGCTGGCGCGCATGCATTTGAATGGTACGGCCAAGAATGCCAGCGAGGCAGAGGGAATCCGCTACCTGCGCTATGCTGCCATGCAGGGGGACGGCGAGGCCTGCCTCATGCTCAGCACTTGCTACGCCACGGGCAAGGGGGTGCCTAAGAATGAGGAGCTGATGATGGGGTGGCTCGTCAATGCCGCTGAGGCCGGCAACCAGACTGCGGTGGATATTCTGACCCAGAATTGGCGAGCCAAAGGAAAAAATTAATTTTTTTCAAAAAGGACTTGACGCATCGGGAATCCGGTGGTATATTCCTGTCGCACCCGGCAAGGGTGACCTGATAAAATCGCGGGATGGAGCAGCCAGGTAGCTCGTCAGGCTCATAACCTGAAGGCCGCAGGTTCAAATCCTGCTCCCGCAACTCAAAATATACTGAAAATAACGCGCTGTAGAGGACGTAGTCCCTTTACAGCGCGATTTTTTATCTTGTAGGGGCACATATTGCTGTGGTAGCGTGGGGACACAGATAAGCCCACAGGAGGGGACACACAGGGGACCCCCCCCGGGGACACACCTCTTGCAGGGGGCACATATCGGAGAAAAGATAACCCCACAGCATACACATTATGGCATGGACTGAAACAAGACAGGGCAGCTGCGTTTACGTTGCGTGCTGGAAGCAGGACGGCAAGAAGATACGCAAGTCTACGGGCGTACCCGTTAAGGGCAGGGACGGCATGTCTGCCAGACAAGCCCAGAAGCTCGCGCAGGAAGTAGCGGACGGCATGGAACGCCTTGCCAAGGGGCAGACTACCTACCTGCAAGCCGCTGATGCCTTGCGCTCTGTGGCGCAGGCAAGCGGCATGGGTGGCAAGATGCCTACCGTTCGCGAGTATCTTACCGAGTTTCAGGGACAGGCTGGAGCTAAGACAGAGAGCAACCGCAAGCGGGCATTCACGCGCTTTATGGATTATCTGGGCAAGCGGGCTTTTCTACGTGCTGGTGCTATCACTAACCAAAGAAAAAGCCCCCGTTAGCGGTGCGGCAACACCCGGGGGCTGATATAAATGAAATTAGTAACAGCGGTTTCCCGCTGGGAATGATTAAAGCACAGTTGGAGGGTAAAGTCAAGATGTGTAAAAAAAAAAGATTTTGCCCCGCCCCGGTTTTCCGGGGCGGGGCGTGGATTCTAACACCTCTGGAACGCAACGAAGAGAATCCAGATTAGTTGCTCAGCCAGCACCGGGTTAAGGTGGGCTGCCGTCAGGCGCATGATTACTAATTTCATTGTTTATATGCCGCCTGGCTTTTGCCGCACCAGGCGGCATGCGGAGTGTACCACAGAACAACAAAACAGCACAAGGCAAATGTGCTTCTTTCTGTACGCTCAATAAACGCGCTGTATGACACAGGAAGCATGCGCTTACCAGGAAAAAATTATTGTTATGGGATTGCAGGAGGTGCACGAGGATAAAAACCGCCGCTTCCGGGGAAGCGGCGGTTGGAAGGCGGAGGCGGCTGGACTCATTATCTGGCGCGGACGCGGCCGATGAGGCGGACGATTTCGCCGATGATGAGGACCGGGCAGGTGACCGCGGCGAGGGTGAGCCATTCGCAGAGCGTGAGGGGCACGGTGCGGAAGATATCGCCACCGAACTGGGTGGCCAGTACCTGGCCGAAGAGGATGACGGCGAGGATGAAAAGGAAGCTGCGGTTGGCAAAGATGCCGTTCACGAAGCTGTTGTTGGTGCCGTAGACGCGGGCGTTGAACAGGTTCCAGAACTGCAGCATCACAAAGCCGGTGAAGAGCAGGGTGACGGAGTGGCGGAAGGCTTCCGGTTCAAGCTCCTGCGAGGGCATGCACTTCACGTAGCTCACCAGGGCGATGATGAAGCCGATGCCGAGGCAGAGAATCCAGCGCCACATGGCGGGGGTGATGATGAAGGCGAACTTGTTGCGGGGTTTCTGCTCCATGACGTCATCGCTGGGCGGTTCGGAGGCGAGGGCCAGGGCGGCGAAGGTGTCCATGATGAGGTTGACCCAGAGCATCTGCGTGACGGTGAGGGGCAGCTCGCAGCCGATGAAGGGCCCCAGCGCGGCGATACCGCAGGCAGCTACGTTCACGGTGAGCTGGAAGACGATGAATTTCTGGATGTTGCGGTAGAGCGAGCGCCCCCACTTGATGGCGCGGATGATGGAGGCGAAGGAGTCATCCAGCAGGATGATATCGGAGGCTTCCTTGGCCACGGAGGTGCCGGTGATGCCCATGGAGAGGCCTACATCGGCATGGTTGAGGGCGGGGGCATCGTTGGTGCCATCGCCGGTGACGGCGACGACGTGGCCTTTTTCCTGCAGGGCGTTGACGAGGCGCAGTTTGTCCATGGGTTTGGCGCGGGAGAGCACGCGGAGGTCATTCACGCCATCGAGCAGTTGCTGCTCGGTGAGCTGGCCGAACTGGTCGCCGGTGAGCACGGCGCCCTGGGGCAGTTCGCCCTCTGGCAGCAGACCGATTTCGCGGCCAATCTGGCAGGCGGTTTCGAAGTTATCGCCGGTTACAATCTTGATCCCCACGCCGGCTTTGTGGCAGGAAGCCACGGCGGCTGGAACGTCCGGGCGCACAGGATCCTGGATGACGAAGCAGCCCAGCCAGGTGAGGTCGGTGCAGGCTTCCTTGACTGCTTCGGGGGTGTCGGCTCGGCCTTCCTTGTAGGCGAGGCCGAGCACGCGCATGGCTTTGCGCTGGGCGGTGCGGATGATGGTGAGCACTTCCTCGCGGGCGGCATCGGTGAGCTCGCTGGCGTAGGCTGTGGAGCACCTGGAAAGTACCACCTCGGGTGCGCCTTTCAGGAAGATGACCTCTTTACCGAGTACGGCGGAGTTGCCGCAGGTGGCCATGAATTTGTTCTGGGTGTGGAAGGGAAGTTGGGCGATGACGCTGAACTTGCTGCGGGCATCGGCATAGGAGATGCCTTTGCCGTTGAGGTACATGAGCATGGCGCCTTCGGTCACGTTGCCGAGCACCTTGCCTTCTTCATCGAGGTCGGCGGTGGAGTTGGCGGCCACGGCCTCGGTGAGCAGGGGGAAGATGGGGGCGGCGGCACCTTGTTCGTTCACGCCGGGGAAGTTGGCTTCGCGCACGGTCATGAGGTTCATGGTGAGGGTGCCGGTCTTATCGGAGCAGACTACGGTGGCGGCACCAATGGTTTCGCAGGCGTCCATTTCGCGCACGAGGTTGTTCTGCTTCGCCATTTTGCGCATGCTGTAGGCCAGGCTCAGGGTCACGCTCATGGGCAGGCCTTCCGGCACGGAAACCACGATGAGCGTGATGGCAATCATGAAGTAGGTGAGGATTTTATCCGCAGCGGCCTGGGGCATCCAGGTGGCGGGGTCGGCGGGCAGGATGCCGCTGTAGATGAGGCCGGCCAGCGCAGCGCCGAAGATGATGGCACCGGTGAGGAGGCACTTGCCCCAGGCGCCGAAGCCGCCCTGCTTCACCCAGGCGGGGGAGGGGATGCGCACCTTCATGTAGCCGAGGAGGTCTCGCAGCACAGGATACCAGATTTTCAGCGTGGCGGCGGCAATGCCGGCGATGAGGGCGGCAAAGTAGTACCACTGGCTGGTGGTGAGTACGAATTTGCCCAGCAGCGCGTCGTGTGCTACGAGGGAGACGAAGAGGAGCATGGCAATGGAGGTGCCCAGCACGTTGATGGCCTGGGAGAGCCCCTCGAGCTGCAGGTTGAGCGGCGATTTGACGCCGCTTTCCTTGGTGGCGGCTTCGGCTACCTTGCCAATTTCGGTGTGGTCGCCCACTTTGGTGATGCAGATGACGCCGTGGCCATCGGTCACGAGGGTGCTGCGCAGCACCACGTTGCGCGGATAGGCGCCGGGGAGGGTTTCCTCGCCCTCGCCGGGTTGCTTGAGCACGGGTTCGGATTCGCCGGTGAGGGAGGACTGGTTGACGCGCAGGGAGGAGGATTCAAGCACCACGCCGTCTGCCGGGACTTCCACACCGGTTTCGAGGGTGACGATATCACCCACCACGAGTTCATTTTTGGGCACCATGGTGTGCTTGCCATCGCGCAGTACACGCACGGGGGTGACGTCGTTCACTTTGTTGAGGATGTCGAATTCCTTGTTGGCGCGGTATTCGTTGACAAAACCCACGGTGGTGGCGAGCAGTACGGCGCAGAGAATGCCGATGCTTTCGATGGGGCTGTGCTCGCCGGGGGAAAGGATGACGGGGATGAAGGAGATGACGGCTGCGGCCAGGAGGATG
The DNA here is from genome assembly GCA_045538275.1 of Akkermansia sp. Lineage (GTDB taxonomy): Bacteria > Verrucomicrobiota > Verrucomicrobiia > Verrucomicrobiales > Akkermansiaceae > Akkermansia. The sequence continues at coordinate 34,709 of JAZSRB010000008.1, read as the reverse complement.
ACGATGAGCGGGTCGGCAAATTTGCGGGCAAGTTCCACCCACCATGGGTCGCGGCTGGGTGGGGTCATTTCGTTGCTGCCATGCTGCTGGCGGCTTTCCTTTACCTGGGCACTGGTCAGGCCGGTGTGGATGTCGGTGTAGGTTTTCATAAGATCGGGGGCGTTGATTATACGCACATACGCATGAAATTGCAAGCCCTGACAAATAAAAACACCCGCTGCAGGTGCTCTGCGGCGGGTGGATGTGAGGTGGATTGTGATGGTGTATCAGATGTTGCCTGCATCGGCTGCATCACCGAAGGAAATGCCGATTTCGCGGGCGGCTTCGATGAGCTGGCTCTTGCTGTCCACCAGGTGCAGGGTACGCACGGCTTCTTCGATGGGCATGGAAACCATGTCGGTGCGGTGCAGGGCCACGGTTTCGCCGAACTTGCCTTCCTCGATGAGGTCGATAGCCTTGGCTCCGCAGCGCACGCCGAGTACGCGGTCGAAGGGAATCGGGGAGCCGCCGCGCTGGGTGTGGCCCAGTACGCAGTAGCGGGTTTCGATGCCTGTGAGGGTCTCGAGCTTGGTGGAGAGGAATGCGGCAATACCGCCGAGGCGTACTTCGCCCTTGGTCTCTTCATCCAGCGTGAGGAGTTTGCCGCCGATGGTGGCGCCTTCACTTACCACGATGATGATTTCGCGCTGGCCGAGGGCCTTGGTGAGTTCCACCTTGCGCACTACGTCTTCCAGGGTGAAGGGAATCTCGGGGATGAGAATCACGTCTGCACCACCGGAGATGCCGCCATACAGGGCAATCCAGCCGGCGTGGCGCCCCATGGCTTCCACCACCATGATGCGCTGGTGAGAATAGGCTGTGGTGCGCAGGCGGTCGAGCTGCTTGCTGACCACGGAAACAGCGGTCCAGAAACCGAAGGTGTAGTCTGTGGCTCCCAGGTCGTTATCAATGGTCTTGGGCACCCCCACAATGGGCAGACCTATCTGGCGGAGTTCCTGACCAATGGTCTGGGAACCATCGCCGCCCACAACGATGAGGGCTGAGAGGCCAAGGCGTTCTACGGTTGCCTTGCTGCGGGCCAGCACGTCTTCCGCAATCTGCATACGGCCGCCAACACCGCTTTTCACGGTGAAGTTGCCTTTGTTTACCGTGCCGAGGATGGTGCCGCCGGTGGAGCGGATGTTGAGGCAGTTTTCGGGCGTCAGGATGCGCCAGCGTTCGTTTTCAGGCGTGGAGAGCAAGCCCTCAAAGCCATCATAGAAGCCATAGACGGTCCACCCGCGGGCAGATGCGGCGCCAACGGCACCTTCAATCACGGCGTTGAGGCCGGGGCAGTCGCCACCGGCGTTGAGAATACCAATGTTCATAAGCTTTTATTCGGGAAGTATGATGAATTTTGTTCTATCCAGGTAATCGTTAGTGGGCAACCATGCGTCCCATGCGTTCCAGCCATCGCGCAGGAAGCGGGCAGCTTCCTTGTAGCGGGTGTTGGAGGAGGGCATGCCGAGCATGACCACCAGCAGACGCTGCGCAAAGGTAGCTTCTTTGCCGGTGGAGGGGTTGATGCGTTTTACGGAGGCGCGGCGTGCGGTCACCATGAGGCAGCTGCCTGCGCTGCGGGATTGCCCGACCTTGAGCCCATCCACATGACCGGAGCCGCTGAGCAACTTGTTGTTGTTGCGGATGGTCTGGCGGCGTGTGCCGGAGGCAGAGTGTATGGTGACGATGCAGCCGGTCTGGGCAGTAATGGCCAGCAAATCAGTATCGTTGGTGGCGTAGATGCCCAGCAGGGCCATATCTCGCGCAGATGACTGGGTGATGACGGCTCCATTGGTTCCCTTGAATACGGTGGAGGTCATGCCCAGCTTGCGGGCGAGGTTGTTCATCTGGGCGATGAAGGCCCCCTCCGGGTTGCTGGTACTCAGGTTGCTGCCGCAAGCATAGGCCAGGGTGGTGGCGCAGGCGCTGTCATCCCACATGAGGGCGGAATACAGAGCATCTCGCACGGAGATGCTGTCGCCCGCACGCAGACGGAGCAGGTTGGTGCGATGCCAGACCACAGCACCTGCCGGTACGGTGATGAGGCGGTTCATGTCCACCTGGTATGCCTTTACCCAGTCCATGACGACTACGGCGGTGGCCAGGTTGGTCAGCATGCCGATGGGGCGCTTGAGGTTGGAGTTGGATGAGTAAAGCACACGCCCGGAGTTAACCTCCATAGCAACATAGCTGGGGGTTGTTTTTTCCGGCGTTATAATCTCCTGGTGGGAGCATGAGGTGAGCAGGCTGCTGACCATGCCCCCTAACGCGCACAGATATGTGAGGGCTTTGTTCATTTAGACTTTGCCGACTTGGATTTGCAGCACTTGCGGGCGGGTTCCTTTTTGGTGGAGCATACCCGCTTGCGGTCATGGTGCATTTCCTCCGGGCTGCGGTCGCCGAAGATGATGCCCAGGTCACGAGCAGTGCTGATAATCTGGCTATCGGGGTTCACGAAGCGGTGGTGAGCCACGGCTTCCTCAATGGGGACGTTGTCGATGTTGAGACCATTGAGCACAACGGTTTTGCCGAAGTCTTTTTTCTCAATGAGTTTTACGGCCTCAACGCCGAAGCGCACGCCCAGGATGCGGTCAAATGCGCAGGGGGAGCCACCGCGCTGGGTGTGTCCCAGCACGCAGTAGCGGGTTTCAATGCCGGTGCGTTCCTGCAGAATGTGGGAGAGCTTGTTGCCGATGCCGCCGAGGCGTTCATCTCCATTTTCTTTGTTGTGAACCGTAACAAGCTGGCCGTTCAGCCGGGAGCCTTCCGCTACAACAACGATGATTTCACGCTGACCGGTGGCTTTGCGGGCCTTGATGCATTCAATCACTTTTTCAAGGTCGTAGTCGATTTCGGGGATGAGTACTACGTCTGCTGCTGCGGCAATGCCGCCGTAAAGACCAATCCAGCCGGACATGTCGCCCATTACCTCAATCACCATCATGCGCTGGTGGGCGTTGGCGGTGGTGCGGATGCGGTCAATGGATTCAGTTACCACGGAAACGGCGCTGTGGAATCCGAACGTGTAGTCGGAGTCACTGCAGAGGTCGTTGTTAATGGTTTTGGGAATGGAAATCACGGGAAGCCCTTCCTCGGAGAGGAGCTTGGCTGTGCGTGCAGAACCGCTGCCGCCGATAACGGCCAGAGCCTGGAGCCCCAGGGCGTTAATGGTCTTTTTGGCTTTGGCCATAACTTCGCGATCCACCTGGCGGCGGCCTACCTTGTTGGTGACTACCTTGAAGTTGCCGGTGCTGGTGGTGCCGAGAATGGTACCGCCATAAGCGCGGATTTTATGTGTTTTGCTGGGAGTGAGGGTTTCATAACGGCGGCCGCCTGCTACAGGGAGCAGACCTTCGAAGCCGTCGTGGAAACCGATGACTCGCCAACCGCGGCGGTAGGCAGCGGAGACGTAGCCTTCAATCACCGCATTGATGCCGGGGCAGTCGCCGCCGGAATTGAGTATGCCGATAATCATGTTTCAGTATGTTGGTGAAATTATGCTTGTGTGGAGGGGGCGGAAATGGCCCCGAGATAGTGTGCGCAGCACCAGAGGGCCCGCGGGTGGTGGAAGAATGATTTCCACATGGAGCCTTTGAGACCGTTGGTGGTGGTGCCGTCCTGGTTGCAATAGCCGAACCACTCGCCGTGTTCTTTGTCCTGCAGGTGCTCGAATGCCCAGTTGTGAATGCGCTGGTGCCATTCAGCGTATTTCTCATCACCGGTCATGACGTAGGCCAGGCAGGTGCCGATGAGGGCTTCATCGTGCGGCCACCAGAACTTCATGTTGTGCCAGTATTCCTGCACCGGGCCTCCGAATACGTCGGTGTAGTAGAGCAGACCGCCGTATTTCTTGTCCCAGCCGCGCTCCAGAGACCAGTCAATCATCTTGCAGGCGGTGTCGATAAGGGCTTTCTGGTCACCGCCACGGGAGCGGGCTTCCTCCAGAATGAACCAGGCGCCTTCAATAGCGTGTCCGGGGTTGAGGGTGCGCTCATCGAAGTGGTCGATAATGGAACCATCCGGTGCTACGTTTTCAAGTACGGCCTTGATTTCCTCATGCAGGAACAGGGTCTGCAGATCGTTGATGCAACGGTCAATCCAGGCGGTGTAGATGCCTCCTTCGTCTCCTAGATAGCGGCGCATTTCTTGTGCTGTTACCAGCATAATCATGCGGCAGCCCAGGTTTTCGCCGGGGCGGTTGCCGGTACCCTTGGGGGTCATTTTGCCCGGGGTGAAGAAGATGTCAGCAAAGACTCCGAACCAGTTGCGTGCACGTTCTGCACTGTGGGGAGCACCGGTGGCGCCGTAGTGGGCTGCCCACGCGATGGCGGCAAAACATTCGCTGTAGGCGTAGCGGCGCATGCGGATGGGGGTGCCCTCTGCCGTTACGTGGAAGTACATGCGGTTGAGCTGGTGGTCAGCGCATTTTTCTTCCAGGAACCTGAGCGCACTTTCTGCGCATTCCATCCAGAGCGGGTTCTTTTCGATGCTGTTGTAGCAGGTGAGGAGCATCCAGGCCATGCGGCCCTGGGCCCATACGTTCTTGTCGGTGTCCACCAGGGTGCCATCTGCGGCATAGCAGTGGTAGAGCCCCCCGTTCTCCTTATCCAGGGAACGGGGGAACCAGAACGGTACTACCTCATTGAGCAGCTTGTCTTTGTAGAATTCGCCAAGTGCTTTCGTGTCCATGAGGAGGCTTGGGTAAGGTGTTACTTGTAGATGGCCCAGTCATAGAACCCGATGGCCTTGAGCTCGCTCTTGAGCGCATCGAGGGTGGCTTTGTCCTGCTTGCCCATGGGGAGGCGTGCCGGACCGAAGTCGACGCCGGTCCATTCGCTCATGAGGTACTTGCAGCAGCCCATGTAGCCCTTGCCGGCGATGATGTTGATCATGGTGACGGAGAGTTGCTGGAGGCGACGAGCCTCGGCGAGATCGCCGGCGTCCACGGCTTTCATGATGTCATCATACAGCTTGGGGGCGTAGTTGAATGAGGAGCCTACACCACCCTTGGCACCAGTGGCATAGGCGCCCAGGAACCATTCGTCCACGCCCCAGGGGATGTCGTACTTGCCGCCTTCGTAGTTCAGCGCGTCCATGTACAGGGCGAGGTCGGGGTTGGTGAACTTCACGCCTACAAAGGTGGGAATCTTCCTGGCGCAGGCTTCGATGACTTTGCAGGGGTTGAAGCCTACGTGGGTGAGCACGGGAATGTCGTAGAAGTAGAACGGGAGCTCGGGGGCACCGGAGGCTGCCACGGCAAGGCTGTCTACCAGCAGGTCAATGCTGCCCGGCTTGAAGTAGCAGGGGGCGTTGCTGGCGGTGGCGGTGGCGCCGCATTTTGCAGCATAGGCCGCAAGTTCCCGGCCGTCGTAAACGCAGTTGCCACCGGTGTGTACTACGACATCGATGCCATATTTTTTGCCGGCTTCGCCCCATGCTGCCATGTTTTCCTTACGCTCGGTGAGTTGCATGTGGGCGGATTCACCGGTGGAGCCGGTGATGAAGACGGATTTGATGCCCTGGCTGGCCAGGAATTTGGCCTGTGCGTCTACTGCATTGGGATTGCAGGAGCCATCAGCGTTCATGGGGGTGTGCGTGGCTGCGCAGAGGCCGTGAATCTTGAATGAGGTTTCCATAGTTTTAGTATGTTTGGGGTTCGAGTAAGAAATCCTGGTGGACATAAAAATTGCCCTGTGCTACTTTTAACGCAAAGAACATGATTTTTCAAGGATAATCTGCATGAGGAGGATATTTGAGCCTAATTTCCCGCTTTGATTCGGCGGAAACGCAGTTTGAGTTCGTCCTCCGGGCGGCTTTTTGCCCGGTTTTTCTGGCGGATAAAGTCGCGGGCTTCCTGTGGGAGTTTATCCATGATGTAAAAATCTACCACGGCATGGTCATCATCCTCAAAGGTGATGCCGATGAGCCATTTATCTTTATGGCGGGAGACTTCAGCGGTGTAGGGTTCGGAGTCCGTCTGCACCCAGGTGTAGTGGAAGGTCCCCTTGTAGTTACTGCCGCGCCAGCGGGCGGTGGAATCGGTTACCTCGACAAAGCCGAGTTTGTTTGCTTCCTGCCACTCGCCCTGCACCAGTTTTTCCGGGTCTCTGAACCAGCCGGGCAGCATGAGTATCAGGCTGCAGATAAAGGAAAGGATGATGAGCAGAAAGATAAGGCGAATCCGGGTCATACGTATGGTATTGTAACAGATTCTGCCCGTTTTGCAATTGTGGAGTGCCAATAGCGCATCATTTCTGCATGAAAGAACTTGTGTTGCTGAGGCATGGGGAATCTCAATGGAATGCCGACAACCGATTTACTGGCTGGGCAGATGTGCCTTTGTCTGTGAGGGGGCGGCATGAGGCCGAGCTGGCCGGGCGCCGCCTGGCAGAAAGCGGGTTTGTGTGTGGCGCGGCGTGTACCTCTCTGCTTATGCGGGCGATTCATACGCTCAATATTGTGCTGGCAGGGTTGGATTGTGCCTGGGTTCCTGTGTACAAAGACTGGCGTTTGAATGAGAAGCATTACGGTGTTCTGCAGGGACGGAATAAGCGGGAGGTGGAACAGGAAATGGGGGAGGAGCTGGTGCACCGCTGGCGGCGTGCGTTTGATTGCCCCCCGCCACCGATTCCCATGGGCGATGAGCGTTGGCCGGGGAATGACCCTCGCTATGCAGGTGTTTCTCCGTCGCTGTTGCCGGCTACGGAATCTCTCAAGGATACACTGCGGCGTGTGCGCGCCTGCTGGGAGGAGGAATTGCGCCCCCGCCTGTATGCGCGGGAGCGGTTGCTGGTGGTGGCGCATGGTAACAGTCTGCGGGCGCTGGTGATGCACTTGCGTGGACTGAGCCCGGCTGGTGTTGAGCAGTTGGAAATTCCTACTGCTCAACCGCTTCGTATAGTGTTTGATGATGATATGAAGTTGGTGCCGTAGGGTTGCGGGTACAGGCTGGAACGCGCTGCCGACCCACCGGGTATGATTGACCCGGTGGGGGTATCGTGCCATGCTTCTCAGCATGGCTATTCGAATGAAAGAGTGGGGCATGCTGGCGTATCCGCGTCAGGGAGTGCACTTGCCGCTCAATGCGTTAAATGATTGGAGCCGCTCTGGCCGGGTGCTGGGGCAGGGCGTTGCTGCTGCTGGCGCAGGTGTTGCTGAGCTGGCAGATGCTATCTACCGGGTATCATCCGCAGGAAATGATGCGGATGTGGCCGGTATGCTTGATGAAATTGCGCGGGAAACTACGGAGGAGCTGCTGGAAAATCCGGTACGGGACTGGGATTACAGCTGGAATCAGGCCTATACTCCGCGAGTGCAGCAAATGCTGGAGCAATTCAGTGGGGAGACTCGGGAGCGGGCACGCAGGATGAGCGAGGCTTATGGTTGCCGCTATTCGTTGGAAGGGCGCCGCCGTATGGAGGTGGAGCGTCTCCACCAATCGCGCCGCCGGTGGCAGGAGCAGGTGGATTCCGCAGTGCTGCGGGGAGATGCTGAAGCCGCCTGCCAATGGCTGGAACAGGGACGCGAAATTTTTGTGCCGGAGGAAGATATGCAGCAGCAGTTGTCGGATGCACAGAGCCGCAGCCTTCATTCGCGCTGGCAGCAGCGCTTGCAGCAGAATCCGCACGAGGCGCTGGCTGCCTGGGATGCAGAGTCGGACCCCCGCCCCCAGGGGGCGGAGGATATCCGCGCCTTGGAAGGAGAAGTGGAACAGGCCCGCAAGGGGGTATTCAGCGCGCTGGCATTGCAGCTGGCTGCTGGGGTTGAGCAGGGAACTGAACCCGATGCCGCTGCTCTGCACAGTGCGGTGGCAGCCGGTGTAATCAAGCCGGATTCCGTGGAAAAACTGCAGTGCCCCAGGAGGGCTCTTTCCTCAGTAGAGGCTTGCAACTGGTTGCGCCGCATAGATGAACGTGCCGATGGAGATGACGAGCAATTCGTGGTGGACATTGCCTTGGCGCCGATTCCGGCTGAGCAGAGATTGTTTTTGCTGCAGCGCTTGCAAAAGAGTGCGCAGGTGCCGCCGCAGCAGCGCAGCGGTATGAGCCGCAGATTGTGGAATATGTACCATGAAGGCCGCTTCGGTTGCCCGGGAGATGCGGAGGCTGTGCAATGTCTCGGCCGTTTGCAGGAGGAGGCTCTGCAGCGCTTGATGAGGCGCCCGGAAAAAGAAAGTGAACAATGGCTCACTCAGCTGCAGGAAGAAAGTGATAACTGGGTGTGCTACCAACCGGAATAAGACATTATGAATAACATGGAACAAGAAATAGAAGAAATCAGAAAGCCCGTACCGCTGGAGTCGCTTCCGCCGCTGCGCGAGGTGAATTCCGGCAAGGAATGGGAGAAGAGCCAGTATTGGAACACCTTGCTGACTGGTGACCCGTCTACCGTGCCGGCAGAGGTGCGCCATAAGGCTGGAGCTGATGATGAATCCCGCCCGGCTGAGGAGCGGGACTACCAGCTTATGTCCAGTATCAACCGCTCCTGGGTGGTGGACCACCGTGGGCTGGAGCGCGAGAAGGTGCGTGCCGAATGGTCTGAACTGCGGCGGAATATTTCTCGGGAACTGGGGGTGCGCGATACTGAACCAGAGCTGTTTACTGCACTTTCAGTACAGAACAGCGAGGTCCCTGTGCGCCAGAAAGCCCGCCAGCTTTACGAGCAGACTTATCATGCTGCGCTGCAGGGCAAGGATACGAAACAGCCGGAGGATGCCGCCGAACGTAGCGTGTATGAGGCAGCTTTGCAGCTTGGTTACCAGGAGCGTGAGCAGTATATGCCCCTGGCCGAATCTCTCTCGGAGGCATGGGAACTTATTAAGACGCTGGAAACAGATTTGGTCACTTTCCCCAAGGTAATTACCAATACTCCTGACCTGGTGCAGGCTGTGGATGCGCTGGCTGATATGGATGCCGATGCCCGGGCTCGTGTGTATGCTGTGGCCCGTTCGCTGGACTCCACCCGTGCGTTGGAGGAAAAACCGGCGCATCTGGGAGAGGCTGTGCTGCACAGTATGCGCCGCGGTACGGCAGATGTGGGGCATTCCCTGCTGCAGGGGATTGGTCATGTTTCAACGGCGCTTACGCGGGCTGCCGGTGAGACCTTTGATAGCGATACGCTGCGCCGGTACAGCATTGCTGCCGATAAGCGGCTTCAGGCTCTGCATGAATTACGCAGCGTGGCACAAGGCGAATTATTCCCCATTGACCTGGGTGAAGATGCTCACCTGGCGGAGCAGATGGCGGTGGATGCTGCCGGGGCAATCCCCGGGGCTGCCATGGCTTTCATGGGAGGGGCCGGCTTTGCTGCGCTGACTCTGGCTGGTACGGGGGCGGCGGTGGCAGAGGCGCGCCAGCGCTCACCCAAGGGACGCCAGGAACTTCAGACAGCCGCTGGCATTCTGGCTGGTGGGCTGCAGGCTGGGATTTACATGGGAATGACCCGCGTCGGCGCGCAGATGCTTAACCGCACAATTGCCAACTTCATGAAAGCCCGCAATGCGGGGGTGGCGGGGTATTCACTAGCCGCGCTCCAGGGGCTGGGTACGCTGACGGCGGAGAATGCCAAGATGCTTCTGGCGGGTAAGGCTGCGCAGGCTACTGAACTGGGTATGCAGGAGCTGGCAGCCCGTGTAGATAAGGTGGCCTCCAACATTGATTGGGAAAGCTTCGGTGATAATTTCACCGATATTGAAACTAATATGCGAGAGGCTGCTATGAACTTGCCGTATGTGTTGATAGCGTCTGGTCGCGCGGCATTGCACCATTTCCGCTCCCCCTCTGCGTTGCTGGATAATGGGGAGATTCTGGCAGATTGGGGGGTGAATGAAGCAACCCGGAAACGTATTCTGGATGAACCTGACATTCATGCGAAGAATGAGTTGCTGAGGGAGGCTCTCTGCAGCAGCCGCCGGTGGGCGGGTACCGGCCCGCTGGAGGAGGTGCTGAGGTCTCTCAAGCTGCTCAATACGGAGCATCATATCGGTTTCCAGGAGGAAGAAACCGCCCGTGCTTTCCTGCAGAAACGCGCTGACCGGGATGGCTTGTCGCGCCCGGAGCTGGTGAAACGGGATGTGAATGACCCGGAGACATTTGATATGCTGGTGGAGAATGCCACCGGGAAGAAACGCCGCCCGTTGAATGCAGAGCAGGCGATTCCTTACCTGCTGCTGTATGATGAGTGGTTTCAGCTGGCAAATGGGGAGATGCTGAAGAATAAACAGCAGCTCAAGGAATACGATCAGCGCATGCTCCGTATTGCTCAGGGAAAACCGGCAGAAATTCCCAAACAGGCTCAGTTGAATGGCTTTTACAGCCCGTTCCGGGAGGAGGCTATCCGCGCGGTTATGAATGATTACGTGGAGGAAGTGAAGAGACTTGGCTATCGTTATTTGTTGAACACGGAAACGTTGGATAGTCTGAGGCGTATCAACAAGAGCCAGAAGGAGGCTCGTTATCGCAGCGAGCAGCGGCGCGCCCTCATTCATAGTGAAGTGTGCGCTGCCATTGACCGCTGGCAGCGCGGCATGCCTCGTGAGGAGTCTCTGAATATGCTGTGTGAGCGTATCGGGCATATGTATATGCAGCGCCGCCATTATTCAGGTCATGCTCCGCGGTGGTTGAGAGATGAACCGCGCCATGCCTTTACCAATTGCTATGAACATGCTGTAAAGCGGACCCGTCTGCCGCGAAAAACGGATGCACCTCAGTTAGTGGAGGCTTATCGCATTATTCTCAGCCTGCGTTCCTGCGCAGATGCCCTCATGCAGGTTATTCCGCATACCCGGGATTTCCAGGATGCGCTATGCATGGCGCACGCCCCGGCAGATATTTACGCGCATCTGCTGAATCGGGAGTTTGGAGACTGCCTGGACCGGAAGGTATGGGACCCCAAGCCGCTTTCAGAAATCCGGCCTGATATGAGCGATAATCGTGCCCGGTACGACATGAATAGCGAGGTGATGCTCCGTTATTCGGACTTGAGCGGGAACGATCTAGAGAGCACTCCTGATGGCAAGGGGGGAAAGCTCTGGCGCATGAAGCGTCCCGATGGCCGTTATACGCCGTGGTTCGAATTCCCTGGCTATGTGGTAAATTCGGTAGTAGGTAATGTGGAAACCTCGTTCCTTCCCATGGGCAAGAATATGCTGATTCCGGAATTACAACGTGGTATGGTCAAGGATGCTGCGGAGCGCGTGTCGTATTTGCGCAGCAATATGTTCCCGATGCAGCAGAAAGCATATCTGGGCTATGACCATTTGTGTAATACTGCGGCTCGTGACCTCTGCGCGCAATGGATGGGGGATTCCACTTTGTTCAAGGTGGGGCTTGAGTTTGTCCGGGAGAATAAGAACTGGACCCGTTACAAAGGCCGCCGCCTGGACCATACGCTGAAGCTGGTAAAGGATGAAACAGACCGTTACCTGGTGCGTCACAGCCGCCCGCTGACCCCGCTTTCGCTTGCGCAACTCAGTTTCAAGGCGTATTGGAATCGTATGCTGTCCTCCAAATGGGTTGAACCGGAGGAAGTGGCCGATTTGTTGGTGCGTGAGAATCTGCTGTCGCCGGAGGAACGCGACCAGGTTCTGGAAATCGGGCGTGATTATAAGATGGATGATACCCGCATCACCGGATCGAAACGCCGTATCATGCGCCGCCGGTATCCGAATTTAATTCATCCTGGAGACCCGGTAAAAATGAATGCGCGATTGGCCAGCTGCATGTCTGAGCTCAATGTACGGTATATGCTGGCGCATATGCGCGAGTCCCAGCTGCCGAATTCGGTGAAACAATGGTTCTACACCACACCGTTCAGCAAGTTTACGATACAGGAATCGGCTATCAACTATCGTGAGCGACTGGTGCGTGCGAACCGCATTGCGGCTGAGCAGGTCAAGGAGATGATTCCAGATGTGGCAGCCCTTCGCCGTCGCTATAATAAGGATAATCCTATTCCTTTGGAAAAATACCTCAGAAATGCCTATGAACCGGACTCCGCCCGCCGCTTTGAGCAGGGATGGTGCTTTGCTTATGGTGGGGAACGCACGTTCCGTGCAGCGGGGCAGGCTCTCTGGAACCTGTTGGATGACCCGGCGCGGGGCTGGAAACTTCTGCCCGAATCTGAACGCACCCTGTTGCAGTCGGAATTGGCGGATGTATTCGGTACCCGTTCGCCGGAGGCTGCCATGCAGGAATTGGGTGAGGTGTTGCAGAAGTACCCGGAGTTGCGTGCATATGGTATTACGGAACGCGGGGGTAGTGAAATCTGCCGAATGTCGTTGAACCCGATTCAGACCGATAATATTGCGGAACCGGATTATACCAAGGGGGGGAATACACGTGTGTTCCGCCCGGACCTGGTCCAAAAGGGGTATTCTATGGAAAATCAGGTGGAATTGCCTCCTGAATACCATGGTGATGAACGTGTCATGCCAGCTCTGCGTCTGCTTTCTGAGCTTCGCCGCAGCGTGGTGAAGGTGCCCTATGTCGGCCCGGATGGCATCTGGTGGGATATGGAACGCTATGGCGGGGTGGACGGTAAGCCCCCTGGCAAGGTGGATAATCGCTGGACTCCGGAGGTCGGCCTGGAATCGTTCATGCGGCATTATGAGCGCGTGGCAGAATGGGCCGATGGGATGGGGGCGGATAATCCTCCGACTGTCTGTGGGGTGAAGCTTGGGGGAATCCGTCCGGGAGAGCTGGATACCTCGCGCCTGCAGTATGTGACGGTGTATCGTACGACACGTCTGCCAGACCAGATGGTGCGTCTGATGCCGGGTATGCCGGATTCCGCCAGCCCGCATCAGCGTGCACCATATGTGGTACAAACATCGGATGGCATTCCGCTGTTGCGTCCTCGTATGGCACGAAAACCGCATGAGATACCGCATACTCTTACCCCGCTGAATCTGTTTGATTTTGAGCTGGAGCGCATGTATGATTATGCCTCTAATTGCCGCTGGCGCAAGCGTCAGTTGAAGGTGTATATGGATAATCTGCTGAAGCACCGGACCAGGAGCGCAGAGGATTGGGAAAGAGGTGAGGAACGTAATATCAACAATGAAGAAATGTTCATGCAAATATTCCAGGATTCCCGCTTGTCCTATTTCCTGCTGACTCGTGAGCCAGACCAGCTGACACGTGGCGAGGCTTTAACAAGTGAGCTGGCTCGCCATATGTTGCTGGCAGAATTTGGCGTGAACCGTGATGAGCATGTACAGGCTCTGGTGGAATTCTGCGATGTCTTGCGCAAGAAACCGGAGGATGTGCAGTTGATTCAGACGGTGCTGAACCGCGTTGTTTCGCCATACCCGAACAACTATAGCGAGGAGGAGCTGCCTCCCCCCCTGGATGATGATAACGAACACCTTCCTGAAGATGCTGACTTCTATTGATCCCCAGTTCCGCAGCCGCCTGAGCGACCCGCTCTGGCGCCTGAATAACCTGTACTGGATTGAGAATAAATCCGGGCGCATGCAGAGGTTCACCCCCAATGCGGCGCAGCTGCGGCTGCACCGCAACCTGTGGCACCGCAATGTGGTGCTCAAGGCGCGCCAGCTGGGCATTTCCACCTATGTGGCCATGCTCATGCTGGATAACTGCCTGTTCACGCCGAATTTCCACGCGGGAATCATTGATAAGACCCTGCCGGATGCCGAGCAGAAGCTCGAAAAGGTGCGCTTTGCCTGGGAGCACCTCGATTACCTGCCGCCGCATGCTACGGAGGAGGAACAGGCTCTTGCCTGCGTAGGCTACCTCATCAAGCAGCAGAGCGGCATGGTGAAAAAGGGAGCCTGGCACCCCGCGGCGGATGCCCGCGGCCGCCTTGCCTTTGCCAATGGCAGCGATATCCGCCTGGGTACCACCCTGCGCGGCGGCACACTGCAGCTGCTGCATGTGAGCGAGCTGGCGCATGTTTCGGTGCATGCGCCCTGGCGCGCACGTGAAATCCGAACAGGTGCCATTAATACCGTGCCGGCAGAGGGTACCATCATCCTGGAAAGTACGCATGAGGGGGGCCGCTACGGCGTGAACTATGAAATGACCTCACAGGCCATGGAAAATTGTGCCAAAGAGGAGCTTTCGCCGCTCGATTTCCGCTTCTTCTTCATGAGCTGGTTCGATAACCCGGACTATGCCTTGCAGGGTAAGGCCGGCTGGTCCGATGCCCAGGCTGCCTATTTCGAGAAGCTGGAGCAGGAGTGCGGGGTGCAGCTTACCCACGCACAGAAACTCTGGTACGCCCGCATGGAGCGCACCATGGGTGCTGCCATGCGGCAGGAATACCCCTCCACGCCGGATGAAGCCTTTGCCACCGGCAACGATGGCGCCATCTACGGTGCGCAGATTGCCCGGCTGCGCGAAAAGGGACGCATTGGCTGTGCGTTCGACTACAACCCGCAGGAGCCGCTCTACACCGCGTGGGATTTAGGACTCAGCGACCACACCTCCATCTGGCTGGTGCAGAATTACGGCGGCAATGTCTATTGGCTGAACCACTATTCAGCCAACCAGCTGCCGCTGGAGCACTTTGCCGGAAAAATCCGCGAATGGGAGATGAGCTATGGCCATATTGCCGCGCATTTCCTGCCGCACGATGCCGCCCACCGCGACCCGCACGGGCAGTCCTATGTGGAAAGTCTGGCGCGCGAGGGAATCTGCGCCGTGCGGGTGGTGCCCCGCACACCGGATATCTGGCGCGGTATCAATTCGCTGCGTGGTATCCTGGCGCACAGCTGGTTCCACCGCGATACCCTGCAGCAGCGCGTCAACCCGCGCGGGGAAAAGGAACCCTCCGGCCTCAGCTGCCTGGAAATGTACCGCACCGCTCCCGCCGGGGCCAGCGGCACCTATCGTGAAACCCCGGTGCACGATGCTTCTTCGCACTCGGCAGATGCCGCCCGTATGTTTGCCGAGGCGCTGACGCATGGCATGGCCTACCCCGTGCAGCTGCGTTTAACGCCCCGCCGCGCTCGCATGTGATGCAGAAAATTCCCCTATGAATACGCATAATACACAACACAACTGGCTGACCAGTCTGCTGACTGGTTGGGGAATCAAGGAATCCTGGGCCAAGCTCATTGCCGGTGCCATCATCGGCGCCTGTGCAGCCGCAGGATTGCTGTGAGGAACCAACGGGCCTGGTGCAGCAGCGCCAGGCCCATTTTTCCCGTCCGACCAACGGGAGGATATCGTCTTCCCGCAGGAGAGATATCGCGGCGATGCCGCGACGATATCCGCCTACGGCGGACTTACATCAGAATCGCTTTTTCCTTGTTGATTCGGGTGCGCTTGCTATAATGAGGTCATGTTAGAAGTATTCTTTATCATCCTCATGGCGTTTTTGGCAGGCCTGTTTTTTCGCACGCATATTCTGCCGGGAAAGGATGGTATGGTCTACGTGGATAAGTATCGTAAAATCCGGATTCGGCAGCACCCGGTGATTTATGCGCTGCTTGTGTTGAAATTTCTCGTGCTCCTGGCGCTTTTCGGTGTGCTGACCTATGATATTGTCATGCCAGGAAAAATGCCGGCGATGGTGTACGTGGTTCTGATACTGGCTTTTCTGTTTACCTTGATGCTGCCATATATCTCATCCTTGTTGCACGTGCTCAAGGAATTGAAGAAAGGGAAGGGACTCTGGATGCGTAAGAAAGTGTTGCAACTTCTTCTGGTGCTGGTGGCAATCGGAGTGCCGGCTTATTACCTGATACGGGCTCTTTATACGATGTTGACCTTCTGATTCCGGGTAAACGCAATCCCTTTCCCAATGGTTGGGAAGGGGATAAGCGTTGCCGTAAACGGGAACGATATCCTGCCGTTCCGGCAGGACGATATCTGCTGCGCAGACGATATCGCGGCGATATCCGCCTGCGGCGGACTTATTGATCCATAGCATCCGGATTATCCAGCAGCCCTGATTTCTCCAGATAGTAATCATATCCGCCGGCATAGGGGGTGACGGTGCCGTGGCTGATGTGCAGCGTCTTTTCAGCCAGGGAGCGGATGAAGTGCACATCGTGCGAGATGAATACCAGCGTGCCTTCGTAGCGCTTGAGTGCCTGGGAAAGTGCTTCTACGCTCATGAGGTCGAGGTGGGTGGTGGGCTCGTCCATGAGCAGGAGGTTGGGCGGGTTCACCAGGAATTTCACCAGACTGAGACGCGATTTCTCACCACCGGAAAGCACCTCTACGCGCTTCTCGCAGTCCAGCTTGCGGAACATGAAGGAGCCGAGCACGGCGCGGGCTTCTTCCTCTCGCAGCTCGGGGTCGGCCTTCATGATTTCCTCCAGCACGGTGAAGTTGGGCGTGAGGTTTTCCGAGCGCATCTGTGAGAAGTAGCCGATGCGGGTGGTGGTGCCGAGCACGCGCTGTCCTTCGTCGATGGGGATGACGCCGGCCAGAATCTTGAGCAGGGTGGATTTGCCCGCGCCGTTCGGACCTACGAGCACGATGCGGTCGCCACGCTCGATGAGGAGGTCGAGGTTCTTGTAAATGCGCTTCTCGCCGTAGCTCTGACCCACTTTTTCCAGCTCCAGCACTTTCTGCATGCTGCGCGGGGGCTGCGGGAAGATGAATTTGAACACGCGGCGGCTCTGGCGAGGCTTTTCGATGCGGCGCATCTTTTCCAGTTGCTTGATGCGGCTCTGCACCTGCGAAGCTTTGGATGCTACCGAGCGGAAGCGCTCGATGAAGGATTCGATGTGGGCGATTTCGCGCTGCTGGTTGCGCCAGGCGGCCAGCACGAGCTCATAGCGTTGTTCCTTGAGTTCCAGGAAGCGGGTGTAGTTGCCGGTGTAGCGCACGAGTTCGCCATTTTCAATGTCGTACACGGTCTCTACGAGCGAATCCATGAAATCGCGGTCGTGCGAAATCATGAAGATAGCCCCCGGGTAATTCATGAGGTAGCGCTGGAACCACAGCAGACTCATCAAATCCAGGTGGTTGGTGGGCTCGTCCAGCATGAGGAGATCCGGCTCGGCTGTGAGCAGCTGCGCCATGTGCGCGCGCATCACCCAACCGCCGCTCATCTCGCGGGCTGGGCGGTGGAAATCCTCGTCCTTGAAGGAGAGTCCCTTCAGAATCTTCTTGGCCTTGGGCTCAATCTGGTAGCCGTCGTGGGAAATGAAGGTATCCATGGCGGCGGCGTACTCATCGCTGGAGTTGTCGCCCTTGGCTTCGCATTCGCGCAGCGTGCGGATAGCATCACCCATTTCCGGGGTGGTGCTCATGGCAATTTCGAGCACGGTACGGTCGGTGGGGTCGCCGGCTTCCTGCTGCAGGTAGCCGACTACGGCGTAATCGTCCATGACAATCTGACCTTCATCCGGCGTATCATCGCCGCGAATCATGCGGAACAGGGTGGATTTTCCCGCTCCGTTGGGTCCTACCAGCGCAATGCGCTCGCCCCAGTTGACAACCAGCTCGGTCTCGTAAAAGAGGGTGCGGCCGGCGTGTGCTTTGGTGAGTTTCTTGATGGTCAGCATGGCGCGGCAAGTATACACCATTTCCACCAAAAGGCAAATGATTTCCGATAATTTCACCATTCCGCCTGAAATACGGGGATTTTTTGCTTGCTCCGGTTGGTTTCTGCGGGTAGAATGCCGGATAGTACGTTAGATGCCCGGATTGCAGAAAGATTTGCGTTCTCCGACTCGCCGTGCCATTCAGGCTGCGGTGCAGGTGTTGCTTCTGGTGGTGCTGGTGCCGTTAGGCATAGCGGGAGGATGGATGGTACTTGCACCATCGGCTCAGAATCTGGCGTCTCGAGCTGCCGGTGGTGGGGATTCTGCCGCTTTGCTGGAGCTGGTGCAGCGTGCCCCGGTGCACCAGTCTGCAGCTGCAGAGCTGGATTTGCTGCTGGGGCATGATGCCGGTGCATTGCGTGCGTTGGTTGATCTGGCTGCCGGTCATGAATCTGCCATGTTGCAGTTAGTATCTGTGGCGCGCACTCACCCGGAGCGCATGGGGCATCTTTCCGGGGTGCAGATGAGTTATCCTTTTGCTGAGGCGTTGCTGCGGCATATGCACCCCCGTGGAATGGAAATTTTGCAGAAGCAGGCAGTTACTCGGCCTAATGCTGCGTTTGTGCTTGCTGTGGCCTGTGAAACCGGCGTGCATGTGCCTCAGAATTGGGGTGAGGCTGCCCGCTGGTATGCTGCGGCTGCCAATCTGGGGCTGGAGATGGCTACATCGTATTATTCCCTTGCGGCGTATGAGGCCGGGCTATGCTGCCACCGGGAAGCAGCCCGCGCGGCTGAAAGCGCTGCGTGGTTCCGCGCAGCTGCAGAGTGTGGGAATGCGGCGGCGCAATGCGCGCTGGGGGTCTGTTATTCTTCCGGTGCCGGCGTTCTTCGCGATTTGACACAGGCTGTGGCGTGGTATGAGAAATCCGCATTCCAGGGATTTGTAGATGCTATGTTTAACCTGGGTATGTGTTATCTGTATGGAGAGGGAACAAACAGGGATGTTGCGGCTGCGGCCGATTGGTTTCAAAAGGCGGCGAATGCCGGGGATGACCTGGCTCAATATTATCTGGGGCGTGCCTATGAGCTGGGCGAAGGTGTGCCGCAGAGCGACACCCGGGCGGTGCTCTGGTATCGCCTGGCCGCAGAGCAGGGGCGTGCTGAGGCTCAGCTGGCCCTGGCATCCTGTTATGAACAGGGGCGCGGTGTGCAGAAGGATGCTGCCGCTGCTCAGTACTGGCGCACTCGTGCGGAAAAAGATTTTAAACAACCTACCGTTAGTATATCTGAATCATGAAAGTGCTCTATCTAATCCTCCCGTTGGTGCTGGCTTCCTGTTCGCTGATTCGCCCGGTTTCCAAGCCGTATTTCAATGATGATTGCGGTGAGGGGCTTATCGGCTACTGCATTGATGGCCGCGATGACCGCCGCTGGCATGCCGCCGTGGCGGCGGCTCACGATGCCCAGCTGCAGGCCTCTACCAAAGCCCAGGTGGAGAGGGACTTCGGTAATATGCACGTGACGCTGCCCGGTGCCGGCAAGACGGAGTCCTTTGTGTATTTCTACTTTGACCACCCGAAGAATTGCGATAAGTACATCCACGCCCTGCGTTTTGATTTCACCGCCGCCGGGCGTGTTTCCCGCGCCGAGGTGGTGCTCATGGAAGAACCCACGCTGGTGGAACCGCATTGATTTCCGAATAGTCACAAATGGCAATGAGAGCGGTGGGGTGCGCAGGTTGCTGCCTCGCCGGTTCTTTTTGCGGTTGACTAACAAATTCTGTGGGCGTATAACTGTGCCTGGTCATGAACACTACCGCTCCAGCGCAGCCGATTTCCCGCTTGTGGACGGCAAATTACACCCGAGCCTGGGTGGCCAATTTTCTGTTGTTCTTTTCGTTCATGGTGATGACCCCCTTGTTCCCGGTGTACTTGAGCATGGAGTTCGGGGCGGATAAGGACACAATTGGCTGGGTGCTGGCGGGGTACAGTATAACGGCCGTGCTGGCGCGGTTTGTGAGTGGCTGGCTGGTGGACAGTTTTCCGCGCATGGTGGTGTTGTCGGTCTCTTTCGTGCTGTTTACCATGTGTACGGGTGCCTATCTTCTGGTGGGGAGCCTGCTGGCTTTTGCTGTTGTTCGTACGCTGCATGGTGTACCTTTCGGGGCAACGACTGTGGCCAACAGCACGGTGGCGGTGGATTCTCTGCCATTCAGCCGCAGGGCAGAGGGTATCGGGTATTACGGCCTGAGCAATAACGTGGCGTCGGCCCTGGCTCCTAGCGTGGGCCTGGCTATTTATGGTGCATGGGCTGATTTTGAGCTGCTCATGTGGCTGGCATTTGTGCTGGCTCTGGCGGGGCTGGGGGTGACTTGTTCCACTCGCTTGCCCCGGCGGCCACGTCCCTTGCCTCGCAAGCCTTTCAGGTGGCGCAGCCTGATTCTCTGGCGCGGGTGGAGCCAGGGCGTGACCACGGTGTGCTCTGCGTTTGCGTATGGTCTGGTGTCCACCTATGTGGCTTTGTATAGTATTGAGGTGCTGGGCGCCTCGCACGGCATGGCTTTCTTCTTTCTCTTGTTTTCAACTGGGCTTATCCTTTCGAGACTGATTGGCAGCCGCACGCTGCGGAAGGGTAAGATTGTGCAAAATGGGGTGGTCGGCGTGTGCCTGGGTATGCTGGGCTATATTCTCATTGCCGGGGTGCATGCAGAGTGGGCCCTTTACGCAGCAGCTTTCACCTGCGGCCTGGGAAATGGCCACTTTTTCCCGGCGGTGCAGAATATGTTCATCAATATGTGCAGCAAGGATGAACGCGGTACGGCTAATTCCACTCTCTTTGTCTCCTGGGATATCGGCGCGGGTATTGGTACTCTGCTGGGCGGGGTGCTGGCAGAACTGTACGGCTTCGATGTTGCTTTCTGGGCGGCGGCTGGTGTTAATTTTTGCGGGGTGGCGCTTTTCCTGCTCTACGGCTGCAATTCATACAGAAGAAATATGGCCTGAGAATTGCCAGCGGCACACCCCGCAGCAGGATGAACATGATGATGCCCCTCATTTCGATAGGTGGTGTCTGCCAGAGAAGCGGTACCAGCCAGGTAATACATGGCGCCGATTACAGGACGCGCCGGAGAAATGGCAATTTTTTTGCACATGTGTCCCAAAGATTAAGGAAAATTGGAATATGAAGCATTAATCCTGCGGGCGAATGCCCGCCTGATTTTAAGCCCGTAAACGAGCGTCTGCCTAACGGCTTACCGCCCCAGAGGGGCTCAGATTTCCGCTCGCCGTTGGCTCGCCAAAGTCCCATTTGTCAGGATGAGGGGTGGCTTCTTTAAAATTGTTGCTGATGGTTCTATTGCTTGCAAAATCTTTGGGACACGTATGATTTTTTCGGCCATTTCGTGGTTTAGTCTTTTAAAAGGAAAGTGCTTTTGTTACAATGCCGCGCATGCTCGCTGCGCCGATACATCCTCTGGACACTAAGGGTCGCCCCATCATCCTGATTGGATTGATGGGTTGTGGCAAGACGACGGTGGGCAAGGCGCTCAGCAAGCGGACGGGTATGCCTCTGCTGGATACCGATGCCATCATAGAGGAACAGATTGGCTGCCCGATCCCTCAGATTTTTGTGGAGAAGGGGGAGACGCATTTCCGTGCGTTGGAAACGGCACTGCTGCGCTACCTGCTGCAGAACCCTACCCCGAATCCTTCCATCATCTCTACTGGCGGCGGTATCGTAGTGCGTCCGGAAAACCGCCAGTTGCTGCGCATGCTCGGTTTCACGGTCTGGCTCAGTGTCTCCATCAATGCGCTGCTGGCGCGCACCGCCCGGAGCACGAACCGCCCGCTGCTGCTCAATACCGACCGCCGCGCGGTCTTTGAACGCCTGGATGCCGAGCGCCGCACGTTCTACCAGGAAGCTGCCCACCTCTGGCTGGAGGCTTCCAGCCTGGATGTGAACAGCGTTGCCGTGCGCGTTTGCGAGGAAGCAGAGAAGTTTTTTGCCGCTTTCTGATAGCCCGATTCATTAGTTGCTTGACGCGAATGCAGCTTTTATGGTAGGATAAGCCCATAGAATCATTTTCATTTAACCAAAGTTTTTAAGATATGAAACCCGCTACATTCAACTGCACCGTACTGCGCGACGGCCACCAGTCTCTGGCTGCCACCCGCATGTCCACCGAGCAGATGCTCGAAATTGCCCCCATCCTGGACACCATGGGCTTCTCCGCTCTGGAAACCTGGGGTGGTGCTTCCATCGACTCCGGTCTCCGTTTCCTGGGGGAACATCCGTTCGACCGCCTGGACACCCTCAAGAAGCTGGCTCCCAAGACCCCGCACATGATGCTGCTGCGCGGACAGAACCTCGTGGGCTACACTCACTACGCCGATGACGTGGTGGAAGCTTTCGTGAAACTGAGCGCCAAGCACGGCATGAACATTTTCCGTATCTTTGACTGCCTGAACGACCCGCAGAACATGCGCACCTCCATCAAGGCTGCCAAGGAAGCCGGCGCACAGGCTCACGGCACCATCTGCTACACCACCTCCCCGGTGCATAACCTTGAGTACTTTGCCAACCTGGCCAAGGAAATCGCCGATATGGGGGCCGATGCCATCGTCATCAAGGACATGGCTGGTCTGATTCCCCCGGCAGAGACCGCTGCGCTGACCGAAGCCATCAAGAAGGCCTGCAATCTCCCTGTGTGGATTCACACCCACGAGACCGCCGGTCTGGGTGCTGCCACTTATGTGGCCGGTATCAACGCCGGTGCTGACGCCGTGGACGTGTCCATCGCTCCCTTTGCCAATGGTACCGGCCAGCCGGATTGCATGCGCATGCTCGCCCTCATGAACGGCTACGAGCGCGCCCCGAAGCTGGAGGACGAAGCCGACTTCAAGAAGAAGCTTTCTGAAATCTCTGCCATGCTGCAGCCGGTGTACGACAGCCTCTCCCGCTTCACCAGCCACGCCAACGAAATCGTGAACAGCGACACGCTGCGCTACCAGGTGCCCGGCGGCATGCTTTCCAACTTCCGCAGCCAGCTGAAGGAAATGAACATGACCGACAAGTTCGAGGAGGTGTTCGCCGAAATTCCCGTAGTGCGCGAGGCTCTGGGTTGGATTCCGCTGGTAACGCCCACTTCCCAGATTGTGGGTGTGCAGGCCATGATGAACGTGAAGTTCGGCCGCTGGAAGAACATCACCCCGCAATGCGCAGACGTGGCCCTGGGCTACTATGGCCGCACTCCCGCCCCTGTGGACCCCGAGCTGCAGGCCCTCTGCGCCAAGAAGATGGGCAAGGAACCCATCACCTGCCGCCCCGCCGACCTCATCAAGCCCGGCATGCAGGACCTGCGCGACAAGCTCGCTGCCAAGGGTATGCCTGTGACCGACGAGAACTGCGTCATCTACTGCATGTTCCCGCAGCAGCTGGAAGACTACTATGCTGGCAAGAAGCCCGAGCCGCCCACCACTCCCAAGCAGGAGAACTTCGGCGCTCCCGCAGCCCTCTCCACCGTGGGTGTGGCTGCCGCTATCTCCGGCCGCAACATGAAGCTCAACATCATGGGCCGCGAGTACGACGTGACCATCGAAGAGAAGTAATCTGCTTCACCTGGCGCCGTTTTTTCCGGGCTGCGGTTCCTCCACGAACCGCAGCCTGTTATTTTTCCCGCCGTTCTGGTGTGTATGAATCAACTCATCTGACTCTTTCATATGTCTGTTCCATCCGTTGCCTGTTCTCAGCTGCCATCGAATGACAACCCTGCCTCCAATATGCGGGGCTACTGCCTCATACTGGGAAATCACAAGTATTCGTTCCCCAAGGGAAATGAATATTCCCGCCGTCGCGGGCCCTTCCGCCGCTACCACAGCTATACCCCGGAAACAGCCACCTTTACCGAAGGACAGGACCACAATGACCCGGATATTGCGGACGGCGCGGGCTTTTCTACTTGGAAGCTGGAGTTCCTTACCCCCACCTCAGGCATGGCGACTCTCATTGAACAGCATGTATTAGGACATTACGATGATGATGAGAGACTCCCGTTCACTATTGTGCCATTGAAGTGAGAATTTGGTCAGAAACGACTGTGAAAATGATGCGGAAGAGGAGCAGAAATATGGAATTGTGAAAAATGTTCCGTTTGTAATGACTTTACAGTAGGTATGTTGTAAATCGAACGGAAAAATCCGCAACAGCGCTGCGGATTTTTCCGTAATAATGATGCGGATTTTTCTGTTTTTGCTTGACGGATAGGCGCGGCTGAGGCAAAATGAGGGTGCCATGATGGAGAAACGCACCTATTACCCAAGAACAGCAGCTGCGAAAGTAGCCTATCTATCGGCGCATTATCCCTGTGTGCTGGTATTGGGGGCTCGGCAGGTGGGGAAATCCACCATGTTGCAGGAATTATGCCCACCCGGGATGAATTATGTGACGCTGGATGACTACAAGCTGGCAGACCAGGCCAGGCGTGACCCCATAGGGTTCCTGCAGGAATACCGGGAACCCTTGTTCATCGATGAAGTGCAGTATGCTCCAGAATTGTTGCGGGCTATCAAGATGAAGGTGGATTCCGGGAAACGGAACGGAATGTACTGGTTAACTGGCTCCCAGCAATTTCACTTGATGAAGGGCGTGACGGAAACGCTCGTGGGACGAGTGGGAATAGTGGATTTACACAGCATGTCGCAGCGTGAGGTACTGGGGGCAGGGGAGACAGCTCCTGTTTTCGCCCCTGAGTCTCCTGCCGCTTATGCAACGGGAGGAAAAGTGTGCGATATTCACGAGTTGTATGAGCGCATCTGGCGCGGCGGCTATCCGGCTTTGAGGCGTGATCCTGAGCTGGAGCCCGAAGGTTTTTTTGATTCCTACGTGCGCACCTTTCTGGAACGCGACGTGAGAGAACTCTCTCAAGTGGGAAACCGCGCGGCTTTTGTCAAGTTCATGCAGTCGGCAGCCCTGCGTACTGGGCAGCAGCTGGTTTATGCAGATATGGCCCGTGACGCGGAAGTGTCGCCCAACACAGTCAAGGCCTGGGTTTCCATTTTGGAGACGACGGGGATTGTGGCTTTGTTGCAACCATATTCCGCGAATGCTATCAAGCGACTGACGAAGACACCCAAACTGTATTTTATGGATACGGGACTATGCGCCTGGCTGGCGGGGTGGACGAGCGCAAAAGCACTCATGAAGGGGCCTATGGCCGGGGCTATTCTGGAAACCTGGGTGTATGGGCAGCTGATAAGGAGCTTCAACCACAATGGGAGACGGCCTCAGCTTTATTTCTTCCGGGATGCCAAGGGAACAGCCGAGGTGGATTTTCTATTGGTGCAGGATGGTGGAATTTATCCCATGGAAGTGAAGAAGAGCAGTAGCCCGGATGCTGCCGATTTGCGCCACGCTTGTAAAATCCCGACTGGGCTGCTGGAACTCAGGCCAGGCATCGTGTTTTGCACGGCTGAGCAGCCATATACTCTGGCCGATGGCATCAGGGCTTTCCCGATATCCTTGTTATAAGTTAGCTATCGAACTAATAGGGCGTAGGGGGCGTGATGGCCTGTTTCCTGAAGCATGAACGGAGGCTGGCAACGATGATACCCAGCCCGACGAAGCTGAATAATCCACCGCCACCGATGAACAGCTGGAGGATGAGCAATCCCTTCGGCGGAAGAATCTCCATGCGGAGCGGGTTTCCCGCCAGATAGGCAATCTGAGCCCTGGTGCCGGGGCGCAGGTAGTAATCTTGTTCGCTCTTAATTCGCTGGGGGAATCCCTGAGTATCGGAAAAGCTCATGACGGGGTAATAATGCGAGCGTCCCGATTTGTGCCTTTTGCCTCCGCTGCTTGATTCAATGCGTATGAGTTCCACCACCGTGGCTTCTGTCTGCCCCCCCTATCTTTGAAACAGCGGAGAATGGAGGCCCCGTGTTTTTTTATGGCACAGGGAGTGGGGAAAATCAGGACTGCAACAGTTCGCGGGCATGGGCCTCGGCAGTGGGACCGGAGGCTCCGAGCATGCGCACCAGTTCGCTGATGCGGGCATCGCCGCCGACTTCCTCCAGGCGGGAGACGGTGCGGCCTTCATGGGTCAACCCCTTGGAAATGAGGTAGTGGTGGTCGGCCAGGGCTGCTACCTGCGGGAAATGGGTGATGGCGATAACCTGGTGCTCGCGCCCCAATTCGCGCATTTTCATGCCCACGGCGCGGGCGATTTCGCCGCCCACGTTGGCATCAATTTCATCGAAGATGAGCAGGGGGGTATCATCCTGCTTTGCCAGCGCACTCTTGAGCGCCAGCATCACACGTGCCAGTTCACCGCTGGAGGCAATGAGCCGCAGGGGTTTCTGCGGTTCGCCCGGGTTGGGGCCGAAAAGGAACTCGACCTCCTCCAGCCCCTGTGGGCCGGGTTCGGGCAGCGGGCTGAGCTGTGCGGTGAAGAGGGATTGCCGGAATCCCAGCTGGCGGGCGTGGGTGAGAAAATCAGCCTCCAGCTGAGGGACGGCTGCGGTGCGGGCTGCGGAAAGCACCTGCCCGGCTTGCAGTACCTCCGCATAGCAGCGCTGCTCTTCTGCCTGGAGTTCCTCCAGACGTTGCTCACGGTTGCCGATGGCATCGAGCTTGGCACGGCAGGCTTCCAGGTGCTCGCAGATAGCTTCAAAATCGGCTCCGTATTTGCGTTTCAGATTATCCAGCAGGGCAATGCGGTTTTCCAGCTCGGCCAGTTCGGCGGGGTCGCATGCCAGAGCCTCGGCATAATCCTGCAGGTTGGCGGCTAAATCTTCTGCTGCATCGATGAGCGTTTCCAGGCTTTCCAGCCAGGGGGCGCAGGCGGAATCGAGCCGCTCTAAATCCCGGCCGCTGCGCACCAGCTGGTGCAGGATGGAGAGCAGGGAGCCCTCTTCGCCTCCGACCTGGTGGAGCATGGGCAGGGCGGTATCGCGCAGTCGGTTGGCATTGCGTGCGCGCTGCCAGCGGGCTTCCAGCCCTTCTACTTCCTCTGCAGTAAAGGCCGCGGATTCAATCTCCTCTACCTGGTGGCGCAGAAAGTCCAATTCCCGTTCATTGGCCATTTCGCTTTCCTGCAGAGTGCGGTAAGCGGCGCGGGCATCCTGCCAGGCGCGGTAGGCCGTGTGGTAGGCGTTCAGGGCAGGGGTGGCTTCGGCAAAGGCATCGAGCAGACACAGCTGGCGCTCCTGCGAGGTAAGGGAGCGATGCTCCTCCGGGTGGTGCATATCCACCAGTCCGGAGCCGATGCGCTTGAGCAGCTGGAGGGTTACCGGACTGCTGTTGATGTATTGCCGGTTGCCGGTGGCGGTGAGTACGCGGCGGATGATGAGCAGCCCATCCTCGCAGGGTGGTACTCCGCTTTCCTCCAGCATCCGGTCTGCTTCATGGGTGTCTTTCAGCTCAAAGACAGCTTCGATGCTGCATTGGCTTTCACCGCTGCGGATGAGTGTTTTATCTGCCCTCTCCCCCAGCGCCAGGGAAATGCCGCCCATGATGACGGATTTGCCCGCACCGGTTTCGCCGGTGATGCCCAGAAATCCTGCGTGGGGTTCCCAGTTGAGTTCATCTACCAGAGCCAGATTCCGTATCTTGAGCAGGGAAAGCATAATTTATCTTTGCGTTCTGCGGTGGATTATGCCATAATGCGCGCGGAAATCCAAACTAAAATCCCATGCTGAACGTACTTTTCCTTGGCAGCGGAACCTCCACCGGGGTGCCTGTGATCGGCTGCAGCTGTGAAGTCTGCCGCTCCTCGAACCCACGCAACAAGCGCTGGCGTTCGTCTCTGCTGGTGCGCTCGGCCTCCACCACGCTGCTGGTGGATTCCTGCCCGGATTTGCGGGCCCAGGCGCTGCGTCACAACCTGACCGCTATTGATGCGGTGCTGTATACACATGAGCATCTGGACCATACTGCGGGATTCGATGAAATGCGCGCGTTCTGCTGGCGGCGCGAGGACAGACTGCCGCTTTATGCCGGAGCCGGGTGCCTGCAGATGCTCAAAAAAATGTTCGGCTGGGCGTTCGATGAGAAGAATACCTACCAGGGGTATATCCGCCCCGCTGCACACGACCATGCTGGCAAGCCTTTTACCGTGGGTGATATTGAGGTGATCCCTGTGCCGGTGGTGCATGCCACGGTGGAAACATATGGCTACGTATTCCGTTGCGGGGGAAAGAGCTTTGGCTATGTGCCCGATATTCAGGAGTTACCTGCAGCATCCGCCCCCTTGCTCATGCACCTGGATGCGCTGGCTATGGATGGCCTGCGCTACCGCCCGCACCGCACGCATTTCTGCGTGGATGATACCGTGACACTCATGCAGCAGCTGCAGCCGGAGCGCGGCTATGTGACCCACGTCGGGCACGAGGTGGAATACCAGTCCCTCTGCGATTATCTGCCCGATTTTATGGAAGCTGCCTATGATGGCATGCTGGTGGAATTAAGCTGAGCCATCCCCGTTTCGTGGGCGCACGGGGAGAGTGCCATGTGGTTGATGGCGCGTTCGAGTTCGCGGTAGGCGGGTGCGGTCATTTTGCCTTGCAGTCGCTTGCTGGGGCTGCGCTTGATTTTGACGGTAGCGGTGAGGCGGTCGAGTTTCTGGAGGAGTTGGTGTTTAAGGTAGGAGTCGAGCGCATCGGCTGTGACTTCGAGCATGGAGGAGAGGGTCTGGTAGACGCGTCCTTTGGCTGCGGAGCGGACGATGGCGCGGTGGTGTTCGCGGGCGCGGGCGGCGGCTTCGCGTTTGGTGAGGCGGTCGCTTTCGGTGGTGGCGGTGTCGAGGATTTTGCCGATGTTCTGGAGGAGCTGGTGGCCGCCGGGGGAGAGGGGGAGATGGGCTTCCTGGTAGATGTAGGAGGCGAGGGCAAGGCGGGAGAATGCTTCCACGAGGTCGGAGCGGGAGTATTCGCCGGGCTTCTTGTTTTTGGGGAGGATGGATTTGCCGGGGAGGTGTTTGTCTACTTCGGTGAGGAAGGCGGCCAGGTGGGCTTCTGTGATGACGGGGTTGGTGTTGAGCTGGTGCTTGATGTAGGCTTCCAACAGTTCTTCGATGATGTCGTTGGTGTCGGCGCGGGAGTTGGCGTAGGCGATGAGGACGGAGCCGTCTGCCCTGCTGAGGTTCATGGCGGCTTCGTTTTCAGCGTTGAACGCGCTGCCGGGTGCTTACTATTTGGTGACAAATGATGTCGTTTGTGCTCTAATGGGCACCGGCAAGAGCACCCTGCTGCCCAATTCCGGTTCCGGAACGGTTGTTTGCCGGTGCCGCGCGGCCTGACCCCACACCCGCTGGGTAATCCCAAGCAGCCGATTTGCTATTCCGAACCAACAACCCTATTATATTACATGGCAGACATAGAACAGAACTACCAGATAAAATATTCCGAGAAGTGGGGCAGCTATCTCCAGCAGGAGGTCTCGCGTCTCGATAAGTATGTGACCGTCGAATCCGGCCTTACCGGCAAGATGGCCGCTTTCGACCAGTACGGCCTGCTCACCTTCGATGAAAAGACTGAGCGCATGAAGAGCACCACGCTCTCCGAGGCTCCCACCATCCGCCGCGTGATGCATCCCAAGATTTTCACCAAGGCGGTCGGTTTTGATGAGTTCGATGCCAAGAAACTGGCCAATATCGATGTCCCGGTGAGCAAGACCATCGAAAGTCTCCGCGCGGCTGCCGGCCGCTGCATGGATAAGGTGATGATTGATGCTTTCCTGGGTATCAACTACACCGGTGAGAATGGCACCGTGGCGGTGGAGCTTCCTGATGAGCAGATTATTAGTGAGGACTTTGTGGAAAGCGGCAGCGCTGTGGAAAGTAATCTCACTGTTGGTAAGTTGCGCCATGCGCTTACCATTCTGCAGCAGAAGGAAGCCTGGAGCGATGAACGCCGCGCCTATGGCGATGAGCTTGTACTCGCTTGTTCCAGCAGCCAGATTAATTCCCTGCTGCAGCAGCAGGAGGTGTCCAGCTTCGACTACAATGCCGTGCGCGCCCTGGCTGAGGGCCGCCTGGACACCTTCCTCGGCTTCCGCATTATCCGCACCGAGCAGCTCCCGCTTGATGAATTGGGGGTGCGTTCCTGCCTGGCCTGGGTGAAGAGCCGCGCCCAGTTCGGTATCTGGGATGATTTCAAGGTGAAGCTCTCCGTGCGCGATGACCTGGACGAAACGCTCCAGATTCGTGCCAAGTTTGCCTGCGGTGCTACCCGCCTGCAGGAAGAGGGCTTTGTGAAGATTCTCTGCGCCGAGTAAGCGCAGATTCTGGAGAAAGGGAGATAAAAAGAGCCCCCGGCGGAGAAATCCGCCGGGGGTAATTGGTTTTTTAGCTTGCCAAAGCATTAGCAGGGCGATAGAATGACCGCGTACAACTGTACTCTGATTTTTATTATTATGAAACCGACACTTCTTGTTCTCGCAGCAGGTATGGGCAGCCGTTACGGCGGTCTTAAGCAGCTTGACCCCATGGGCCCCAATGGTGAAGTTATTCTCGATTATTCCGTGTACGATGCTATTCGTGCCGGCTTCGGTAAGGTGGTCTTCATCATCCGCAAGGATTTTGAGGAGGCTTTCAAGAGCCAGGTGGGTGCTCGTTTTGCTGGTAAGATTGAGGTGGACTACGCTTTCCAGGCTCTCGATGATCTGCCTGAGGGGTATAGCGTTCCCGAAGGCCGCGTGAAGCCCTGGGGTACCGCTCACGCTCTGCTCGCCGCTCGTAACGTGGTGAATGAGCCCTTCGGTGTGGTGAATGCTGATGACTTCTATGGTGCAGATGCTTTCCAGAAAGCTGCCGAATTCCTGACCGCCACTCCCGCTGCCGATGGCAAGGAGCACTACGGCATGATTGGCTACCCCCTCAAGAACACCCTCAGCGACCATGGCGATGTGAACCGCGGTATCTGCGGTATTCAGAACGGCTACCTCGACAGCGTTGAGGAATACACCAAGATCAAGACGGAGGAAGATGGCGTATGCCGCGGTGACAGCCTCAGCGGCGAGCGCAAGCCTGTGGACCCCGAGGAGCTTGTTTCCATGAACTTCTGGGTGTTCCCTGCCAGCTTCATTGGTCAGATTCAGGACCACTTCAAACGCTTCCTGGCCGCTCATGGCAGTGAGCTGAAGAGCGAGTGCTACATCCCCACCGTGGTGGACGAACTCATCCACAATGGCAAGGCTGATTGCAGTGTCATCAAGACCACCGCCAACTGGCTCGGCGTGACCTATCCCAGCGACAAGCCCGCTGTGGTGGAGAGCATCGCCAAGCTGGTGGAAGATGGTGTGTACCCCGCTAAACTCGGTTAAGTATATGTTCGATTTGCAGAAAATTGCAGGTCTCTTTGATCTTCGTGCCGACTACGTATTCGGCTGCCCCTACGGCTCCGGTCACATCAATGATACTTTCCGTATCGAGATGGACCAGGCCGGTATCCGCGTGCGTTTCATCCTGCAGCGCGTGAACAGCAACGTGTTCCGCCAGCCCATCGGCCTCATGGAAAACGTGAAGCGCGTGACTGATGAAGCCCTGCGCGTGCTCCTTGAGGAAGGCTGCAAGGAAGCCTACCGCCGCACCCTCACCATCATCCCCGCCAAGGACGGCAAGCCCTACGCTCAGGATGAGGAGGGTAACGTGTGGCGTGTGTATCCTTTCATTGAGCGCGCCCGCACCTATGATATGATTGAAAACCCCGGCCAGTGTGTCGAGGTGGCCCGTGCTTTCGGTAACTTCCAGAAGCTGGGTGCCAACCTTCCCGGGGCTCCGCTCTTTGAGACTATTCCCGATTTCCACAACACCACCAAGCGCTTCCAGAACTTCCAGAAGGCAATTGCCGCTGACCCCCTGGGCCGCGCCAGGGATGTGCAGAAGGAAATTGACTGGTATCTCTCCCGCGAGGCCGACTGCCACAAGGTGGTGAACTACCTCGCCAGCGGTGAGCTGCCCCTGCGCGTCACCCACAACGATACCAAGCTCAACAACGTGATGCTGGACGATGTGACCGGCGAGGGAATCTGCGTGATTGACCTGGATACCACCATGCCCGGTTCTGCGCTGTATGACTTCGGCGATATGATCCGCACCTCCACCTCCCCCGCTGCAGAGGACGAGAAGGACCTTTCCCTGGTCACCATGCGTATGGAGTACTTCGAGGCTCTGGCCAAGGGCTATTGCGAGGCTGCCACTTTCCTCACCCCGCTTGAGAAGGAGCTGCTTCCGTTCTCCGGCAAGCTCCTTACCATGGAGTGCGGTATGCGCTTCCTGACCGACTACCTCGAGGGCGATACCTACTTCAAGATCAAGCGCCCCGAGCATAACCTTGACCGCACCCGCACCCAGATGGCTCTCGTGGAATCCATTGAGGCCCAGATGGACGAGATGATGAAGGTCGTGGCCAAGTACTAATCTTAGCGATAACTTCGTTGCAAGCCCTGCCGGGAGCCGAATTGCCCGGCAGGGCTTTTCCTTTGATGATGATTGAGAAGATTGATATACCTGAGAATCAGCCACTTCGGGGGGTGTGGCAGGATACCGAAACTCTACAGCTCTATTTCCGCCTGGGCGAGATGCTGCTGGCTGCCCGTTTAGGCAATGTATCGCAGGGGGAGGTAGCTCTCTATCTCGCAGATACTCTGCCAGAAAACGCCGCGCTTCAGGAGCTGCCGTCGGGGTACGAAGGGGCAGAGGTGCGGCGTTTGCTCGTATGCTGGCCGAGCAATGACGATGTGGACGAATTCGTGTTGACTCTTAATCTGGGGCTCGACCGCTACCTGTGCTTTGTGATGGAGCATGAATGGGCTACGGTGGCTCGCCGCATGTTCCCCGCTGCTTCCCACGGCGAGATTGAGGGCGAAATCCGACACGCTGCCCGCTTCCCTGAGATTGCAGAGCTGCCAGAGGACGTGGTGAAACACGCGAAACTCTGCCTTCGCTTGTTCTGTTTGGGGGCTGCTTTTTTGCTTTCCTCTGCGCTGTGTGGTATCCTGTTTGCGGTGGAATGGGCGATTGCTGTTCTCTTGATTTTATCTATCCTGGTGTCAGGTGCGGGCTTTTTGCTGATGAAGCGTCCGTCGGTCTGTCCCTGGTGCGGGAAGAAATCCCTTCTTCTGGGGGATTACAGCCGCATGACCTGCCATTCCTGCAATAACGATTGCTCCTTGCCGCGCAAAAACGAGGGGTAAATGACTCGCAAAGTGTTTAAAAGTTAGCTGAAGGCAAAATAAGCACTTGCCAGACGGGGAATAATGACTATAATACCTGCTCACTCACCAAAGTGCGTATGAGTAATAACTTAGCTGAAAGAGCTCTTCAATACCACGAGCAGCCGCGCCCCGGTAAACTGGAAGTGCTGCCGTGCAAGTCCTGCTTCACCATTGATGACCTGACCCTCGCCTATTCTCCCGGCGTGGCCGTCCCCTGCATGGAGATTGCCAATGATACTTCCGTGACCGGCCGCTATACCAACCGCGGCAACCTCGTGGGTGTTATCAGCAACGGAACTGCCGTGCTCGGCCTGGGCAATATCGGTGCCCACGCTTCCAAACCCGTGATGGAGGGTAAGGGCCTCCTCTTCAAGATTTATGCCGATGTCGACGTGTTCGATATCGAGCTGGACATCAAGAAGCCCGAAACGCTCATCGAAGTTATCAAGACCATGGAGCCTACTTTTGGTGCTATCAATCTGGAGGATATCAAGGCCCCCGAATGCTTCCTGGTGGAACAGCGTCTGCGAGAGGAAATGAACATCCCCGTGTTCCATGACGACCAGCACGGCACCGCCGTTATCTCCGGCGCGGCTCTGCTGAACGCGGCTCACCTCACCGGCCGTCTGCTGCAGGATATGCGCTGCGTGGTCTGCGGCGCCGGTGCTGCCGGTATCGCCTGCGCCAAGTTCTACATGGCTCTCGGTATCCGCCGTGAGAATATCTTCATGTTTGACTCCAAAGGCCTTATTCACACCGGCCGTCTGGACCTGCATCCCACCAAGGCCATGTTTGCCCAGAGTGAGGACTGCACGCTCGAAGTCGCCCTGCAGGGGGCCGATATCTTCCTTGGCCTCTCCAAGAAGGGCCTCCTCAAGCCTGAGATGGTGAAGAGCATGGCTCCGAACCCCATCATCTTTGCTTGCGCCAACCCCGACCCCGAAATCACCTACGACGAGGCCAAGGCTGCCCGCCCGGACTGCATTATGGGCTCCGGCCGCAGCGACTGGCCCAACCAGGTGAACAACGTGAGCTGCTTCCCCTACATGTTCCGCGCCGCTCTCGATATGGAGGCCACCAGCATCAGCGAGGCCATGAAGATTGCCGCCGCCCGCGCCCTGGCAGACCTCGCACGCCAGCCTGTTCCCGCCGAGGTGGTGGAAGCCAATGGTGGCGTGCCGCTGAAGTTCGGCCGTGATTACGTGATTCCGAAGCCCTTCGACCCCCGCATGATTGAGTACCTCTGCCCGGCCATTGCCGAGGCCGCCGTGCTCTCCGGCGTGGCTCGCCGCCCGCTCCCCGAGCGCGAGGCCTACACCGCCGAGCTCAAAGCCCGCGTGGCCAAGGTGCACGAGCGCACCCACGCCCTGGTCGATAGCTACAAGGCTTAAGCACCATTTAATCATTTCAATCAGCCGGAGCTCAGATGAAAATCTGAGCTCTGCTTCTTTTTTTTGCCGGGGCAGGGGGCAAACTTTCAACTTCTATTTAGGGAAAAATGCGCCATTTTGCGTAAACTTGCAGATTGTTAGCAGACATCAGAAAATATCTGGAATTTTTATTAGATTGATAAATCAGTCTATTATAAAGAAAAATGACAGTCGTGCACAAAAAAATCAAAAATGAGCTTGACGTGAAATGCTGTTTCTGCTAAACTTCGCCCCGCACCCCGCTACGGGGTTGCCCGAAAGGGTGGGCGGTTCGCCGCTGGCCCCACCGGGGGAGGCAAATTTCCAAGGTATGACTGTCCGAGGCGCTGGGGGCTGCAGAAAAGCGGTTCCGCTGTCTTTAACAACCTGCCAGGCGGGGCGCCCGAGAGGATAAAGAGACGGAAGGAAAAGGTCGAGACGCGTGCCGAGGCCTGCGCCGGCATGAAGTTCTCCGGAACTACGGAGCGGGGTAAGACGGCACTGTCAGAATAGGAATGAGCTAAATGAAAAGCCAATTCTGATGGTCCAGCAATTTCTTAAATTATATTATGGAGAGTTTGATTCTGGCT
>JAZSRB010000037.1:0-91302 GCA_045538275.1 Akkermansia sp. | reverse complement strand
CACATGTGCAGCTGGATAGTTGTTGTAATATTCTTCTTTGCAGGGGGAGGGTGTGTGTGCTAGAATGAAGGGGATGAATGAATGGACTCAGGTGAAGTCGGATCGTAGCCATGTCGTTCTGTGAGCCAAGGAGTTGGGTCTAGTCATTGTCTTCCTAAGTCCGCTTGGCCTCCGACTTCACATGTGCAGCTGGATAGTTGTTGTAATATTCTTCTTTGCAGGGGGAGGGTGTGTGTGCTAGAATGAAGGGGATGAATGAATGGACTCAGGTGGATTGGTTTGATGGTGGTGCGGCATGGGGGTTTCTCATGAAGCAGGGGTGGGTTGTGCTTGTTGTGACGCTGATTTTCGGTGTTGTTTTGAGTTTTGTGCTGCAGCGGGTGTTCCGACCGGTGTGCAGGCGCATGCCGCGGCAGGCGGGGATTCTGGTGGAGAAGTCGTTGCTGGCGCTGCTGTGGGTGTTTGTGATTGTGCATGCGCTGCGGGCGGTGGGGGTGGATCTTATCAGTGTGCTGGGGGCGGCTGGCGTGGCTGGTATTGCGATTGGTTTTGCTGCGCAGACGGTGCTGAGCAATTTAATCAGCGGTATTTTCATTATGAGTGAGCGGAGTATCCGTCTGGGGGATTATGTGAGTACGGGTGGGGTGACTGGTACGGTGGAGAGTATTAATTTGCTTTCTGCGACGCTGCGCCAGGCGGATAATTCAAGGGTGCGGATTCCATGCGAGATGCTGGTGAAGGAGCCTGTGGTGAATATGACGGGGGATACGCTGCGCCGCTGCGATTTTGACTTGGGGGTGGATTATTCGAGTGATCTGGAGCATGTGCGGCAGGTGCTGCTGCGGGTGATTGATGAGCAGCCGCTGCTGGCGGTGGAGCCTGCGCCGGCAGTATTGTTTGTGGGTTTCGGGGATTCTTCTTTGAATTTGCATATTGGCGCCTGGTGCAAGACGGAGGATTACCACAGGGCTCGGTTTGCGTTCGGGAAGGCGATTCTGGATGCTTTTGCGCAGGAGAATATCAATATTCCGTTCCCGATTCGCACGGTGTTGCACCAGGGGGATTAACGAAAGGGGGGCGCTGTTGGTTCAGCGCCCCCCTGTTTTCGTTGGTGTGTCTGAGTTCAGATGTTTTCTTCCGGGAAGAGGTTGAGTCCCATCTGCTCGTGGTTATCTGCGGTTTCCGGGGCAGGGGGTGGCGGTTGTGTTTCCTGCTGTGCCTGCGGGGCTGCCGTGGTGGTTTCCGGTGCCGGGGTGGGTGTTTCTGCGGCGGTGGAGGTCTCGGGGGCCGGGGTGTTTTCCTCCTTGGCGGGGTCTGCTGCCACGGGCATGATGCGGGCGATGCGTTCTACCTGGTTTTTGGTGACGATGTTGCCGAGTACGTTGCGGCCTTTGATGCGGAGTTTGCCGAAGTCGAAGGGAATGGGGCGGCGCAGTCGGCTGAGCTGGTTGCGGAGGTAGACGTTTACCATCATGGCGCTGCTTTCGTCTTCGGTTTTGTGGACGGTGAAGAAGAAGACGCGGCTGCCTTTGGTGCCCTGGGTGAGCTGGTATTCTTTGTCGCGGGTGAAGCCGCCGAGTTTGAAGCGTTTGGCGTAGGTGATGCCTTCTTTGCCATCGCGGTATATCATGTTGAATACCCAGTCGTCGCCGGGGCGGAGCACGCTGATGTGCAGGAGTTTCTTGCCGACGTAGAATTTTTCCTGGATGCGGCGTACGGTGAGCACCCCCTGGTTGTCAATGACCAGGATATCGCTCATGGTGGAGCATTTGTCGATGGGCTCGCCGCCTTTCTTGATGCCATAGCCGGCAAAGCCTTCCTCATCGATATAGAGGGTTTCGTTTTCTACGGCGGCTACGGCGCGGGTGACGGTGTCGAAGGTGGTGAGTTCGGTGCGGCGCGGCCAGTTGGCGCCGTATTTTTTCTGGAGTTTTTCGAACCAGCGGATGGTGTAGCGGGTGAGTTGGGCGAGGTTCTTGCGGCACTGGTCAATTTCGTTTTCCAGCCCGCGGATGTGTTCTTCTGCCTCGTGGATTTCGTATTTGGCGATTTTCTTGATGCGGATTTCGGTGAGGCGGATGATGTCGTCGCGCGTGATGGGGCGGATGAAGTCTTGCACGAAGGGTTGGAGTCGCTCTTCGATTTCGGTGAGGGATTGTTCCCAGCTTTCGCTTTCTTCCAGCACTTTGTAGATGCGGTTTTCGATGAAGATTTTTTCGAGGCTGGCCTGCATCCAGCTTTCCTGGAGTTCGGCGAGTTGTACTTCCAGTTCGCGGCGCAGGGTTTCCCTGGTGTTATCGACGTTGATTTTGAGGATTTCGCTCACGCCCATGAACACGGGCTTGCGGTCGACAATCACGACGGCCTTGGGGGAGATGCTCACCTGGCATTCGGTGAAAGCGTAGAGGGCGTTGCAGGTTTTCTCTACATCCTGCCCGGCGTTGAGGTGGATGAGGATATCGGCGGTGGCGGCGGTGTTGTCTTCAATTTTAGCCACCTTCAGTTTGCCTTTTTCCATGGCATTTTCGATGCTCTGGATAACGGATTCTGTGGTGGTGCCGTATGGAATTTCTGTGATGCGGATGAGTTTTTTTGCGCTGGTGTCGAGCTTGGCGCGGCAGCGCAGGCGGCTGTTGCCGGTGCCGTCGTTGTAGGCGCTGACATCCAGCAAGCCCCCGGTGGCAAAATCCGGGTAGAGGGAGAATTTTTCGCCGCGCAGGTAGTGAATGGCGGCTTCGATGAGTTCGTTGAAGTTGTGCGGCAGAATCAGGCAGTTCATGCCTACGGCAATGCCCAGCGCACCTTGTGCCAGTAGCAGAGGGAATTTCACCGGAAGGGCCACGGGTTCTTTGTTGCGGCCGTCGTAGCTCATTTTCCATTCCGTTACCTTCGGGCTGTAGACTACGTCTTTGGCAAATTGGGAGAGGCGGGCTTCGATGTATCGCGGTGCGGCGGCGGCATCGCCGGTCAGGATGTTGCCCCAGTTGCCCTGCGGGTCAATGAGCAGACCTTTCTGGCCTAGTGTTACCAGCGCGCTGCCAATGGAAGCGTCACCATGCGGGTGGTATTTCATGGTGTCGCCCACGATGTTGGCCACCTTGTTGTAGCGGCCGTCATCCATGCGTTCCATGGAGTGCAGAATGCGGCGCTGCACCGGCTTGAGCCCATCGATGATATGCGGCACGGCGCGCTCCAGAATCACATATGAGGCGTACTCCAGATAGTAATCCCCGAACATCTTCTGGATGAGACTGGGGTTTTCCTGCAGGTATACGGGTGTGATATCTTTGCTCATGGATTGGCTGGATTGTAGCATATACGCGCGCGCATTTCAAGGGATAAGGTTAGGAAAAGTTTAATTTTTACACCACGCGGAGTGGCGGGAGAAAAAGCTATAGGACACTCTATTTTCTTTACATGGGGCGGGTATGGGTGTAGAGTGTAGAGAAGAAGATTTTTTTATGAAGAAAGTTCTGATACTCATAGGGGTGGTGGTGCTGGCTGTCGTGGCGGCGGTCGGGTATTGGTGTGAGCCGGCGCGGGTGGCGGTTCAGCGTGGCTGGGTGGATTATTGTGTTCCCGCATGGGAGGCTACAACGTCTGCATTGGCGGATGCCGGTAAGTGGGTAAAAGATACATATAATGCACAGGTTGGTAAGTTGACTCAGGGAGGGGAGGTGGCAGCGGCTGCCGCTCCGGAACCTGCGCCAGCCTCTGCGCCCACCCCGGAGCCTGCCGCTGAGCCTGCACCCGCCCCTGCACCCGCCCCGGAGCCTGTGCCGGAGCCTGCGCCGGAGCCTGCGCCGGAGCCGCTGCCTGCGCTGAACGCAGAAGCTGCATCTCTGCTGGCAAAGGCAGAGGCGGGTGATGCCGTGGCGCAGTTTAACCTTGCCCGGGAGTATGCGCTGGGCGAGGGGATGGCTATCAACCGCGATGAATTCATCCGCTGGTGCCGCACTGCGGCCGACCAGGGGCTGCCGGAGGCGCAGTATACATTAGGCTGTTGCTATCAGCGTGGTCTGCACGTGGAAAAGAATGAGGAGGAAGCCCGCCGCTTGCTGCAGGAAGCGGCAGCTGCCGGTTTTGCTCCGGCCGCAGAGGTGCTCAAGCAATAATCCGTTTTTAACATCTGACATACCTTGATAATATGGCATCTCTCAACATACAAGGAAAAGAGAATATTGTAAAGCCGGGGTTCTACATGCCGAACCGCATCACCGCTGCTGCGGTTAAGGCTCTGCACGACTTGCTGGACGGCAAGGTCTGCTATCTGGTGGATCCCTCCTATGCTCCTTCAGAGAAAGTGATGTCTGCACTCAAATCCTGCAAGGCCGAGATTGAGTACTATGAGTTCCGTAAGACGACTCCACTTGCTGTGCGAGAGCAGATATTGGCGCACATGCAAGCCGGAACCAGCGTGGTATTCATGCCGGGGCAGGTGGCCAAATGGCGTGGCACATACAGCGATGTTCCTTCTCCTTTCCTGAAGCATGTGGGCCGCTTGCACATTTCCCCCATTCCCCTGTTTCTGGGGCATTATACCAAGGAGCTCACCAATCTTTACCGCGAGGTGGAGGTGCCCGGCTGCCACCAGGAATTCTGCATCTTGCCCAAGCTGCCTTCCGGCCCGCGCACCGGGGAGCGCCTTATGGCTATCTGGCTGGAAAAGAATGCTGAGCTTTTTGCTGCCCAGCCTGTTCTGAATACCTCGCTTACCACCAGTCTGGTGCATGCAGTCAAGCGTTATCCGAATGTGGAAATTGTGGATGGTATGACCGGTAGTGTGCTGACTCATTTCAAGGCGCTGGGCGTGAGCATGGCTGTGGCCAGGATGCTGGCCAGGCGGGAGGATAAACGCATTGGGGTGATTCTGCCGCCCGGTGCCGGTGGGGTCATTGCAACGCTGAGTTGTCTGCTGGCGGGCGTGGCGCCGGTCATGATTAACTATGCAACCTCTGCTGCCGCATTTGAAAGCACGGTTCGGCAGGCCGGACTCAAGACGTTTATTACTGCCCGCAAGTTCATGCAGAAACTGCCGCAGTTCCCGTGGCCGCCTGAGGAGCAGCTTATTCTGGTGGAGGACCTGCTGCAGAAAACTCCCAAGTTTACGCTTATTTCGCATGTGCTGATGGCCAAGACGCTGCCTGCTGCCGCAATTTGTGCCATGTACAAGACCGATTCCCGCAGGGGGGAGGATGAGGCTGTGGTTCTTTTTACCTCCGGTTCCAGCGGTGAGCCCAAGGGGGTGGTACTGACCCACCGCATGGTGCTGGCCAATGTGGCGCAATGCGCCTGCCGCCTGGATTTGACAGACTGCCGTTTCCTGGCGAGTCTTCCGATTTTTCACAGTTTCGGCATGACGGTGAATATGATGCTGCCGCTACTTTCCGGCTGCATGGTGTGCTCCTACCCGAACCCGACAGATGCCCGTACCCTCAATGAGCTTATCCAGAAGTACCGGCTCAGCCTGGTGTGCGCGACT
This sequence comes from Akkermansia sp., assembly GCA_045538275.1. Taxonomy (GTDB): domain Bacteria; phylum Verrucomicrobiota; class Verrucomicrobiia; order Verrucomicrobiales; family Akkermansiaceae; genus Akkermansia. The sequence goes on along the minus strand of JAZSRB010000037.1, from coordinate 85,820 downwards.
CCCACTTTTGGCCGTGCCATGCTGCGCCGCGCCGACCGGGATACCTATGCGAGCGTGCGTTACTTTGTGTTGGGGGCGGAAAAACTGCAGCCCGACCTGGAGAAAGAATTCATCGACAAATGCGGGGTGTACCCGATGGAGGGATATGGCCTCACCGAGACCTCGCCGGTCGTGGCGGCCAATATGCCTGAGCCACCTCCCGTACCCGGCAGCAAGTTCTTTGTGCCCGGCACAGTACGCCCCGGTGTAGGGGCTATGCTGCCTGGTATCGCTATCCGCATTACCGATGTGGACGATGATACCAAGGAGCTTCCGCTTACTGAGCGCGGTATGATTTGGTTCAAGGGGGCCAATGTGTTTAACGGCTACATTGGCCTGGATAAGTTGAATAGCGAAATCCTGCGCGATGGCTGGTTCAAGACCGGCGATATCGGCCAGATGGATCTCAACGGCTTCATTACCCTGGGTGGCCGCCTTTCCCGATTCTCCAAGATTGGCGGGGAAATGGTGCCGCACGAGGGGGTGGAACTGGCACTTTCCCGCGGGTTTAACCTGAGCGCTGAGGATGCAGTACAGATTGCCATTGCCGGTGTGTCGGACCTGCAGAAGGGCGAGGCGCTGGTGCTGCTTTCAGCGCTGCCGCAGCACCAGCGCAGCTCAGAGGAAAAGGAAATTCTCTCTTCCATTCGCACCATGCTGGCTGATATGTCGTATCCCACACTCTGGGCTCCGAAGTATCTGGTGCCAGTGGAAGCGATTCCGGTTCTGCCAACCGGAAAGCTGGATCTTCGCGGTTGCAAACTCCTGGCTGAGGAGGCGCTCTGCATGCAGTCCTGATTTTAGACTTGCATTTCCAACCAAAAAAGGCATAATACCCCCGTCATGCGGCATCTGCCGCGGAATCACTCTCTAAATAAATGACTATGAAAACGCTGAAGCGATTCGTACTTGTGGGCGCCCCTGCCTCCGGCAAGGGTACGCAGTCTTCTTTCCTTTCTGAGACATACGGCCTCAAGCCGTTGAGCACCGGCGCCCTGCTGCGTGCAGAGATTGCTGCCGGCTCTGAGCTGGGCCTGGAAGCCAAGAAGTACATGGATGCTGCCATGTTCGTTCCTGACGAAGTGGTGAATGGCATTGTTGCCAAGTGGCTGGGGGAGAACAAGGATTGCGGCTGCCTGCTCGATGGCTATCCCCGCACCGTGTCTCAGGCCGAGACCCTCGATGCCAACCTGACCGCCATGGGACTTGGTGTGGATATCGTGGTGTATCTCAACGTGTCTGCAGAGCTTATCGAAGCCCGCATGCTGAAGCGCAAGGCTTGCCCCGCTTGTGGTGAGACCACCCGCAACGGCGAGGAAATCTGCCCGAAGTGCGGCGGCGCCATGATTGTGCGCTCCGACGATAACCCCGAAGCATTTGCCAAGCGTCGCAAGGACTACGAGACCCTGACCGTACCCGTGGTGGAACACTACCGTGCCCAGGGCAAGGTGGTGCAGATTGATGTGACCGAGGAAGGTGAGCCCGAGGCTGTTTCCGCCCGCATTGCAGCTGCCGTGCGCACATACTGCGAGAAGTAATTTCTGCCACCATTCCATTTATACCGCCCGGGGGATATCCCCCGGGCTTTTTTACGCCCCGAATCCATTTGCCGCGGTCAATTTTCTTTACATGAGAGCTGCTTATAGCTAAAATATCCGCGTGATACAGGGACTCATTCTGGCAAGTACCATGTGCTGCGGTCTGCTGGCTTCTGCGGTGGCGCAGGAGACGGCTTCTCCGCTGGCAGAGTGGCTGGTGCAGCCGACCGCGGCGGCATCTGTTCCCGCGGTTTCTCCGGAGCAGCGCGCGGCGGTGTTTTCGGCCATGGCTTCCCTGCCGGCGGATACCGATTCTTTCTTTGCTATACGCGGGCTGGGAGATTATCTGGGCAATGAAGATTTGAGTGCGTTGGCTGCCGGATTTCCGGCGGTGTCCATGGTGGCTGGGCTGGATGGCTTTGCCCTGGGACTGAGCGAGGCTGCAGTGAAGGACCTGCAGCGCATGCTGCCCCTTTTCAGCGCTATTGCCGGGGAGCAGCCTGAACTTGCAGATGAATGGCTGGAAAAGGCGGTGCCGGATGCCGGGCTGGCTATTGTTGCGCAGCAACGCGAAGCCCGGCAGTACACTACAGAGCAGTTGCTGGAGGCTTCTCGGCATGCGCATCTGGCACCGGTGTACATGGTGCTCAGCAGCCGCCCGGAGAGTGTGAGCCTGTTGCACACTATCTCCATGCTGCCGCTCATGATGACGGCAGACCCCAGCGGCCTCATTGAGCCGGTCATGCAGGAAAATGCCCGCGGGTTCTGTGTGCGCTACGATAAGTTCGACTGGGATGAAGCGGAGCTGCCGGCCGATATCGTGGCCCGGATCCGCCAGAACCTGAGCCAGACCCGCCTGTATGTAACCCTGCACATGGTACGCGATAGCCTGGTGCTGGCGGTGTATACGAATCCTCAGGAGCTCCACTTCCCGGAGTCTGCCGCGGCTTCTGTGCTGGGAACCGCCCGCATGCACAGTTATGATTCGCTCATGCACGCCGGGGCCTGCGCCATGGGCCTGAGCAGCGCAGCCCTGGTGAACCTGCGCGAAAATCTCAACCTGCAGGCCTACCGGGGCGTTGCCCGGTTCATGGGAGGTGTTTTCCGGAACCTGGTATCCGGTCAGCCGGCTGCCGCCGCGGTGGACCGGCTGCTGCAGACGCTGGTGACACTGAGCCCGGATTGCCGGAGTGCGGAGGAAATCCAGGTGTGGAAAGATGGTGATTATTATGTGGAATTTACCGCAGACGCCTCCGGGTTGTCATTTGAACCGGGCAAGCTGGGTGTGTATCCATACGCCAACCAGCAGGGGACCATATTCTTTGCACAGGGAACCCCGCTGCGCGGCATGCCGGAGATTGATGCCGCCGCCGTGATAGATGATGTGCTGACCGTGCAGAATGGTTACCTGGATACCTTGAATCCGGTGGCGCGTGCAGATACGGAGGCGGATCTGGAGACATTCAGACTGTTGAGCCCTGCGCTGAAATCACTCGCGGTCGGACTGGCCGGGGTTGGTCGCGCACTTGGTGGTGAATCTGCGCTGTTGTTGCAATGGAATCCGTTGGCAAGCGGGGTGGTTCAGGCTGTTCCTGCGACGTTGCGTGTTTCTCTGGGGGATTCAGCCGCCTATGCCGAGGCCGAAAAGCATCTGGTGGCGGCGGGCGATTCGTTATATGCACTGCTTACAGAGCGCGAGAAAAAAGAGCTCCAGCAGGAGTTGCTTGCCCATGTCTCAGTAGAGCGAGCGGAGTCCGCCCTGGTGGTAAAGAATGGCTCGGATGCGCTGACCCCGGCCGGTGCCCCGGATACCATTGAGGTGCCGGGAGGTATGGTGTTTACGCTGCGTCTGGCAGAGCTGGGGGATGCCCTGTCATTCATTGCCCGAAAGAACCATGATTCTGATTTGAATGCGGCAGCAGCGGATATCAGCTCGGCTGCAGAGGAAATTCAACGCATAGACGGGGCTGTGAGTACGCAGAACAACCGCTTGCGCGTGCGGCTGCGTGTGCGCCCGGTCAGCAAGTGAAAACACTTTTACAAGATATGATACGATTCCGATATATAGCAACATGTGTGGTTGCCGCCGTGGCAATGCTGGGTAGCATGACCTGGGCCGGTGACCGGGAAGAGGTGACAAAGGCCCGCCGTATTGCCGGTTATGAGGGAGGCGATGCCCCTGAGTGGGATCCCATGAATGATGAGGACCGCTCCTATGTGGGGCCTACGGATTGCGAAGCCGGCGAATGGTTCAAGCTCAAACCCGGTATTCCGGACGATGTGGGTAGTGAAAAAGACCTTCAGCGCCTGGTTTATGCCATGGCATACAATCTGGAGCCCTCGCGTACCATTAAAACCTCCAGCGGCGTGAATGAAAAGCTCATGCGCAAGTGGATCCGCCGCGTGAACACCAGCGTGTATGGGCAAATCAGTCTGGATGTGGATGAGGGCACCATGACCCTGCAGGTGAGCCATACACCGGAATCCCGCGTGCTGGCTGCGTTCCGTAACCCCGGTATGCAGGCGAGCCTGGGAGGTAAGGAGAAAAAGGTTTTCCAGACCTGCTGTGAGTGGATTTCCGGCAACATCAGCCGTGGAATGCCCAATGGACTTAAACTGAAAAAGATTCATGACGCACTGGTGGATAATTCAAAGTACACCAAGGGCTGCCACAGCACTGCAGAAATCGTGTTGGAGGGCAAGGGTGTGTGCTCTGCGTATTCCACCGCGGCGCAGTTGCTCATGCACATGCTCAAAATTGACTGCCGCCTGGTGCATGGTACGCCCAAGATGAATCATGTCTGGAACATGGTGCAGCTCAACAAGGAATGGTATCATATGGATGTGACTTGGGATGACCCTAACGGCGATACCGACCTGCGCATGTACAACTACTACCTGCTGACCGATGCGGAGATAGCGTCGGATCACGAGTGGAAAGACCGCGAGTTGTACGAGGAGACCCCCCTGATTAATCCCTGGCATTTCCCGGTGCGCAATGATATGAAGCGCAGCTGGTACAAGGCTCAGAATGGATACACGCTGCCTACGGAAAAGGAATCCGTGGAGCAGTCCATGTACAACATGCACCTCAAGGAGGCTGCCGACCGCGGCGAACAGTTTGCCAACCTCATGGGGCGCGATGTGCAGCGCAAGGAAAAGGCGGAGGATAAACTGAAGATGGGTGAGGGCAGCGACCCGGTCGATGTGGCTAAGCGCTGGTCAAAGTATACCCCCAGAATCAAAAAACTGAAACCTGGCGAGGATGAAGGAATTTCCAACTACCGGGAGTTCAACGAAAAGCTGGAGGCGCTTGCGGGCGAACTGGTTGAATCTGGTATTGAAATCAAGTGCAGGGAGGGTATGGCCGGCTGGAGAATGCGCCAGATTGTCGGCATGTCCGATATCAATGTCTATGCCGAGAAATACAATGTGGTGTACGATGAGAAGAAGAGTACCATTACCCTGGTTATCGAGTACTGGAGCCATGTGCGTGTGCTGACTGCGGCCAACAATGAAAATGTGCATAACAAACTGACGCCGGCAGAACGCAAGGCTCTGGCTTTCTGCCGCCAGCGTGTGGATGCCATGCCTACCGGCTCGCTGAAGCGCAAGCGCCCGATGATTCGTGACCTGCATCTCGACCTCATCAACCATGCCAGGTTTGTGTTGGAGCCGTACTACCTGAGCGAGTTTGTCGCCAAGCGCGAATGCCGGGGCCTGGGGTATGCCCAGGCTATGTACGTGATTCTCAACATGTCGGAGATTCCGTGCATCATGGTGCATGGGCGTGTGAAGAAATCGTGCTGTGTTCAGCATGATAACGCCTGGAATCTGGTGCGGGTGAACCGCCGTGAGTGGTATCATGTGGATTCGGGGTTTGATGATGAGCTGGAATGCAAGAGCGATCGCGATATCAAGCACTGTCTGCTTCGCGATGACGAAATCAAAGGCAACCATGCCTGGGATGTTTACGAGATTCCGCCCACCCCCACCAAGGAGGAGAAAGAGACTCTCAAGAAGGTTAATCCGTTTAACATAGGCCGCTGAATTCAAGTCGATGGGTGCATATGTTCCGGTGGGTTCTGATAGTGATGTGCGTCGTGCTTTTGCCCTTGATGGCGGAGGACTCGGATTCCAAATCCACAGAAGACCTGCGGCGCGCCCGTATTATCACCGGTTATGCTCCTGGTGAGTCTTCTGAATGGGACCCGCTGAATGAAATTGACCGCTTGTACCTGGGGAATACGTGGGCAAAACCCGGCCAGTGGTTCCAGGCAGAGCGGGGTGAACCGCCCAAGGTGAATACGCGCGAGGACCTGCAGCGCGTTATCTATGAAATGGCTTTCAGTCTGCGGGAGGAACGCAAGCTTGAACTTGCGGCCGGCGTGCTCCCGCGCGATGTCCGCGAATGGCTGCGCTGCATCAACACCAGCGTCTACGGCCAGTTTGAGCTGGAGGTGCAGTCCGGCTATTATTTTGTGAAAGCCACCTACGGCCCGGAGTCCCGCATTATGGCTGCCTTCCGTAACCCGCAGATGGAAGGTAAGCTTGAAAAACAGGAGCTTGAAACGCTGCATGTGTGTGCCTGGTGGATTGCACTGAACATCAGTCGCAATATGCCCAATGCTCTCAAATTGCAGAAGGTGCATGATGCGATTATCGACACCTCCGTCTACACGCAAGGCAAGCACAATGTCACCGATATTCTGCTGAAGGGGCAGGGCTCCTGCGTGGCGTATGCCGCCGCTACCCAGCTGCTGCTGCATATGGTGAAGATTGACTGCCGCAAAGTATTCGGCACCAGGACGATGAACCACGTCTGGAACATGGTGGAGCTCAATGGTGAGTGGTATCATCTTGATGTGGCCTGGGATGATCCCGCCTCTGCCGACCCCATCCGCATGTATAACTACTTCCTGCTGACCGATGCCGAGGCCGAATCTGACCACCGCTGGGACAACGCAGAGCTTTACACCCCCACACCATTCCGTAACCGTTGGCATTTTTCAATGCGCAACCATACCAGGCGTAGTTGGATTGCGGGTAAAGCCGGATATGCTCTCCCGCGGGAGAAGGAAAATATTCCCGCCAAGCTGCAGAATGTGTACGCCCGGCAGACTGGAGACCTCGCAGAACAGATCGTCAATAAACTGGGATTTAATGTAAAACGCAGGGAAAAGGTAGAAGATACCCTCCGGGTTGATCCCAGCAAAAGCATCAAGGATTATGAGCACCAGGTAAAAAGTGGCAAAGTTTCCCGCAGCAAGACCTTCAAGCCGGATGATATCCCGCAGCGCTGGACGCAGTATGCGCCCCGATTCTCCCGCAAGTCTCCCAGAAACGAAGCCCAGGCAGATGGCAAGGTAGCCAGCCCGGAGGAGCTGAACGAAGCTCTCAGGAAGTTTGCTGAAAAGCTTGATGGCCCCCGCCTGGTCATTCCCTGCAAGGAGGATATTGCCCCTTGGCGGATGCGTGAGATTGTAGGCACCTCCGAGGTGAATAAATATTTCCTTCGCTTCAATGCCATATATGATGATGTTCAACGTATTATCACGCTGGATGTGGATTATCAGCCGGAGGTGCGCTACGTCATGATACATGGAGGCAAGGTTCCGCCGGAGCGCATTTCGAAGCGCGATGGCGAGGTGCTGATGTTCTGCAACAAATATGCAGCCTATATCATGAAATCCCGCAGCAAGCGTGCGAATGCAGACCTGGTGCAGGCAAAACTCATGTGCCCCTGTTGTAGTTGCCGCTCTACGGGTAACACCCGCAGTACGCCGGAAGACTCAGCCTCGGCGGTCCTGGGATTGTTTCCGAAGGAGGATGTAGGCTCCAATTGCACACCTGGTGTTGCCCAGATTATGTATGTGATATTCCACATCGGCAAAATCCCCTGCAAGATGGTGCATGGCCGCGATGAGAAGGGCCCGTGTGCCTGGAATCTCGTGCAGATTAAGGATAATGAATGGTACCACTACGACAGTTACTCTGAGGATGCTAAGGAGCCTGACCATGAGCTCCCGAAGCATGCTCATAAAGGTGAGCACCGCCAGGCGGTGGACTCTGTGCAACGTAAGCATCATATCTGGGATGTGGAGGAGGTGCCTGCTACTCCTACAGAGGCGCAGAAAGAAGCTTCTTTGAGCGCTGAAAAAGCAGCGCAATCGGCAAGAAAGACCATCAAATCAAGATCCCGGTAAAAAAAGAATCCCCGCTGTTCTGCGGGGATTTCTGCTGAATCAAGCCTTCCTTGCTTCGGCTGGTTGCATTGCGGCTTCGTCGGTCTCGCCATTCTTAAAGCGTTCAAACACACCGCGGGGGTCTTCCGGTGTGCGCTTTAAGGCGTCAAAGATTTTATCTCTCATTTCTACCGCTGCCTTGAATGCCTCTTCCTCGCTGCCATACTGTCGGTCTGAGAAGTATTTGGTGAATTGGTTCCACTTGCGGCAGATGCTCAATCTCCACCCCTGGAATGAGGTGGTCTCGTAGGTGTATCGGGTAATGTTACGTTGGGTCATATTGTAGTTGCCGGGTTAATACCGGATGTGCCTATACTGCCACATCTTGGTATTAGAGACAACCTAATTTGCTAAATGTTCGGCATTATTAGGTTAAATTACAAAAAGGGAGCTGCCGTATGGGCAGCTCTCTGGGTGAATCCGGATAATTCTGCCTGCTTAGCAGCAGGGCTTGGCAAGAATCTTGCGCAGGCGGGCAAAGCGGGGCAGAGATTCGGCGGTCTTCATGCCGGTTGCTCCCTGGATGAGGGGCAGGGCATAGTCCACGAAAGCCATCTCCACATTGTTGCCAGCGGCGTTGATCCATTCGCGGGGAACCTTGCGCTCGAAGTTAGCTACGCTGGCCAGGGGCAGAAGCTTCATCTCGCACTTGTAGTTGCCTTCCTCGTCGGTGGTGCGCTCGAAAGCGGGCATCTTGTCGGTGTCACCGGCCACAGCAGCCTCCACGGCGGTCTTGCCGGCGAGGTATGCCTCGTGAGCGTCGGTGGCAGAGCCCAGGTGCGTAGCGCAGCGCTGCAGCAGGGAGGGCTCGATGGCGCGCACCTTGGCGCTGGCGATGCGGCCGCGCACGATTTCTGCCAGCTTGTTGGCCAGACCGCCGAGCTGGGCGTGGCCGAAGCCGTCGTTGCTGTTGGTCTTGGCTTCGGAGATGAAGTTGCCATCCTTGTCGTGGATGCCTTCGGAAACCACCACGAGGCACTTGCCGGTGGCGTTGTAAATCTTCTCCACGTCGGCCAGGAAGTTGTCCATGTCGAAGTCCACCTCGGGGAGGTAGATGAGGTCGGGACCGGCACCGGCATAGGTAGCCAGAGCGGCGGCGGCGGTCAGCCAGCCGGCGTGACGGCCCATCACCTCGATGATGGTCACCATACCGGTGTCGTAGCAGCAGGCATCGTGCTTCACTTCCATCACGGAAGTGGCGATGTACTTAGCAGCAGAGGCATAGCCGGGGCAGTGGTCGGTGCCGAAAAGGTCGTTGTCGATGGTCTTGGGGATACCCATCACGCGGCACTCCCAGCCGCTCTTCTCCATGAACTTGGAAATCTTGTTGCAGGTATCCATGGAGTCGTTACCACCATTATAGAAGAAGTAGCGCACGTCGAACTTCTTGAAGGTCTCGAGCAGCTTCTCGTAGTCGGTGGGGTCCACATCCGGGTTCTTCATCTTGTAGCGGCAGGTGCCCAGAGCAGAGGAGGGGGTGAACTTCAGCAGCTCCAGCTCCACCGGGTCTTCCATGCCCATGTCGTAAAGCTTGCCGTCCAGCACGCCACGGATACCGTTGGCGGCACCCAGCACGCGGGTAATCTGAGGAGCGTTGAGAGCGGTCTGGATAGCACCCAGAACGCTGGCGTTAATCACAGCGGTAGGACCGCCGGACTGACCGATGATGCATGCACCTTTGAGTTCGTTCATGATATGAAGAATGTGTAGATGTATTGTGTTGATTTTCTTGTTCCCTCCGCGATTGTGTCGGACCGGGGGAACGGCCGCCAACGGCGGGCGCGTTATTTTACTCTCATTGCAGCCGCTTGGCAAGCAAAATAACCGATACTGGCATCCTTTGTGCGTTTTTTCGGTTGAATTGATATCCACCGTCGGTGGCGGCAGCGGTCTCAGGAGATGGCGGCGGCTTGGATGTTGACGATGGGGAGGGTGAGGGGCATGTCGCCCAGCCAGCCGAAGGTGGTGGTGGTGATGAAGACTTGTGATTCGGCGGGGAGGAAGGCGAGGAGGGCACGCCGGCGGGCGGTGTCGAGCTCGCCGAAAATGTCGTCGATAAGGAGGATGGGGGCTTTGCCGGTTTCTTCCTGGAGGAGGGCTCCCTGGGCCATCTGCAGGGCGATGGCGAGGGTGCGTTGCTGGCCTTCGGAGGCAAATTCGGCTGCGCTCAGGTCGGAGATAAGGAGCTGGAAGTCATCCCGGTGCGGGCCGATGGTGGTGAAGCCGGCGCGTTCATCGGCAGCGAGGGAGAGCTCCAGCTCCTGGGCGAGGGGGAGGGTGGCGGAGGGCTGGTAGTGGAGTTGCACTTGCTCGGTGCCGGTGGAGATGCCGCGGTGATAGTGGGCGATGTGGGGCTGCAGCCGCTCGAGCAGACGGTGGCGCAGCTGCATGATGATTTCGCCATGCCGTGCCAGTAATTCGGCATAGCTTTGCAGAGTTGCCCGGCTGCGGCGGGGATTGCGCAGGAGGGCGTTTCGGCTTTTGAGCGCCTTCCGGTAGGCCTGAATCGACTGCCGGTAGAGTGGGTGCCATTGGCTGCCCAGAAAATCGAGGTAGCGGCGGCGTTCTTCTGCTGCTCCGTTTACCAGCGTTATATCGCTGTTGGCCAGCCAGGTGACGGGGTAGGTATCGGCCAGATAGTCGTTGTAATCCCGGCGTTCTGCGCCGTTCACCTGCATGTTGAGCTTGCGGTCTGCCCAGTACAGGCGGCGTGTGCCGTCCCCGGTATCGAGAGAGATGCCGAAGGCGGATTGTCCTTGGCGGACGAGTTTATCGAGCCTGGTGGCGCGGGGACTGTGCAGGGTGAGGGCAAAGCAGAGAGCCTCTATGAGACTGGTTTTTCCCTGTGCGTTCGCTCCCAACAGCACGGCACCCTCAGCCGGAATGCTCCAGCGGAGGGTGTTGTAGCAGCGGAAATTGCTCAGACGCAGGGTGGTGAGCATGCGCGGAAAAATCAGGGCTCGATGGGGAGTGCGCGGATGGCATCCATAATCTTCTTGCCAATGGCAAGCTGGGCGTCGCGGCCTTTGGCCTTGAGCTCCTCTGGAGTAAACTGGATGGGGTCACCCACAGAGAGTGTGATGGGGCAGAACTTGAGCCTGCTGCTGTGAATGGGCAGGCAGTCGTATGCGCCCTCAATGCGCACCGGCTGCACCGGAACACTGGCCAGTTTGCTCAGTATAAGGCCGATACCGGGCATGGCGTCGTGAATCTGGCCGTCCGGGCAGCGGGAGCCCTCCGGGAAGATGATGATACGATTGCCATTCTTCACCGTGCGAAGCACCTGGATGATGCTGGCGGGGTCGGGGCGGGTCTGGTCAATTCCGATGGTGTTGCAATAGGGCAGAACCTGTTTGAGCACCGGGGCATCAAATAGCGTTTTACGAGCCAGGAAGAAGACTTCGTTGCGGTAGAGAGACCCCACCAGGGGCGGATCCAGGAAACTCTGGTGGTTAGCCACAATGATGCAGGGACCTTCCTCAATGAGTTTCTCGCGACCGAGAACTTTCAGGTTGAAGAAGGAGTTAAAAAAACAGCCGGCGGTGCCGCGTACAATGTGGTAGAGCAGGGAACGGTTCATATCAGAGTCTTGAAAAATCAGCAGGTGGCAAGTTTGGTGCGGATATCAGCGGCGATGAAGGCTACAACTTCATCAATGCTCATGTCGGAGGTGTCCACCAACATGGCATCATCTGCCTTCTTGAGTGGAGCACAGGCGCGCTGGGAGTCCTTGCGGTCGCGCTCGGCAATGGAATCAGTAATGCCCTCGGCCGCGCGGCGGGCTGCACGAACCTCTTCGGAGGCTGTCACGAAATATTTGTACTTCGTATCCGGGAATACCACGGTGCCGATATCTCGCCCCTCCATGACCACAGCTTCGCGGGTGTTGTATTCGCGCTGCTTCTGCACCAGCAGGGCTCGTACTGCTGGAATGGAAGCAATGGCGGAAACGTTGTCATTGGTGCTCTTTTCCGTCAGCTCTGAGGTCAGCACACGGCCATCATACACCACGGTGGAGTTGGCACCATCCTTACCGAAGCTGAGAGGAATACCGGGAAGCAGAGCCTCGACCGCAGTAGTATCGGCCGGGTCTACACCCTGCTGCAGGGTGTACCAGGTCACGGCGCGGTACATGGCACCGGTGTTGATGAACGTATATCCAAGCTCTTTAGCAATGAGTTTGGCCACGGTGGATTTGCCGGAAGCTGCTGGGCCGTCGATGGCAATGGCGGGAGGATTCATACTGGCGCATATTGTAGCGTTTTTTTTGCGCCATGTCTAGCAAAAACGAGCAGTATGCACAGTCACCCACCACATGTGTCCCAAAGATTTTGCAAGCAATAGAAGCATCAGCAACAATTTTGAAGAAGCCACCCCTCATCCTGACAAATGGGACCTTGGCGAGCCAACGGCGAGCGGAAATCTGAGCCCCTTTGGGGCGGTAAGCCGTTAGGCAGGTGGTGGAGCGAGGCCGCGTCAGCGAGCCTCCGGAACCCCTGTTGTCGGGTTAAAGATGGAACAGGAACCCAGGGAACCTGTGGTGACAGAAAGCAATGCAACACATTATAACCACGGCTTCCCGTCTCCGGGCTTACGCCTTTCCGTCTACGCTGAAGTTTCGCCGGGACTAGCCGCCGTGGCGGGCTGTCACCCGCTCACTTCGTTCGGGGTTCGGGTTATTTTTTTCGCTTAACAGGGGTTCCGCGGCTTTGCCGCTCCACCGCCTGCCTAACAGCTGGCGCCCGTTTACGGGCTTAAAATCAGGCGGGCATTCGCTCACGGGATTAATGCTTCATATTCCAATTTTCCTTAATCTTTGGGACACATGTGATTTAGAGCCACATGTGTCCCAAAGATTGCATAACCAATAGAAGCGTGTGTACCACTATAAAAGAAGCCCCCTGGCGCACAATAAATTGAGTTGTAATTTATCGGCGAGCGCCAGCGAGCGGAATTACATAGTCCACGATAGTGGGCGGCACTTTTAATAGCCCGGGGCGTAAGCCCCGGGTACAAGAACAAAAACCACCCGGAACCCCGAGCGCCAGCGAGCGGGTGGCAGAGGCGGGGGCTTTGGTGCAAACCCGCTCGCCATTGAGCAGTCGGTCGCTACGCTCCCTCAATGAAATACTCGCCCGGCGCCGCGCATGAACTACGCCCTTGCAGGGCGTATGAAATCCTGCCCGCTAAGGGCAGGATGGGGGTTAGAGCCCGGCAGGGCGACACGTTCTCTCAAAAAAAAGCCCCCCGGTGCATCACCGGAGGGCTTTTTGGGGAAAACCTGATTTAAATATCCCAGTTATCGAGCCATTTGAAGGAAACGATGCGGAACTGACGCCCCATCACCTTATTGGTATCGGTCAGGCCCTGACCATTCTTCTTACCCTCAGGGGTGTAGTCTGAATCCTCGGGATTGTTGGTGGGGTCCACATACTGCATAGTGCGCTGCACCACAGCCTCGCACCAGGCCTGGGCCAGCACAGCCTTGTTCGGGTTGCGCACGCAGCCGTAGGCGCGCACGGTGAATGTATCATCACGCACCGTCAGAATATTGCCCAGCGAGGCCAGCACATCGCTCTGAATCAGGTATCCGGGGGCAGCCGTATGCACACAGCCCTTGGCGGCTTCCGGGTTCTTGTAGAGATCTCCGGAGGGTACCGTTTTGAGCATGGCATCCGGCGCGTTGGTGAAATCGCGGTTGATATCGGTGGCGTCAATAGCAGCCTGCAGAGCGCCGGTAAGACCATTCTCACCAGCTTCCAGGCGGCGGTTCACAAAGTCAGACATGCTCAGGAACGGCCCTCGCTTGCGCACCTGCTCCACTATCTTACGGGCCAGTGTCTTGATTCCCTCAGGCTCCAGCATACGCACCTCGCCCCAGGCGGTAGCCATGTTACTATCGCGGAAATCAGAAGCACCATGGTTGGCATTATAACCACCCAGGCCATCGATACTCTTATCGGTGGTGGAAAGCATGAAGCGGGAGAAGAGCACCTGGTTGGGGCCCTTGCCATCCTCCACAAACTTGAGTCTGCCATTCTGGCCGCTCACCAGCTTGCGCTTGGCCAGTCCCTGCAGCACGGCAGCCCAGGCGGCCTCTGAGGTGGAGTTCACGTTGAAACCACCATCAATCATGAGATACTGGGCAATGTATTTCCAGCCATCGGACTGCATGATGCGCTCCACAAGAGCATCGTTATTATACGGAGTGCTCACCCGCTTGTAGCGCGATACCGGCAGTTGCTCCTCGCCTTTCAGGAACTTGTCCAGCACTTCGCGTGCCTGTTTCTTGCCGCTCTTATCCGGCATGTCGGACACGGAGGAGCAGAACCAGCGGTCCCACATGGCATCGTTAATCAACAGACCATGGTCAAAGTAATCTCCAAAGATTCGTGTATTGGTCTTGTATGTGCGGAAGCCGTTGGTATCTTCCATTTCCGACTTGGAAAACACATACACATCGTCCGCTGGCAGACAGGGGTCTGCAAAGGCATTGCCAATGCCCACACCGGGTACACCGGACTGGTACAAGTAACGGCGCTGGAAAGGCGGAACATCCGCACCGAAGTCTCCAGAAGTCTGAGTCTGATACCAACCCGGCTGCAAGCGCATCCCTGCAAAACCAGCTAATGAGAATGGAGGATGCACCGGCAGCTCCAGAACCGAAGCAAACGAGACTTCCTCACCGGTATCACCCACACCAAGGGTGCCATTTCGTCCAATGGACGTCATGGGACACGAATTGGCACCGGAGCCCACGCTAATGGCCTTTAACTGGTACGGATGATATTGGCGACGCTGGTCATCCGGCTCAGCTATTGCACTACCCCAGAAAGCGGGGCTGGAATGCTGCCATATCTTAGCACGATAATCACCGGGGAACAAACGGGCGTTTTCCGGACTTGCCGAGGTCTTCGGCATAACGCCTATAGCTACGACAAAATGAGGGTCTACAGCGCCGGTATCCTCGACATCTGAGTTCTCTGCCTTGTTTATTACGTCTACATCTGCAAAATCTGCATCAGCTTCCTTACAGAACACGCCTACTCTGTCCGTGACATCCGCAGGGTCATACCACCCCAGCATGTAATGGCGCTCAATTCCTCGTTTATCCTTATCCACATCCCACGCATCCACATTACCAACAGCCCCTGCGTAGCCCAAGGATACCACGGCCATCTCACAACGTCCCGAAGTCCAGTATCCATCCGGTTTGGCATGGTTAGCAATATTACCACCGGTCTTGTCTGCCACTCGGAACTCCATTTTCACGTTTTTGGAATACCCTCTTTCTACATTCTTTTTCTCAAACAAGCCCGTATTCGTCGTGTTAGTGGATACCACATTACCATTGTATCCCACAGCAAAGGGCTGCTTCATTTCATGACCACCACCCGGCTCAATTGACTCCACCTGCGAGAAAAACAAAATCTCGCCCGGCTGGAAAACGATATCACCCGTCTTGTCATTCTCTGTATTCTGGAAAAACTGACCTATATCCTGTTTATAATGGGTTCCCTTGGTCGGAGCATTCTGCCACCCGGACCACTTACCATTATCACTGATTCTGCTCTGAATCTGAAGCGTCTTGTACAGCTGGTTATTTGCCCACAACTGACGGCTCCGCACTCGCATAGGTACATTGTATGGGTT
The DNA here is from genome assembly GCA_045538275.1 of Akkermansia sp. Taxonomy (GTDB): domain Bacteria; phylum Verrucomicrobiota; class Verrucomicrobiia; order Verrucomicrobiales; family Akkermansiaceae; genus Akkermansia. Next base: position 70,345 of record JAZSRB010000037.1, on the reverse strand, counting down.
CCACCACAGGAAGAAAGGAGCGATATCTGCATACAACTTATAATTGTACTTTGCGCCACCTTCCTTATCTTCCGATTTTTCCTCCAATGCTCGCAATGAAATATTACCCATGTATGACAGCATCACCGGCGTGCGGGCATACCCGGATTTTGAATTCCCCTGCTCCAGCATAGCGCGCGTATCGTATACCGTCTTGACAGAAGACCGTGAGTTGGGATCACCCAGATACTGAAGCTTATCATCTGTAATACTACCGCCCATGCGCGTATGCGCATTCTCCACGCTGCCGATGAGGCGTGCAGTAAAGTTATCACCATCATTCGCGGAGCCATCCGGCCAGCAGTTATAGTAGGCGTGCAGGTTCTGCCAGGAACCGATGGGCATATCCGGCTCCGTGCCGCGGGGAACATCGTTATTTTCCACGAGCGGGCAATCCTGGTTGGAGCGAGCCTCGAACTCGGTGCCCTTGAGTGTGGGCTTGTTGAGCAGGAGGCAGAGGTCCTGCTTGAGCCCACCCATACTCACGTTGACAGGCAGAGAGTAGGAGGTGGTGGTCACATCAAAGAAATAAGGCATGCCGGCTGCCTGGGAGGTGGTACCCAGCAGAGGCAGAGAAGCCATGGTGACAATGCGGGAGGGCTGTTCGATGGTTTCCGGCAGGAAATCCAGGTCTGCATTATCGGCAAAGCTCGGGGCCGGAGTATCCCAGGTGCGGTGCAGCGCTTCGATGGTATCATTGGTTTCCTCCGGGTTCTGCACCGAGACCTTGGCCTTCTGGTTTTCGCCGCCCACCCACCAGGCGAAGCAAGCTTCATTCTTGCCCAGGGTGGGCATGCTCAGCAGATCGGCATACACATAGTGCTGGGCCGTCAGGCTCTTGCCCAGGGTGCCCTCACCCACCAGGCATACGCGCTGCCCCGGCTTGCGGTTGCAGAGAGACTTGGCGTTATCCAGGGTGCGGGTGGCATTCTCATCGCGGCTGGAAATGAGCCAGCGGCGGAACATCGAGGAACGCCCGTTCTTGTATGTGCTGGAAATCTTGCCGCCGTGGCCGGAAACACTTTTGCCGTATATCGGGCCGTCCCAGCTGTTCCAGGCACCCAGCAGATGCTGCGGCTGCGCGCCCTCATTCTGGTTCAGAATACCGGAGCTGGCCGTCACACGCTGGTCTGCCCCCAGCTCGACCTGCAGCGCACCAATGGCGGCATCCAGACCTACCAGCGCCTGCTGGCGGGCCTCTGCCTGCAGCATGGTCTGCAGCGCAATGCGTTTCTGCGTGGAGGCAATAGCCATCAGCGTTACTGCCAGCATAGCCAGCAGCATCATAAGTGTAAGAGTTGCAATAAGAGCGAAGCCTTTCCGTGACTTCTTGCGCGCGGGAGAAGAGGATATTTTGGCGTGTCTGAACTTCATAACACAAGATGTGAATACTTTGTTACTATACACCACCCACGCTGCGCGTCAAGCAAAAACGGCTGAAAACACCCCGCAAACCACATGGGTCCCAAAGTTTGCGTAACCATTTGAGGTATGCGCGCCACTTTGAAAACTCCCCCCCCCAGGCGCGCGATAAACTGAATTGTTATTTACCGGCGAGCGCAGCGACCGACTGCTCAATGGCGCGCGGGTTTGCACCAAAGCCCCCGCCTCTGCCACCCGCTCGCTGGCGCTCGGGGTTCCGGGGGAAATTTGTTTACCCCCATTCTGTTCGAATGGCTTATTCCAGCCGAGCAAATTGCAAGTGCATCCAGTCGTAGTTGAGCGCGCGCCCCAGAGATACAGCTCCGTGCTTTTCCCATATATTCCACCAGGCCGCACAATCCGGATGGGAAAGAGTGGCCCGCGGCGATTTTACTTTCAAGCCATTGCCCGCCGGGGCAAAATCCAATGCAATCCCCCAGGCATGCATGGAGAGCGATTTTCCGGAGCTGGTGGGACGATAATTGTAACTGCCGCCGTACTGGTCAAAGCCCAGCCGATGCACCTCCTGTGCACCATAATGCTCCAGCACCTCCCGGAGCGCCTGCTGCACATGCGCGGCTATGAGCCGGTGCACGCGGATACTCCGCACCGCGCGGTCTCCAAAATACAAAGGATAAGCCGGCAGAATATTCACCAATTCCTCCTCTCTTCCCGGTGCACCGAACACACTCGTACCGCGCCGGACCTCAGCCTGAGTCGGCCAGAGCGGTACTGGCGCAATCCCTAGGGCGGAGCTGATAGCGCGTAGTGTACATGGGCCCATAATACCATCTGCCGCCACGCCGAGATGCTGTTGAATCCGCCGGATACTCGTTTTCATTTGGCAGGTGTGTTAGTATGAAGTTCAATGATTCCGAGGCGTCCATCCATGGCACGCAGTATTTCTACAGTCTGGGCTGCAGTAGTGGACTGATCACGCGCCAGCTGCCGGAAATCGCTGTATACGAAACACATCAGCACGAAGCCGCCAAAGGTTATAATTTCCCGCGTATACTCGCGAGTCAGAGTCAGGTAATCACGGAAGGGTTTGCACATAAGCATGATATACTCCCTTCACCGGTGATTATGCAAGCAACACCAAAAGCAGGGAACCGCTCTCCTCCATGGAAAGCGGTTCCGGATGAAAATGCGTAATCCGTTCTGTTTACAGACCTGCAGGTGCTGCCTCAGGGGCAGGTGCTACAGGAGTTACAGGAGCCGGCACTGCAGGAGCAGCGGGAGCTACAGGCACTGCAGGGGCTGCAGGAACTACAGGTGCTACAGGCGCTGCAGGAACTACAGGTGCTACAGGAGCAGCGGGAGCTACAGGCGCAGCGGGAGCTGCAGACGCTGCAGGGGCTGCAGGAGCAGTGGGAGCCGGCTGCGGATTAGTGGTGGGAGGCGCCTCTGGCGGAGTGTATGTGTAGTACACCTGTCCATCAACGCTGGCATGGTACTGGCCACCGGGCACAATGCTGATACCCAGAGTCTTGCCGGCATAGTTGGCGGGCGGATTCACCCGATAACGGCGGATTTCCGGCTGTCCTTCCTTATCGGGATCCCGGATAATCACGGTAATGGCACCCTTGATAGGAGCTGCCTGTTCGCGGGGGGTCACGCGGCTTTCACCACCAGCCATTTCACCGCAGGGGAACTCAGTACCAGCAGCATCGCGAGCTTCCACCAGCAGACGTCCACCGGTAGTATTGGTCACTTTCACAGAATAATTCATCAGGCCGCCGGGAGTAGAGGGCATGGGGGCAGTAGCCACAGGAAGCACGGTAGGCACAGAAGTCGGCGCTACAGCCTCACCGCTGGCGTACACGTTACCATCCACGCTGGCATAGTATTTGCCGCCGGGGATGATGCTGACACCCACAATCTTATTGGCATACTGCGTGGGAGGCTCCACCTTGAAGCGGCGGATTTCAGGAGCGCCCTCCTTATCGGGGTCGCGCACCACAATGGTAATGGGGCCGGCAATAGGCTCAGCCTGTTCAAACGGAGTCGTGGCACTGCGACCGCCCTCCATGAAACCACAGGGGTAAATGTTACCGGCAGCATCCTGGGCCTCCACAAACAGCTTGCCGGAAGTGCTGTTCGTAATGCGCACAGAGTAATTCATCGGCACGCCGGGAAGCATCCCCTGACCGGCCATCATCCCGGCATCGGGAACCATGCCCACCACAGCCTGCCCCGGTACCACCTGCGTGGGAACAGCGGTCTGGTGAATGTATGTCGGGGCTGCGGGAGCAGCCGGACTTACTGGCGACGCGCTGGCGGCAGGAAGCAGTGGAGTGGGTGTCTGCTGAAGCGGCGCCAAAGCCCCCGCCGCGGCTGCAGCGGCATTTCCCATGACAGCCCCCATAGCGGCGGCGGTCTGCGGCTGGCCCGCATACTGCGCTGCATGCGCATCAAAAGCGGCATTCACATCTGCACCATTCACGGCAACAGCAGCCCGCCCGGGCAGAGCAAGATACTGAGAGGCCGGTGCAGGCGTCGGCTTGGAAACAACGCTGGCACGATTCTGATTTTTCACCAACGTATCATTAATGGAGCTGCAGGAAGCCACCACCAGGGCGGCACTAGCTACTAGACTGAGTTTTACCTTCATGCTGACACAGAAAATACCACAAATGACAAAAAAAAGCAAGTCCAATGTTAGCAGGAGCGGCATTTAGAGCCACATGTGTCCCAAAGATTGCAGAAGCAGCTGATAAATGAATGCCGTTTCATCAGAAGCCCCCCCGGTATTAACAAATGAGCGATGAATTGTTGTCTATACAGGCGAGCGAAGCGAGCGGAATTCATAAGCCCACGGTAGTGGGCGTAAGATGAAAGGCAGGGGTAAGCAATCGCTCTGCAATTGCGCAGCCCCTGCTATCGATAATATATTGTCTGGAGCCCGTGAAACGGGTGACAGAGGCCATGGTTTCAATGTGTAGCGCACATTCTGTCACCCGTTCCACGGGCTCCATTTAATTTTTTTTCGGACCAGGGGCTGCGCCCGCTGCGCGGGCTTACCCCTGTCTTTCATCTTTCACCCGCTTTCGCGGGCTCAGAATTCGGCGGGCATCCGCCCGCGGATTAGGGAACTAAACAACAATTTATCGCACTGCAAAATCTTTGGGACACGTATGATCCAGCTGCGAGTTGTAAAATTCTGTTATTTGCATTGACATGTGCTTGGCAATCCTATATATGCTGCACTCGTCGGGTGCAGCATGTAGCACCTGATTCTTGCCCTCCCCTCCCCACTCCTATGAATGCCAATGTAGAACTGGCTTTTCACGAAGCCGTCTCTAGTCATGATATCGACGCAGCAGCCAGCATATGTACTGCTGATGCAAATGAGCATCACCCCTATCAACCATTAGCCATCCTCCTGATGGGATTACCCGCTGCTGGCAAAAGCACCTTCTATGCCCGCGAATTAGCAGCGCGCGGAATAGAGCATATCAGCCTCGATACCCTGCGCACACGCCATAGAGAACTGCGGCAAATACAGGAATACCTAAAAAGTGGCGTTTCCTTTGCTGTGGATAACACGAATACGCTTCCAGAGGAATCAAGTCTGCATCAGATGCAGGCTACCGGATAGAAGGGTATTTTCTGCGCAGCCGGGTTCAGGAATGTATTCTCAACAATATGGAGAGAGATAAGAAAGTACCCATTGCAGCAATTGCTTCTATGTCTGCCCGCCTGGTACTGCCGAGCAGGACAGAGGGATTTGATGTTCTGTACTTCGTTAATAGAACCGAGAAAGGATACGATATATCACCATGGAAAGAAAACTGACATTTCAGGAACTTGAGCAGCAGATGCGTAGCATTGAAAATTCCCGCGAGGGCGAGCTCCCTGCAGATGCCTACATCATTGCCAGATTAGATGGCCGAGGCTTCAGTAAACTCACAAAAGCTCATTTTGAAAAGCCTTTTGATGAGAAGTTCCATCGTCTCATGGTTGAAACTATGCGGCATATCATGGGCAAAGGGCCGGAAATTACGCTTGCCTACAACCAGAGCGATGAGATTTCCCTCCTCATCATGCCCGGCAGCACTACCTTCAACAGAAAAGCCCGCAAACAGATCTCCCTTTTACCTGCCGCAGCATCAGCTCAATTCAGCCTGCTGCTGGGCGAACCGGTCTGCTTCGACTGCCGACTCAACATTCAAACAGATGTGGAGGGGGTGCTGCGTTATTTTGCCTGGCGTAGTATTGATGCGGAACGAAATGCGTTCAACGCCTGTGCTTACTGGCCTGTTACGCAAACAAGGCATGCAGCCGCAGTCCGCCGCAGAATTATTGCGCAGCCTTGATCCGCCAATAAGAAAACGCTGAACACCACCCTGCGCCAGATGCTCGATGTCCCCCCCTCCGTCAAGGGTTCCATTATGCTCCGCAGCTCTTTTGATGACCAGCGGAACCTCCCCGGCATCATGGATACGGCAGTCAATGTTGACACTCCCATCAGCATCACCCTGGACCCCATGGAAGTCATCGTGATGGAAGGCACTCCGGCCAGTTGAAGTGCCCCTTCCCCACCTTTTTAACCAAGGGCTGCACCAACACTGGTGCAGCCCTTTTTGCTTTTCTTCAAGTGAAATATGTCAGCAATCAAGAATTATTCTTGCTTACCTTGGAATGATTCGATATAATGCAGCCATATATCAAACATATGGCACAAACAAAAACAAGTTCCACCCGAAGCATGGCCACCAGTCTGGTGCGCAGCGCCGGCGTACGCATGACACAGCAACGCCGCGCTGTGCTGGAAACGATTCTGAGCTCGCACGACCACCCCACCGCTGCCATGATTTTCGAACGCACCAAGGCGCACATGCCGGGCATCTCACTGGCCACGGTGTATAATTGTCTGGAGACCATGGCCGAGGCAGGCATCATCAACCACCTGAATTTCGACAACGGCCCCTCGCGCTTCTGTCCGAACCTGAAGCCACACGTACACTTACTGGACGACACAAACAACCGCGTACTGGATGTTCAGCTCAAGCCGGGATTACGCCCGGAAGACGTCTTTGATTTGCCGGAAGGCACCTGCGTGACACGCATGGACGCTTGCCTACACGGCAATATTCCTGTATAATTCCCGCCGCAATGAGCCTGGTCATTAAAAATCTGCATGCGCGCGTAAAGGACGGAGCGCCGATTCTCAACGGCATCAACCTGGAAATTCCTAAGGGAGAGGTGCATGCCATCATGGGGCCGAACGGCTCCGGCAAATCCACCCTCTCAAAAGTGCTTTGCGGCCACCCGGATTACGAAGTAACCGCCGGCACCGCCGAGCTCGACGGGCAGGATTTGTTTGCCATGAGCGTGGATGAACGCAGCCGCGCCGGACTCTTCCTGGCTTTCCAATACCCGGTGGAAGTACCGGGAGTCACCAACGCCAACTTCATGCGCGCCGCCCTGCAGGCCCGTCTGCCCAAGGGTGAGGAAATCGATGCCGTAGCCTTCTACAAAGAACTTCGCGGCAAGATGAAACAACTCGGCATGGACCCGAAATTCACCGCCCGCGCTGTGAATGAAGGCTTCTCCGGTGGCGAGAAGAAACGCAACGACATTCTGCAGATGATGATGCTCAACCCCAGCTACGCCATTCTGGACGAAACAGACAGCGGACTGGATGTAGACGCCCTCCGCATCGTCTCCGACGGCGTGAATGCCATGCGCGCCCCTTTCCGCAGCTTCCTGGTCATCACGCACTACAAGCGCCTGCTCGATTACATCCGCCCGGATGTGGTGCACGTGCTCTACAAAGGGCAGATTGTGCGCACCGCCGGCTTCGAGCTCGTGCAGCAGATTGAGGAAAGCGGTTTTGATTTCCTGAAAACCCCGGAGGTCTGAAATGGACGAATCCGCTTTCCAGAGAGACACCCGCGGCGCGTTCTCCATGCCGGAGAACCACAAATTTGACGCCGGCTACGGCCTCACCGAGGAAACCATCGACTACATCTGCGATGCCAAGGGCGAGCCGGACTGGCTGCGCCAGTTCCGCAAGGACGCCCTCCGTAAGTTCAATGAAATGCCCATGCCCTACCATTGGGCGCCGGAAGGAATCCGCAACGTTGATTTCGAAAACTTCCGCTACTACCTCTCACACGGCGCCACCCCCAGCCGCAGCTGGGATGAAGTGCCAGATGACATGAAGCGCACCTTCGAACGCCTCGGCGTGCCGGAGCAGGAACGAGCTTTCCTGGCCGGCGTAGATGCCCAGTACGACTCCGAAACCGCCTACACCAACATGCGCGAGGAGCTGCAGAAACAGGGCGTCATCTTCGTGAACTCCACCGAAGGACTCAAGGAATATGAGCACATCTTCCGCCCCTGGTTCGGCAAGGTCATCCCCGTGGGCGATAACAAATTCTCCGCCCTGAACCACGCGGCATTCTCCGGCGGCTCGTTCATCTACGTACCCAAGGGCGTAAAACTCACCCAGCCGCTGCAGGCCTACTTCCGCATCAACTCCGAAAGCATGGGGCAGTTTGAGCGCACCCTCATCATTGCCGATGAAGGAGCCGAGCTCATGTACATGGAAGGCTGCACCGCCCCGCAATACGACAGCGCCACCCTGCACTCCGGCGTAGTCGAGCTGGTGGCCCTCAAGGGTGCGAAAATCCAGTATGTCACCGTGCAGAACTGGTCGACCAACGTCTACAACCTTGTCATCCAGCGCGGTCTGGCCATGGAGGATGCCGAAATCCGCTGGATTGACTGCAACCTGGGCTCCGGACTCACCATGAAATACCCCGCCGTGGTGCTGCAGGGCCGCCGCGCCCGCGGTGAGGTGGTCAGCATCTCGCTCGCCCACAGCGGCCAGCTCCAGGACACCGGCGCCCGCATGATTCACGCCGCCCCGGAAACCACCTCCAACATCGTAGCCAAGTCCATCTCCATCGGCGAGGGTCGCGCCAGCTACCGAGGCGAGGTCAAGGTGCTCAAGGGCATGAAAGGCTGCAGGAACAACACCGAATGCGACGCCCTCCTCATCAACCCCGCCAGCCGCACAGACACCTACCCCGCCATCACCGTGAACGGCAATGCCAGCGCCGTGCAGCACGAAGCCTCAGTCTCCCAGGTGGATGAGGAAATGCTCTTCTACCTGCAGCAGCGCGGCCTCACCCGCGCCCAGGCCATGAGCCTGGCGGTCAATGGCTTTATCAATGACCTCGTCAAGGAATTCCCCATGGAATACTCCGTAGAGCTCCGCCGCCTCATCGACCTCGAGATGGAAGACTCCATCGGCTAACCACCCGACACCACGCACCACCATGGATTTCCCCGAAAGCATGAGCATCGAAGAAGCCTTTGCCAAAGCCGAGGCCGAAGCCAGGCTGACCGCCGCTCTCAAAGAAAGCGAAAAGCGATTTGCCAACGCTGAGCTTCCCAACCGCCTGAACGAAGACTGGCGCTTCGGCCGCCCGCACAAATACGCCACCGCCCTGGCAGAGCTGCTGCAAAGCAACACCCCCTCGCAGGGCGAATGCACGCTGCAGCACGCAGGAAATGCCGCCGTCCCCGTCAGCGCAGAAGACGATGACCTGCGCCAGACTGAGCTGCTCATGCCCACCATCGGCTCCGATGCCCTGCTCGGCATGCACCTGAAGCGTTTCGGCAGCGGCTACGCGCTCTATATCGAGGAAGACACCAAAGAGCCCATCCGCATTGAATACTCCACCAGCGGATTCTTCACCCCCTCCACCTTCATCATGGTCGCCCCCGGAGTAAAAGCAGAAGTGGTCGAAATCCACCAGGGCAATGGAGACAAGGCATCCATGTTTGCCACGCGCAACATCCAGGTGGCAGAAGGAGCCAGGCTGAAGCTCAGCCTCCACAGCAGCAATATGGAACGCTACATGTGCATCACCAGCATCCAGAACATGGGCGGCCAGGTCATTCAGCTCACCACTCATAACTTCCACACCTGGGCGCGCGAGGAAACCGTGGCAGAAATCTATGCCCCTGATTCCGATATCCAGCTCTACTCGGCCAACCAGAGCATCGGCGTGCTCGACCAGCACACAAAGCAGATTCACCACACCGGAGGCGCCACCAGCAACCTGCTTTACAAGAACGTGCTGGGCGACAGCGCCACAGCCACCTTTGCCGGCAATATCTATGTGGCCCCCGGTGCGCACAACACAGATGCCTACCAGAGCAACCGCAACCTCCTGCTCAGCGAGAATGCCACGGTAAACTCACTGCCAGGCCTGGAGATTCTGGCAGACAAAGTACGCTGCTCGCACGGCAGCGCCAGCGCCCCTGTAGATGAAGAACAGCTCTTTTACCTGCTCTCCCGCGGCATTTCCCACGAAAATGCCATAAACTTGCTCTCCTGCGGCTTCGTCAAGGATGCCATTGAAAAATACGAGCACGCATAAACGCGGCTCACTCATCGTATCGTCTCTCCATGCATTACCCCACACTTCTGCGCCTCCTCACGCTGGCGCTCGCATCTTTTGTATCCCCCCTCAGCGCAGAACCAGCACCTGTAGCCATCATCCCGCAGCCTCTTGTACTCAAACAGGCAGAAAATGCACCCGCTTTTCAACTGCACGACGGTATCCGCGTCGGTATCCCCACCACTCACAGCGAACTCGGGCGCGCCGCCATCCGCTCTCTCATGGCAGCCGGCTTCAGCGTCCTCCCCGGGGAAACAGAAAACGAGCTGGATGTGCACCCCATCGAACACAAAAACCCCGAAGCCTACACCCTCTGCGTCACCGCCTCGCACATCTCCATCGGCGTGGCTTCCCCCGCAGCCCTGCATGCCGCTGCCCAGACCCTGGCCCAATCCGCGCAGCAAGGAAACATTCCCGCCATGCAAGTGGCAGACGCCCCCGCCCTGCCGCACCGCGGCATCATGCTCGACCCCTGCCGCCACCCCATCAGCGTGGCTGATACAAAACGCATCCTCAGCCTCATGGCCCGCTACAAACTCAACCGCCTGCACTGGCACCTCACCGATGACCAGGGCTGGCGCATTGAAATCAGAAAATACCCCCGCCTCACCCAAATCGGCAGCAAACGCAAAGAAAGTGCCAACTGGCTTGACCAGAGCCGGAAAGACGGCAAGCCCGTAGAATTCTTCTACACTCAGGAAGACATCCGCAGCATCGTCGAACACGCCCACAGCCTCGGCATCATCATCATCCCCGAAATCGAAATCCCCGGCCACGCCAGCGCCGCCGTTGCCGCCTACCCCCAGCTCGGCAACCAGGACTGCCCCGGCTTTGCCCCCCAGGTCATCACCGGCTGGGGCGTATTCCCGCATATCATGGCGCCCAGTCCCTTCACCTTCCAATTCATAAAAGACGTGCTCGCTGAAGTCTGCGACCTCTTCCCCCTGGCCCCCTGCATCCACATCGGCGGCGATGAAGTCCCCCACGACCAATGGAAAGCCAGCCCCGCCGCCCAGGCCTTCATGCAGCAACACGGCTACACCCGCGAAAGCCAGATTCAGGACCACTTCACCCACTTATGCGCCCAGATACTCCGCAAACTCGGACGCCGCATGGTCGGATGGGATGAAATCATGTGCGCCCCGCAACTCCCGCACGATACCATCATCATGGCCTGGCGCAGCATGGGCCACGCCCGCCTCGCCGCGGCTCGCGGTCACCAGGTCATCCTCTGCCCCATCCAGGCCTTCTACTTCAACTTCTCACAGGGAAATGACCCTGCAGACCCCTTCTACACCGGCCTCTCCGGCTTCAACAACATCAACTGGCAGCACATTCTCGCCTTCAATACACAAGTCGATGGCAACTCAATCATCGGCATGCAAGCCAACCTCTGGAGCGAATGCATCCCCGACATGCGCAAACTCGAATACATGCTCGTCCCCCGCATCTGCGCCCTCGCTGAAAAAGCATGGCTCCACAACACCCACGCCCGCCCCGCCGGGAACTTCGGCAAACGCCTCCGGGCTCACTACCCCTACTTCGATTCCCTCAACCTCAACTTCCGCCAGGAAAACGGCAATCCCAGAAAAGCCTCCAGGGAATAACACCCCCATCTGCCCAGAAAAACCCCACTACATCCTACATCTTCGAATCCCGATTTTTCTTTGGGGGGCTGCCCCGGCTGGGCCTCGTGGATGCCCGGCAAGTGCACATTGACCCTGCGCAACTCAAGCGCGAGCGCGAAGACGCTTACTTCCACGCTGCGCCAGATTCTGGATATTCCCCCTGCGGTAAAGAGTGATAAGGTCAAGTTCAGCAGCTCGTTCAAAGGGCAGCGGGAGATTCCTGTTCTGATGGGAAAAGGGGTTGATATTGATAAGGAAATCACCATTGAGATGCAACCGCTGGAGGTTGTGGTGCTGGAGGGTGTTTGTGGCGGGGGCTCGGACAGCAAGGCGGATGAGGATGATGCCAATGATGATTCCGGCAAGAAGAAAAAGAATAAGAAGGGCAAGAAAAAGGGTAAAAAGAAGAAGAAAAAGTCCAGGAAATGAGCATTTCACAAGGGGCTGCGCAAGGAAGCGCACCCCCTTGTGTTGAGCAGGACACCGGCAACAGCATATTTTCAGCCGCCAGGAGCCGATATTTGCTTGCTTGTGGCGCAGAATGGTATATAATGAGCGTACTTGCTATGATTGACCAGTTACGCAAACGACTTCTGGACCGGGATAACCCGGTGCGCATTCATCTTATTGGCGTGGCAGGTGCCGGCATGAGCGGCATTGCACGCATGCTCCTGGAGATGGGGCACCGGGTGAGCGGCTGCGACCGCGTTACCAGCGAAGAAACGGAACGGCTGCAGCAGAGCGGACTTACCTTTGCCTGCCCGCACACGGCAGACGCTGTGGCAGATGCTGAAATTGTCATCTACTCCAGCGCCATCCGCGAGGAGAATGTTGCCCTGGCTGCAGCCCGTAAACTAGGTAGTCTCTGCCTGCGCCGCGCAGAATGCCTGGCTGCTATCCTGAATAACAAGAAGGGTGTGGTGGTAGCCGGCACACACGGCAAGACCACCACCTCTGCCCTGACTGCCCACCTGCTGCGCGAGGCGCGCTTGCGCCCCTGCCACTATGTAGGTGCGGAGATTCCGGTGCTGGGAGCCAACGCGCATTGGAATGCAGACAGCGATTACCTGATTGCCGAGGGCGACGAATCTGATGGCACCCTGGTCAACTATATTCCGGAGCACAGCATTGTGTTGAACGTGGAAGCGGAGCACCTGGATTTCTACCGCGACCTCGACCACATTAAGGAAGTGTTCCATACCCTCTGCCGGCAGACGCGCGGCAAGATTTTCTACTGCAAGAGCGATGCCGGCGCAGCAGATGTATGCGGACAGTATGAAAACAGCGTTTCTTACGGCTGGGAGAATGCCGACTACACAGCCACCAATGTAACGGTGAAGCGTGGCCGCACCCTTTACACCATCTGCCACCAGGGCCGGAAACTGGGACGAGTGGAACTGGGTATCCCCGGCCGGCACAATGTGCTCAACTCACTGGCAGCCACCGCAGCTGCGCTGGAGATGGGGGCAGACTTCGCCAGCATCGCCCGCGGGCTTGCTTCCTTTGCCGGTGCCCGGCGGCGTTTCGAAACCAAGTATCTTTCCAAGGATTACCGCATTGTGGATGACTATGGTCACCACCCCACGGAAATTGAGGCCACGGTACAGACCGCCCAGAGTCTGAATCCGGAGCGACTGGTCATCTTCTTCCAGCCGCACCGTTTCAGCCGCACCAAGTTGCTGCGCGATGATTTCGGCAAGGTTCTGCAGAGCGTGGACAAACTGTTCGTGGCAGATGTCTACCCAGCGAGCGAGTTGCCGATTCCCGGCATTAGCGGGCAGACAATTGTGGATGCGGTACATGATTTTGCCCCGGATGCCGATGCCACATTCCTGCCCAACATGCCCACGGCACACTACGTGGTAGGCAACCAGCTGAAACCCGGTGACTTGTTCCTGACCCTGGGGGCAGGCAATGTGCATGAAGCCGGCAGCAGAATTGCCAAGGACCTGCGGCTTCTTACTGAAATGCAGAACGAATGCGGCAAGGGTATTCCCGCCCGTTTGTACGAACCAATGCGCAAGCACACTACCCTGGGTGTGGGCGGCGTTGCCCAGTTCTGGATTGAACCCAGCAGCATCCAGGATATGCAGAACGTGGTCAACTTCTTCAAGGACCGCAACATTCCCGTCCATGTGGTGGGGCGCGGCTCCAACCTCGTGGTGCGCGAGGGCGGTATCCGCGGTGCCGTGATTCACCCCGCAGGGGGCGAATTCGACAAGCTCGAACTGGTAAACGAAACAACAATTGTGGCCGGTGCCGCTGTGAAACTCAAGAAGCTGGCTGCATTTGCCGCTAAAAATGGTATCTCCGGCTTTGAATGGATGGATGGCATTCCCGGTTGCGTAGGCGGGAGTCTGCGCATGAATGCCGGCTGCATGGGCGGTGACATGTGGCAGGTATTCAACTCTGCCACCGCGCTGGATGAAGATGGCGATGTGGTCGATTTCCGCAAGGGAGAAATGGAACCGGCCCGCTACCGCAGCATACCCGATTTTGAGCATAATATGGTAGTACAGGCGACGTTCTGCGGCAACCCCGGCAACGCTGCTGAAATCGAGAGCGCCATGGAGGAATACCGCGCCCGCCGCAAGAGTAGCCAGCCGCTGGAACCCAGCGCAGGCTGCACCTTCACCAACCCGGATTCTATTCCCGCCGGCAAGCTGATTGATGAGCTCGGGCTCAAGGGCTACAGCATCGGCGGTGCCCAGGTCTCCACCAAACACGCCAACTTCATCATTAACACCGGTGAGGCCAAAGCCACGGATGTAACTGAGCTGATTAACCACATTGAGCGCGTAGTCAAGAAAGAACGCGGCATTGTCCTGCACGAGGAGGTGCAGGTAATTGGTGACCGCGAACCCCAATTCTAAAAACACTTTCTCAAACCATGAAAAAACTCAAGAAGGATACCAGGATTGCTCTGCTGATGGGCGGCCCCGGTTCGGAACGAGACGTTTCCATCTCCTCCGGCAACGGAGTACTGGAAGCCCTGCGAAGCCAGGGGTTCACCCATGTGACCCCGGTTATCGTTGATAGCGAACGCCCCGCCATTCCGGAGGGCACGGAGCTCTGCTACAACATGATTCACGGCACCTATGGTGAGGATGGCGGCCTGCAGGCATACCTGGAAGAGCTTGGAATCCCCTACACCGGCGCAGGCTCGGTCACCAGCCGCAATTGCTTTGATAAGGTGCTGACCAAGAAGTTCTTTATTGAGGGCGGTGTACCCACCCCGCTGAGCGAGACCCTCGCCGCCGGCCAGATGCCCACCCTGCCCGTTCCCTGCGTTATCAAGCCCCCCTGCGAAGGCTCCTCCGTTGGTGTGCACATTGTATACACGGCAGACGAGCTTCCCGCCGCTGTGGCAGATGCCGCCAAATACGGTAAGGAGATTCTGGTTGAGGAATACATTAAAGGCAAGGAACTGACCGTGGCTATCTTCAATGGCGAGGCTCTGCCGGTGGTTCATATCTGCCCCCGCAGCGGGTTCTATGATATGAACAACAAGTATCCCTCGCTGTATGGAGGCGTGGGGTCTGATTACATCTGCCCTGCCGATATCTCAGAAGAGGAAACTCTGGCAGTTCAGGCAGCAGCGGTTGCGGCATACAAAGCTCTCAACGTGGAGGTTTATGGCCGTGTGGACGTATTGCTGACAGACGATGGGAAGCCTTATGTGCTGGAAATCAACACGATTCCCGGCATGACCAGCGCCTCCCTTTTCCCCAAGGCGGCTGCAGCCGCAGGTATTTCATATGGTGAGCTCTGCACCCGCATTGCAGAAGTATCGCTGAACCAGCCGCGCGGCTGAGCCAAACTCCCGCACGTGCTTTCTGCATGAAAAAACGAAACCAGTACCGCAGCCATTACAACGAGGAGCACAAAGCCTCCGCGAATGTGAAGCTGCTTGAGGCGGCGCTTTCTCTCAAGCACCGCCTCTTCAGCATGGTAGCGCTACGGCGCGGTCTGCGGAGGCTGCGTAAAGTGCTGATTATTCTGCTGATAGTGCTCCCCATACTTGCCGGTATTTTCTGGGGCGGCAAAACAGCCGTAGAAAAGGCATACAGTCTCAGCATGGATAAGGTGAGCTTTGATGCCCGCCAGAAGATGATATCCAAGGAACAGGTCATGAAGATTCTCGGGCTGGAGGGAGCCATCAGCATGACCATGCTGAACAACACCTCGGAAATGCAGGCCAGGCTTGAAGCTGACCCCTGCATTGAATCCGCACTTATCCGCGCGGAGCTGCCGGATACGCTCCACATCGAAATTAACGAGCGCGTACCCGTGGTGTATGTGGAACAGGAAAGCGGCACCGACACCGGTAACCGGGTGCGCTTTTTCATGGATCCCACCGGCAGGTTGTTCCCGGTCATGCCGGAATACCACCGCAACTTTATGGGTGTGCCGGTGTGGTACCTGCAGCCAGGGGATATCACGGAATTCAAATCAGGAGCTACAATTGAAGAGGCCAGACGCCGCCCGATTATTGAGCTGATAACAGCAGCCAACCTCTACTCACTAGTGGAAATCCCCGCCATTCGGGAAATCTTCCGTCCCAAGGAGTGGAAAATCATCCTCACGCTTGAGAACGGGGCTGAGGTTCTCATGCAGGTGTATGATATCAAAGGCCAGATGGAACGCCTGGCCATGATTCTTGAGCATTGCCGGGCCACCCACCGGGCCCCGCGCAGTATCAACGTGATTCCCCGCATCAACCCTACGGTCACTTACGCAGACGCTGAGCCGGCAAAATCTCCTTCCAAGTAAGATAAATAACAATTTTAAGCCTTTTGACATTGACCCGCAAGGTGGGACTGTGGTAGCATGTTAGCGTGGTGCGTGAACGCACAACACCAACCATTATGAAGGCAAAAATCATGGATTTGGCAGAATACGTCCCCGGAGGCAATAAATGGCCCGGCTGGCTGCTCAACATTGGGGAACGCATACTCGGATTCCATGAATTCAACGTAGCGCACCGCAAAATAGAGGCGGAGATGGAATCAGGCTGCGCGGATAACTTCTTCCGGCTTGCGTGTAAGCATCTTCCTTTGAATTATGAAGTAACCGGACTGGAAAATATTCCTGAGGAGGGAGCATGCGTCATTGTCAGTAATCATCCGCATGGCATGTCGGACGGCCTGATGATTGGCGACATTGCCATGAAGCGCCGCAGCGATATCCGCATCGTAGTCAATGATTTCCTGCATTGCGTGCGGGGCATGCGCCCCTACCAGATAACGGTGGATGTATACGGCGGGGAGGAAGCAAAACGAGCCAACATGGCCGGCATCCGGGAGATGATGCGCTGGTTGCGGGAAGGTCATTGTCTCATTCTCTTCCCCAGCGGGTCAGCCGCTTCGTGGTCCAAAGAACATGGCAGGGTAGTGGATGACCCCTGGCAGACCAACATGGCCAGCATCATCCGCAAAAGCGGAGCCACGGTTGTGCCCATGCATTTCTCCGGTCAGAATGGGCCGCTGTTCCAGATGGTGACCCAACTGTGCAAAGAAAAGCGCTCTGCGTTGTTACCGAGGGAAATCAAGCGAGATATACGCACCCTGCACCAGGTTCAGGTGGGCCGCCCCATTAGTGCCAACCGACTGGAGATGCTGCCGGATGATGCTGCGTTGTGCGATTTTCTGCGTCTGAGCAGCATGATGCTGCGCTACCCGGGTACTGCAGCCAACCAGATAAGTGAAAATCCACGCCCGATGGTGGATATCGATACCCCGATTGCCCCGGAACTTCTGCAGAAAGAACTGGATTCCCTGCCCCAGGAGGAGCATCTGCTGTACACCCACAAGAGCACCGGACTTCAGATTTATACCGCAAAAGGCTCAGAAATTCCTAACATGCTGCACGAAATCGGAGTGCAGCGCGAAATCACCTTCCGCGCAGTGGGAGAAGGCTCCGGCTTCGCCTGCGATAAGGATGACTATGACCTGTACTACGACCACCTTATCATGTGGGACCCGGCAAAAAGGCAACTTGCGGGGGCCTACCGCATGGGCAGAACGGATGAGATTGTAACCAGCCGTGGCAGCACGGGCATATACAACGCCGAGTTCTTTACCCTGGGGAATGATTTTGTAAACCATGTAAAAGGAGGCCTCGAAATGGGCCGGGCCTTCATCACCGCGCCGTATCAGAAGCACCCAGCCTCGCTCGATACGCTCTGGATGGGCATTGGCCGCTTTGTTGTCAAACACCCCCAGTACCGCTACCTGTACGGAACAGTCAGCGTTTCCTCTGACTATACCGTACGCTCCCGCGCGCTGATATATGAGTATCTTAAATGCCACTGCATGAACAAGGAGCTGGCAAAGCACGTAACAGCAAAAACTCCGCCTAAGGACATGGATTTATTCAGCGAAGACGCGCAGTTGCTCCCCACAGCCATGGGTGATTTACGCATTCTTTCCTCCATGATCAGCGATTTGGAACCCGATGGCCGCAGCATACCGGTACTGCTGCGCCAATACTTGCGCCTGGGGGGCGAAATGATTTCCTTCAACGTCGACAGCGAGTTTGGCGACACGCTGGATTGCCTGGTGCTGGTCGACCTGGCCAGAGCCCCGGAGCGTCTCCTAACCCGTTACCGCGGAGTCCCTGTGAATTCCTCTCCGGAACAAGCCGCAGAAAGCTTGACATCCATATAACTTTCGTGCATTATACACACAGCCTCATGAAGATTTTTCATACCCCAAGAACGAGACGTCATACACAGGTTGCGCTGGCACTCATGCTAGGAGGCCTTACCCCTGCGCAAGCGGCAGCTTTAGTGCCGCTGCCGGAGGAAATTTTCGAGAACAAGGAAAATGCAAACCCGGTGTTGGATGTCACCAAACGAGCTATTAGTGAATTAGGCGGCGTGGCACCGGAAATTCCTGATACGCTGAAAGTGACAAGCAACGATGCCGCAATCTCCTACAACAAGGAGAAGAACTCATTCCTGTACGCAGCATCTGAAAAATCGCCCATACGCCTGCGTACTGATGGGGGGTCAGATATTCACACCCCCAGCATGGAAGCACGCCTTGATTCAAATGAGGCCATGCTTTCCGGGCCGCTCACCATATACCAGGATGAAACCCTGCTGCGCAGCGAAGAAGGCGGCTACTATAACTGGAAAGATAAGCGCACCTCTGTTTCCAAAGCCCGAATCAAGGTAAATGGTATGCTGGTGCGCGGTTCCCGCATTGAGTACAACACCGATATCGAGGGTAAGGAATACATAACTGTTTATGATGGCTATGCCACCGTAGAGGACACAGAGAACCCCTCCGTCTGGATTGGCACCGGCACCCTTACCATATACCCGGGAGACTATGGACGCGTCTCCCGCCTCAGCATTGCCACGAACGAGGCCGAGTACGCTGTGCCTGTACTGGGCTGGTTCACTTTCTCCCACTCCCTCAACCCGCGCGAAGGCTATCTGCCCGGCGGCGGCTCCCGCTCTCACTGGGGCGCCTACATTGAGAACAGCTACGGTATTCTCTTCGGCAACCGCAGAGTTGACGGCATCATGCCCACAGCAGATTACCTGGCTACCCTGCACCTTGACTACCGAGTGCGCCGAGGTCTTGCCTATGGCCTGGATCTGGAAGATATAGCCATGAGTGAGAAGTACGACGACATGACCGGCTTCTCAGCCTACTTCCTCAATGATGATGACCCTTCCATCAACCCGGTTGAAGGAGATCGCGAGCCCATTGCCCGCGACCGCTACCGAATTGCCCTGCAGGCACTCTGGGATGCCACCCCGGAAGCAGATCCCCATGCCGACTGGCAGGTTGTCACCAATATCAACCTGCTGAGCGATCGCTATGTTCTGCGTGATTTTTTTGAGGATATCAGCGAAGTAGACGACAAACCAGACAACACAGTTCGTATACTGCGCCGCACCGCAACCACCCAGAGCATGCTGTACACTCGTTTTGCGCCTAATGATTTCTATGCAACCAACGAACGAGTAGAGGCATCTTTCTATCGTGTTCGCTCAGCCATCGGCAATACGGGTATCAACTACGAAACCAACAACTCTGCCAGTATCATGCGGCAGTACCTTCCCCACGAATCGCGCCTGGCTTATCAGCACCGCATCGACCAGATGCGCGACGGCGCCGTGAAGGATTACTACACCCGCATGCTGAACACGGAGAGTTTCTTCAGGGTCAACACTACCCATGAGTTCACCACAAACCTGACCGCTTTCAACTTCCTCAACATCACTCCCAAAGCCGGTGGGGCCTATACCGGTTACTATGATGTTGGGGGCATTGGCAGTGATAACCGATTCCTTGGTTACGTAGGCTGCGATTTCAACCTGAAGTTCCACAACCGCTATCCGGATTTCAAGTGGCAATCTTTCGGACTTGAAGGACTGAACCACCTCATCCAGCCCTACGCCACCTACTCCCAGGGTGCCATCACCTCCTCCAACGAACTTGTTCCGCAAATAGACACATGGTCCAGCATGTGGAGTGGCAACACCTCCCCCATGCCCTTAGACCTCGTCGGGTTCAACGCCATCGACAGCTGGGGTAGCTGGCATGTATGGCGTCTGGGTATGAAGAACGTCCTCACCTCCAAAGTTGAAGATGACCGCATCCGCGTCCTGCTGTGGGATACTTTCGTTGACTACAATGTTGATAACCCCAACTCTGACGAAAAATTCTCCAACCTATACAATATCGTCAAGTTCTACCCGTCCCGCCGCCTGGAATTCTCGCTCTACTCCCAGACGCCCACTATCGACAATGGTGAAGGGTACAAAGAGTACGGCTCCTCGCTGCGCATTATTCCCTGCGAATGGCTGGAGACTTACCTCACCTACCACAGCATTACGAACCACCCCATCCAGGAAGACGCCGACCAGATTTCGCTGCGCACCAATATTCGATTCAATGAGAAATACACCTTCTCGGCCCAATTTTATTACGACCTGGAGGAAAAGAGCATCCCGTTCCAGCAGTATACCCTGTTCCACCACTCCGGCATCTGGTATATCGGAACAACCATCTACATGCGTGATAATGGTGGCAAGAACGAATATGGCATCGGCTTCTCATTCACCTTGGGGGAAACCGGTACCTCCATTCCGGTGAACCTGCTCTAAACAATCAAAATCCTTTCAAAAAGCCCGCGGCAGTATGCTGCGGGCTTTTTTTCGCACCGCAACATCATACAGAAAAGCGCAGACTGGTTCAGCCTGCGCTCTCTGAAATCGTCGGCTTACGAGCCTGGGGGACAATTAATACATGCCGTCGGGTTCGAAGCGGCAGTTATTGGTACCATGGTAGTACATACCATGAGCTCCCACGGGGATGTAGCCCACCTGCTCAGACACGGGCTGCACCACAGAGTAGAGCTGGTTGGTGCCATCAATTTTCACCGTGATAGACTGCCCCATGGTATTCCCGGCGGCGTCAGTAATATAACGGCCGGCAAGAGCACCCAGCACACCGAAACCAGCAGCAGATACAATGCGACCGGAACCACCGCCAAGCATCTGGCCAGCGCCGGCACCCAGAACAGCACCTACACCAGTACCGATGTTCTTAGCCGAGCTCGAGGTCTCGATGGTCACATTCTTGGCAGCCACCACGGTAGCCGGGAACGCCTGGGCACCATAGCCCACCTTGTTAGCAGAAACCTTGTTGCCATTTACCATCGTGCTACAGGAAGTGGTAAGCAAAGCACAAGCAGTCACCATGGACATAAGGATGTATTTCTTGTTCATATTTCTTGGAATGTTATGGAGTTAACAATACCTGATTTCGCGTTTATAGTATCTCAGGGGAGTGCGGCGCGTCAAGCGAATTTGTGATGCGTGACGTACTGTCCTCAACCTATCAGGCGCATGGTTCTGCCCTGTTTATGTAACATTACTGAAAAAAGTCAGAAATTTGGCTTGCAATTCAGGCGGTTCTGCTGTATAAGAAGCGACCACATTTCCGCAGTGATGCGGTGTTAATCTTTACCAAATACACAAATATGTCTAAGCACTCCACACTCAAGGCTACTGGTACCGTCGGCGGCAAGCGTTCTGTTCTCAAGCGTTTCGAGCGCGTGAAGCTCATGAAGGAACGCGGTCAGTGGAAGGAAGGCCAGAGCCCCATCGGCCTGCCCAAGACCAAGTTCGAGGCCTGATTCAGCCCCTCACGAGAGGGTACTCACATTTTCTGGAGCCCCCGGTTGTGGCAACCGCGGGGCTTCTTTTATCAGCATTATTTTCTTTCCATTTACTATGTCTCAAGATAATGGCTACCCCGCTGCCCCCGAGGGGAGCGTACGCCTGAACAAATTCCTGGCCATGTGTGGCTACGAGAGCCGACGGGCCGCAGACCGCCTCATTGCCGAAGGTCGAGTAGAAGTGAACGGCAAGGCCGTAGACACCCCGGGCCTGCGTGTCATGCCCACAGACTTTGTGAAAGTGGATGGCCGCCGCGCCATACCGCAGGAAGAGGTGGTCATCCTGCTCAACAAACCGCGTGGCTACGTATGCAGCCGGGAGGCACAGGGGGCCATCGGCACCGTCTATGACCTGCTGCCCGCCAAATACCGCCATGCCAACTACGTGGGTAGGCTGGATGCCGACAGCGAGGGGCTGCTCATCTTCACCAACAACGGCAGCATGTGCCAGAACCTGGCCCACCCCAGCGGCGGTGTGGAAAAGGAATACTGGGTCACGCTCGACCAGGCATTCGACAGCAGCGTGCTCATCCAGCTGCTCAAGGGCGTGCGTATCCCCGAAGGCCAGGCCAAGGCCAAATATGTTTCCCGCCTTTCTGCCCGCCGCGCCTGCGTGGTGCTGGAACAGGGGCTGAAACGCCAGGTACGCCAGATGTTCGCCTGCCTCGGGCTCCGCGTCAAGAAGCTGGTGCGAGTACGCATAGGCTCCCTCTGGGGTGGCGACCTGGAACCCGGCCACTGCCAGCTCATGACCGCTGAGCAGATTGAACAGGCCAGCATCAACCCGCGCCGCCGCAAGGGGCTCATGGGCGCCAAGCAGGTGTTCAAACCGCGCCCCACCCCGGCTGCAGACAAACAGGTGGAGGAAGATGACGATGATAACTACGTCTTCAACCCAGCCGACTTCGAAACAGAAGAAGAAGCCCTGGGCATTGCCACCAAGTTCACCGAGGGAGAATCCTTTGAACCCGAGCGCGAGGATAGCCGCCGCCCCTTCGGCCGAGCCCCGCGTAACCGCCGCGAAGATGCCCGCACGTTCGGAGACCGCAAGCCCTTTGGCGAGCGCCGTTCTTTCGGTGACCGCGACCGCAAGCCCTTCGGCGAGCGCCGCTCTTTCGGTGACCGCGACCGCAAGCCCTTCGGCGAGCGCCGGTCTTTCGGTGACCGCGACCGCAAGCCCTTCGGCGAGCGCCGCTCCTTCGGTGACCGCGACCGCAAGCCCTTTGGCGAGCGCCGTTCTTTCGGTGAGCGCGACCGCAAGCCCTTTGGCGAGCGCCGTTCTTTCGGTGACCGCGACCGCAAGCCCTTTGGCGAGCGCCGTTCCTTCGATGGCGAGCGCAAGAACTTTGGTGACCGTAAGCCCCCTTTTGGCGGACGTAAGCCTTTCAACGGAGGAGGCCGTAAATTTGGAGGCTTCCGCCGCGGAGAATAACTCCCCCCCTACCGGTGCTGATTGTTTAAGCCGTCAGCACCGGCTTTTTCTTTCAACAACCAGCATCTGGTTTCATCTACACCTCATGAAAAGCACACTTCTGCTTACGGCTCTGCTTACCCTGCCCCTGCTGGCCGCTGATACACTCAGCTGCTCAGATGCCGTGTTTGAAGAAAATGTAGCCGGACTGAAAACAGCAGCCGAAGCTGGAGACGCCTATTCCCAGCGCCAGCTCTACCTGCGCTATGCCCTCAAGGGCCACAGCATTCAAGCCGCAGCCTGGGCAGATAAACTCATTGCCAGTCTCACGGAAAAGGCCAACACCGGAGATCAGAAAGCCATGTGGATGCTGGCGCGGCTTTTCATGACCGGCGATGAGGTAATCCCGGCAGATACTGCGCGCAGCATTGAGTGGTACAATCGTCTCTCCGCTGCAGGTGAACCCTCCGCTGCCTTTATCCTGGGAGATTTATACACCAGGCAAAATAGCCCTGAAGCCGCCAAATCAGCCTACGCTAAAGCCTACAGCATCTATTCCGCACAGGCAGCCCAGGGTAATAACGAAGCTCTCTACTGGCAAGGATACATGGAGCTCAACGCTCTCGGTGTCATGCAGAATGCAGCTAAAGGCATTGAGCATCTCGAAAAATCTGCTGCTGCAGGCACCCTGCCCGCAGCCTACCAGCTTTTCAAAATTTACACCAAAGGTCTTGGCACCGCAGCCAATGAGGCCAAAGCCCTCTCCTACGCCAGGCAGCTCGCCGACCATGGCCAGGATAATCAGATGGCCTACGTAGTAGCAGATGCCTACCTGAAAGGCAAAGGTATCGAACAGGATGTATCCAAGGGCATGGAATATTTATCCAGAGCTGTGGCCGCCCACGTTCCCGCCGCGCTCTACCACCAGGCATGGCTGCTACAAGAGGAAGGAAAGCATGATGAAGCTCTCAATGTCTACCGAGCAGCAGCTCAGCAGGGCCATGCAGATGCCGCTGTAAAAGCCGGCTCTATGCTCATTTTCGGCAAAGGCGTAGAGCAGGATTCCGCAGAGGGTCTCACTCTTCTCCAATATGCCGACACCGTGCTTAACAGCCCCTTTGCACCCTATGAGCTTGGCCGCTATTACGACAGCGTAGGCGAAAGCTCCCTGGCAGATGAATATTACCTCACCGCCAGCAATCGAGGCTATCCCGCAGCCATGGCCCGGCGTGGGCTCATGCACCTCAACCCCGCAGCACCCGTCACCTGGAATCCTACAGCCACCTACCACTGGTGGAAGCTTGGAGCCGATGCAGGAGATAAAACATGTACTCTCTACCTGCGGCTGTATCTCTACGTATTCACCCCCCTGCTCCTCATTCTCATCTTCGGGCTGCCGCTCTACTTTGTGCACCAGCTGGTGAAGCGCCGCCAGCAGACCTGAAAGCCATGACCCCACCTGTCCGTACGAGCACCAAGATAAAACGGGGGCTGCTCATCCTGTGGCTCCTGCTGGTAGCAGGGCTGCCGCTCTACTACCTGATGCCCGACCGCGACTGGAATTATGAATACTGGGGAGCACCGGAACAAATCGTCAAGAGCCGCATGCGCCGGGACAATCCATGGCGCCAGGATGAAGGCGTATACACCCGTATCTTCATTGCCCGCCCCTCTGCTGAACACCGGCAGCATTTCAGAGAATGCCCGGCAGACAGAGAGGATGAAAAGCGTCTGCACGACCTGCTGCAGCAATACGAACTGCCCGGTCCCTACCGCTACGGGGACTACTTCGGGCACGGCTGGGTGGATGTGGTAGAGTGCAGCAACAGGCTTCTGCTGGTGGCAGACTACAGCCGCAACAAAGGCGGACTGTTCTCCTCACGCATGGAATGGGATACCGTCATGGAACACTATCCCCTGCATTTCCGTATCCTATACTGCTGGGCTACGTTGGGGGTGCTGATTCTCCTGCTCACTCCGTTCCTGGCAGTCTCCTTCGGCTTCTATACCCTTATCCTGCGCGTAGCACGTGCTTTCTGGCGTATGCGTTAGCATAATCTGCCAATCCTATACTTCTGTCCCCGAAATTGTAAAAATCAAAATTAAGCTTGACCATACTCTAGAATTGCTGTATATTCCGGGTAGAGTATACTCTAGATTTTATAGAACAACACACACAAACCAATAGAAATACAACACTCATGAAGAAGCTCCTTCTGACCGCTTTCGTGGGACTTTGTGCTCTTGCCGCCCAGGCTACAGCCAACATCACCGGCTACTGGACTACCATTGACGACGAAACAAAGGAAGCCAAGAGCGTCGTGCAGATTTACGAATACCAAGGCAAGTACTACGGCCGCGTGGTCGAGCTGCTGCAGAATCCCGGTGCCAAGGCAAAAATCAAAGGCTCACCTTCCGTGAAAGGCCTGACCATCATCTGGGATCTGGAAAAGGACGGCGACACCTACAGCGGCGGTGAAATTCTTGACCCGACGAAGGGCAGCGTCTACGGCTGCGAAATCTGGCGCGACGGCAAGAAGCTCATCGTACGCGGCAAGATTGCTTTCCTCGGCCGCAACCAGACATGGTTGCCGAACACAACCTACCAGGGAAGCGATGAAGTTCCGACCCCGAAAATCCCCAAGCTGTAAGCAATTACACTAATCACAGCAAAAAGCGCATCCGGTAATCCCGGATGCGCTTTTTCTTACAGGGCATATTCAAACATGTGGAAGAGCTGCCAGCCAACCTCCTCATAATGCAACTTGATTTCTGCACACTTCACAAACCCCATCTTGAGGTATGCGCGCTGCACAGGCAAATTAAAATCAATCAAATCCAGGCGGATAGCTTTATCTCCCGCAGCGCGACAAAACTCAATCACCCGCTGCATAACGGCAGCCCCAAGCCCTTTGCCCTGGTGGCGGGTCGACACACCGAAAGCGTGAATAACAGCAGCCTTCTCCCGCGGAGTCTGCACACGCCACGGTACAGCCAGGTAGCCATCATTAGCAGCATGGTTCACCACCAGCGCCGCCACAATACCTGCTTCATACTCAACAACCCAGAGTTCTCCGGCTTTCAGAGCTGCCTGCAGGTAAGAATCAGCAGGATGTCCCTTCTTATCCCACAGCGGGTGGTAGGGCTGCTGCAGCAAATCATCTATAAGGCAATCGTAAAAGGTACGAACTGCCGCAAAATCAGATTCTGAGGCCACGCGCAACGAATATCCCTCAGGCAGCCGGTTCATCTTACATAAGGTCATTATTGTTGCGGCAGTAGTGACATTGCCAGCACCATCCCCCCAAGGAATACAACACCCAGCAGCATCAGCAGCATGGGGCGTACGTACATGAACGCAGAGCTCAGTTCCTGCGCGGCATCCGGGCGCTCATCGGCATATACCGGCGGGCGGTGCGCCTGCAAGGCCTCTTCCTCTGTATCATACGGGGTTTCGCCCATGATATCAAAAAGCTGTCCATTAGCACCGGTGTAGGAGAAAACGGGGAAGTAGTGACTCTTGCCATCCATGGAATGGTGGCAGACCACACAGCTGGCGTGCAGTCCTTCATGGCGCATGCGGTAACGCTTGCTCAGCATACGCACACCACGCAAGGCGCTGATAAGAGCCAGACCAAAGCAAAGGTACGTAAACAGCAGGGGCAGAAATTCGAGAATCTTTGTCTGTATGGTAGCAGCCAGATACATGATGCGCATATTATATCAGGTAAAACCCACAGGTCAAGAAATCAAGCCACAGATTTGCAAGAAATTGCCCACACACCCGCAGCAATAAGCACCACGGCCACCACCTTCTGCCAGGTAAGCTCATCCAACCCCAGCATAATACCAACCACCGCCGCTATGACCGGCTGAATGTAATTGTATGCGGTAACTGTGGCCGGCTCCAGATACCGCTGCCCCACAATCATAAGCAGATAACTTACAAAAGAACCGAAAATCACCACATAAGCCGAACCTAGCAACTCAGGCATACCCAACTGGCCCCAAGGGAGCAAACTCACCTCCCGCCACCAGAATGGCATGGTTGCCACGGCTGAAACCAGAAACAGCCATCGCATCAGCACCAGCGGATGGTATTTCTGAATAATACCGCTGAAGAAAACAAAGTAAAACGATACAGAAAATTGCGAAAACAGGCAGATGGCATCCCCAAGAGGATTGCCGCTTAGCCCACCCTGCACCTGGGATCCCAATATCAGAATCAACGCACCGGTAGCAGCAATCATCAATCCCGTCACCCGGCGCAACGTAACTGCAGCGTGCAGAAAAATGGCCGACAACACAAATGTGAACACCGGTGTGCTGGTGGTGATGACACAGGCATTTGTGGGCGAAGTATACTGCACCCCCAGCACATAGCAGAACTGGTTGATTCCCATACCGCAAAGAGACATGATGATGAGGTTCTTCCAGTCCCCACGCTCAATGCGCTGCCGCGGTACTGCCAGAGACGCCAGCCAGAACAGCAACGCAGCCCCGCACAGCCGGAAGCATGCCATACTCACGCCTGTGACCAGACCGCTCTCCATGGCCCACTTGCACAGCGGACTCATCAACCCGAAGCACACAAAAGCTCCCAGAGTAACCAGATGCGCAGCCCCTTGTGATAATCCCTTCACCATTCAGCCCAGCCTTATGTCACAAGGCTTCATCTGCCGTTTCCTTCCGACTGTTGAGAAAAGTCTTCTCACTACTGCCTGCGCATAATGAATGTACCCTTCTGCACCTGCTTACCCAGCAGCGCAGCGGAGGGCGTAGGTTCCACGCGGTAGGTCCCTTTGTACACTCCATCTTTCATCTTACCCGTCCAGGTGATGTTTACAAAAGTCTGCGTATCTCCTTCTGAACGGATCGTCAGATCCTTACCATTAATATACCCCACAAAATGACCGCTGCCATAAAGATTATCCTGCAATATCAAAATTCCCTCAATCTTGTCCTCATTCTGCTTCACACTCATCTTTACCCCGGATTTGCTGCCGCCAATCGTGTCATTGCAGCACTCACCCAACCACACGCCCTCTGCTGAATCTGAGCAGGATGCCAGCATTCCTGCCACAACCACCATACAAACCGATTTGAAAAGGGAATTCTTCATTTGCACAGCCATCATTTTACACCCTCTGCGCCCGATATCAAGAAAAAGTTATTCACAAGTTATTCACCATGTGAAATATGACACCGAAAAAGGAATCCGGAAGGCTCATACGAACCTTCCGGATTCCTGAAATATGGTTTTGCGAAACCTGAGCTATTAGATGCTGTCACCCAGCTTCTTCATAGCCTCGGCAGCGCGGTTGGAGTAACCCCATTCGTTGTCGTACCAGCCGCAAACCTTCACCATGTTGCCACCCACCACATAGGTGAAGCCGGCGTCAAAGATGCAGGAGTGGGGGTTGGAAACGATGTCCTGGAGAACAAGAGCCTCTTCGGAGTACTCGAGGATACCCTTGAGCGGACCCTCAGCAGCTTCCTTCATGGCAGCGTTCACTTCCTCCACGGTCACGTCGCTCTTCAGCACGGCCACGAAGTCGGTCAGAGAACCGGTCGGGGTCGGTACACGGAAGGAAGCACCGTTGAGCAGGCCCTTGAGCTGGGGAATCACCTCACCGATAGCCTTGGCAGCGCCAGTGGTGGTGGGGATGATGTTGATAGCAGCAGCGCGCATGCGGCGGGGGTCGCTGTGCGGCAGGTCAAGGATGCGCTGGTCGTTGGTGTAGGAGTGGATGGTGCTCATCATGCCCTTCTCGATGCCCCACTTGTCATTGAGAACCTTCACCATGGGGGAAAGGCAGTTGGTGGTGCAGGAAGCGTTGGACACGATGTTATGCTTGGCAGCGTCGTACTCGTTGTCATTGATGCCAATGCAGAAAGTCAGGTCGGGGTTCTTGGCAGGAGCGGAGATGAGAACCTTCTTGGCACCAGCCTTGATGTGGCCCTCAGCCTTCTCACGAGCAGTGAAGAGGCCAGTGGACTCGAGCACCACGTCAACACCGAGCTCAGCCCAGGGAAGCTGATCCGGACCCAGCATACCGCCAACAATCTTGATGGGGTGGCCGTTTACAACAAGGTTGTCACCATCAACCTCGATGGTGCCCTTGAACTTGCCCTGCGTGGAGTCATACTTAAGCAGGTGAGCAGTGGTAGCGATGGGGGTAAGGTCGTGAATAGCAACAACCTTCTCGAGCTCGGCCTGGGACATGGCGCGAAGCACATTGCGACCAATGCGACCGAAACCGTTAATAGCGTATTTAGCCATAGTTGTGTAATATATGGTTTTTTAAGTTCAGACCCGCCGGCCACCAGGCCTGGCAAGGCAAGAGTAAGTATATAGACTCACGGCCGCTGAGTCAACACAAATTTCCCTTGCTCCACCAAAAAAACACCACGTATTGCCTCAAAATAAAATCGAACCCAACGAGGTAGATGCCTCAAAATTAATCGAACCCTGGAATATCCGTTTTTTAGAACTAATCAAGCCCAAAGTTACCTTGGCAACAAGCTCCGTCATGTCAAACAACACCTCTTGACACAGGTTGAATCATGTGGCATCATATGCGGCGTTCTGCGGCCCCGTCGTTCAATGGATAGGACGAAGGTTTCCGGTACCTTAGATGTGGGTTCGATTCCCGCCGGGGCTAGCTGCAGCTCATTTTCCCGCCGATTTTCCGGCGGGATTTTATTTTCGCTAACTCACCTACTATCATACATCTGAAAAAAAATCCCCCTTTTTTTTTGCAAAAAACATCAAAAAAAGGCTTGCAATCCGGCTCCGGCTCGTGTATCATTGCGCCGCACCTATTAAGGGCGCAAAGCATGCGAAGTTAGCTCAGTGGTAGAGCACATCCTTCACACGGATGGGGTCATAAGTTCGAATCTTATACTTCGTATTTTAAATGAAGCCTTGCAAATCAATTATTTGCGAGGCTTTTTTTTATTTCTCCCCCCCAAAAAATAACATTGCACAAGATGCCGGCATCTGCTACAATGAGCAGCGTATGAAAAGGTTTAAAGTTGGTCTGGTAGGCCGTATCGTCATCGCAATGGTGCTGGGTATGCTCCTGGGTGGGGTATTACCGTTAAAAGTCACGCGCGCGTTCACCACATTCAACGGGCTGTTCAGCCAGTTTCTGGGGTTCATTATTCCATTGCTCATTGTGGGTCTGGTGGCACCGGCTATTGCAGACATTGGAAAAAAAGCAGGTAAAATGCTGCTTGGCACAACGATTCTTGCCTATGTGGCTACGTTGATATCCGGTTTTGCCTCCTATTTCACGAGCGTTAGTTTATTCCCGGATATGATTGAAGCCGGGACTCTGACTCAATCTCTGGCACAGGCAAACGATGCAGTACCGTATTTCACCATTGAGATTCCGCCGGTCATGGGGGTAATGACATCGCTCATACTGGCATTTATGCTGGGACTAGGCATGGCCAACGTGCACGGCACAGCGCTGCATGGCATGTTTAATGACTTCCGCGAAATCATTTTCCGCACCATTGCACGTGTAATTATTCCGCTGCTGCCACTCTTCATTTTCGGCATTGCGCTGAACATGGCATACTCCGGCCAGGCAGCAGCAGTGCTCTCTGTATTCATCAAGATTATCGGTGTTATCTTTGTGCTGCACATTGCAGTTCTGATCTTCCAATACTGTGTGGCGGGGCTCTTCAACAAACGCAATCCCCTTCCTCTGCTGGGCCGCATGCTCCCGGCCTATTTCACAGCTCTGGGCACCCAATCCAGCGCGGCCACCATTCCGGTAACCCTCCGCCAGACCATTGCCAACGGCGTGAACCCGGATGTTGCCGGATTTGTTATCCCGCTTTGCGCCACTATTCACCTCTCCGGCAGCACACTCAAGATTGTTGCCTGCGCCATTGCCATCATGATTATGCAGGGTACCCCGCTTGATTTCACGCAACTTTCCAGCTTCATTCTGATGCTGGGCGTGGTCATGGTTGCCGCACCAGGTGTACCGGGTGGCGCTATCATGGCGGCCCTCGGCGTGCTTAACAGCATGCTCGGCTTCGGGGAGCAGGAACAAGCGCTCATGATTGCTCTCTATATCACCATGGATAACTTCGGCACCGCCTGCAATGTCACGGGTGATGGAGCCCTGGCGCTTATCATCAATAAATTCTACAAGGTGTAAAGCTGTTCCTCCTTTTGAGAAGCATCAGAAGCCCCTGTTCTACAGGGGCTTTTCTATTTCGATAAAAACCGCCGCAAAGACCATGAGCGGTTCCCTGCGGCGATGTTATGTGTACTCTATGCCCTGTGTGGTTCCCGTATCAGCGGCCATGGCAGCAGCGTCCCTTTCTGTTGTGTACCATATGGCGGCGGAGTCGGTCTGCCTTCATATGCCTGCAACAATGCTTCCTGTGGTGCTTCATCGCTTTATGTTTCTTTACTGCGCGGTGTTTTTCCACACAGCATGATTTAGCCTTGCCAAAGCTTACATACACATCTGCTGCCTGGGATTCGCTACTCAGAGCGAAGAAAGCCACACAGGCCAACACGGCGAACTTCTTCAGTTGATTTTTCATGGTCTTTGCTTTTGTTCTGCACGGGCTTCATGCTCCGTACATATATGCAGCGTTTCATCATTCGACCTTTATTTGAGTTTTTCAATTTTTAAGAAAAAAAACTCCCCGGTTCGGATAGAACCGGGGGAAAGGCAAGCAAAGAAAAGATGGTTACTTAACAGGCTGGCTTTCAATCATCTTGTTAAGCACAGCTTCAAAGCGGGGACAATCTATATCAAGTTTTGAGATGCGCTTAAGCTCGCGATTTACGTTACAGTTCACAGCAGCCGCAATGGAACGGAACGCCAGATGCACGTCAATCTTCTCCTGGTCTTCTTCCATCACCTTTACTGTACCAAGCGCGGTCACCGTGCCGGTAACAGCTTTAGTCTCAGGGGCTTCACCGTAAATCTGCTCCAATGCCGGCACAGCTTTAAGTGCAGTTTTGGAATCTTTCACCTTTTTGAGAATCTTATGAGTCTTGCGCAGGTTCTCAATGTAGAATTTGGTTTCTTCCTTCTGAGCTGCGTCATCCTCACGCTTTTCGGCATGGCTGCGGGCATCGAGGCGGGCCTGTTCGGCTTCTTCCGCGGCCTTTTGGGCCGCTTTGGCCTCACGATCAGCAGTCACATCAGACTCACTCACCAGGTCAAAATCAAAATCGGAAGCAGCCGCTTTCTTGGCAGTCTTAGCCTTTTTCTTTTTCTTAGGGGCAGCATCAGCCTGGGGCATACCCACAGCCATGAACATGGCAGCCAGAATCATCAGATACTTTAATTTCATAGATTTTTACAGGTATTTATTCTTATTGAGAAGAGCAGCAGCAACCTTATCCTGCAGGGGAGCAAGATCGTATTCCTCAGCCCATTTCTTAAGTTCCTTGCCGGTGTAAGAGGAAAGGCCATCTGCCGTGAGCTGGCGAGCCAGCACTCCGGCAGGAATCAGCATGCAGAGGAAGTCGGCATCAGCTTCATAGCCGACCCTGACCACCCCGCTGCGGGTCATGATGACGCCGTCGCAAGGGCTCATGCTGTTCAGAGCCACGATTGCAGACGCGAGGGAATCACGTTGGATCTCGTAGCTTATTTCCTTTTCCGTCGGCATAGCGGCAGTATACACAAAGAGCTAAGAATTACAAGCGTTATTTACAATTTTTGTGCGGAACAGGCACCCCACGGCAAATGTGGCCAGCGTACCCACCGTCACGCGCCAGGGGAAGGCAATCATTGGCAACCAACCCTGACGGCCACCGATTTCCAGCAGAATCACCACGGTAAACCCGCAGAGCATGGCCACCACATTGCCACCATCGCACCCACGATTTCTGGTGAGCATGCCCAGCAGGAACACCCCCAGCAGAGAACCATAGGTATAGCCGAAAATTCCCAGCGCTATGGGCAGGATACGCACGGTGGGGTCCATAACCGTGAGCCAGGCAGTACCGGCCCCCACAACAATAAGCAGCACAGCAAAGAACACCGTAAGCCAGCGCACGGCGCGCAGCTGCTCGCCCTGCCCGGCCTGCGGGCGGAACACATCCACATACCAGTCGCGCGTGGCAGTAGTGGCCAGCGCATTCAGCGCGGTGGAAAGCGAGCCCATGGCCGTGGCCAGCAGGGCCGCCACCAGCAAGCCGCGTACCCCCGCCGGCAGACAATGGATGATGAACCATGGGAAAATCTCAATCTGTTTTTCCGGCGGGGTGATGCCGTTCTGGGCAAAGTACACGAAGAGCAGCATGCCGCAGGAAATAAACACAAGCACAATGGGCATATCCATAAGGCCGGAGAGAATCACCGCGCGTGCACCTTTCCGGCTATCGGGAGCAGCCAGCATGCGCTGCACCATATCCTGGTCGGTGCCATGCGTAGCCATGGTGATGAAGGTGGACCCCAGCACCGCGCTCCACAGCGTGTATTCGCTGCTGAGGATATTCCTGATATCAGCCAGCAGCCCCTGTCCGGTGAGGCCTGAATCAAAGAATGCCCAGGGTTTCAGATTCCTGATTTCGCAGGGGTTATAATCCTTGTTGCCCAGGTGGTGGCAGATGGTGTCCCAGGCGGCGCACCAGCTACCATCAGCCTTGATACTGAAGAGCAGCACTCCGATGGTGGTGATAAGGGAAATCGCCAGAATGGAAGCCTGGAGGACATCCGTCCACACCACGGCCTTGAGCCCCCCCAGGGTGGTATACACCGCCGTGGCAAGGGTGATGAAGGTAAGCGCGGCAATGTAAATCACCACCGTTTCCACCTGCCCGGCACGCTCCTGCCCGGTCACCATCATATAGGCAATCACCAGCAGAATACCCGCAAAGAACAGTCGCGTGCCACTAGCCAGCACACGGCTGATGAGGAAGGTAATGCTGGCCCAGCGCCGGGTGGTAAGGCCGAAGCGCTTTTCCAGATATTCGTAAATGGATACCACATTGTACTGGTAGTACGGTTTCAGGAACAGACGCCCCACGATGATACGCCCCAGAATCGTGCCAATGGCCAGCTGCGCATAGGTGAAATTGCGCAGCGCAAATCCCTCGCCCGGTGCCCCCAGGAAGGTGGCTGCGCTGATTTCCGCCGCCAGAATGGAAGCCAGAATTGCCCACCAGGGCAGATTACGGTTGCCCAGGGCATAGCTTTCCAGGCTATCCTGCTTACGGCCCACGTAGAGGCCAATGCCGAATATGGCGCAGAAATACGCCAGTACTACCAATATATCAATCATCGTATCACGAAAAGCGGCGGCGGACGATTGAGTGTCCACCGCCGGTGAAGGTTATTTCATTCTTACGCCTGCTGGGTTTCCAACGCAGCGGCCACCAGCCCGGAGAACAGGGGGTGTGCGCTGTTCGGGCGGCTCTGGAATTCCGGGTGGTACTGGCAGGCAATGAAGAAGGGATGCGAGGGAAGCTCCACCACTTCCACCAGGCCATGTTCATCGTTCACGGCAGAAATCACCATGCCGCCCTTCTCCACCTCTTCCCGGTAATCGGCGTTGAACTCGTAGCGGTGGCGGTGGCGTTCGGAGATGATTTCCTTGCCATCGTAGAGCTTGCTGCAGAGCGTGCCGGGCTTGATGTGGGCCGGGTAGGCACCCAGGCGCATGGTGGCGCCCATGTTCTCGATGTGCTTCTGCTCCTCCTGCAGACAGACCACCGGAGCCTTGCTGTCCTTGTTGAATTCGGTAGAGTTGGCATCGGCATGGCCCAGCACGTTGCGGGCAAACTCAATGACAGCCACCTGCATACCCAGGCAGATGCCCAGGAAGGGGATGTTGTTCTCGCGGGCATACTGCACGGCCTTGATTTTGCCTTCCACGCCACGGTCGCCAAAGCCACCGGGCACCAGAATGCCATCCACCTTGCCTATCATTTCCTCACAGCTGCCATTGCTCAGGGCTTCGGCATCCACGCGCACCACCTCCACGCGGCAGTCGTTGGCGGCACCGGCGTGGGTAAAGCTTTCGTAAATGGACTTGTAGGCGTCCTGCAGGGAAATGTACTTGCCCACCACCGCGATGCGCACGCTGTGGGAGGGGTGAATCACGCGTCCCACAAACTTCTGCCAGTCGTCCATCTTGGGCTTCGGCACGGTGATTCCCAGCACATCGGTCACGATGCGGTCCACCTTGTCGCGGCCCAGGTCAATCGGGCATTCGTAGATGCTGTGCTTCACGTCGCAGAACGCCACCACGTTGGAAGCCGGCACATTGCAGAACATGGCAATCTTGCGCTTCTCTTCATCGGTAAGGTTATCCATCTCTGTGCGGCACACAATCATATCCGGCTGGATACCAATCTCGCGCAGCTTGGCCACACTCTGCTGCGTGGGTTTGGTCTTGGTCTCTCCGGCGGCCTTGATGTAGGGCAGCAGGGTCACATGGATGAAGCAGCAGTTGTTGCGGCCCACTTCCTGGCTGAACTGGCGCAGCGATTCCAGGAAGAGGAAGCCTTCGATATCACCCACCGTACCGCCGATTTCCGTGATAATCACGTCGCAGTTCTTATTCTTTTCGGTCAGGTCGTAGAGGCGCTGCTTGATTTCATCCGTCACATGCGGAATGTACTGCAC
The DNA here is from genome assembly GCA_045538275.1 of Akkermansia sp. GTDB lineage: Bacteria > Verrucomicrobiota > Verrucomicrobiia > Verrucomicrobiales > Akkermansiaceae > Akkermansia. The sequence continues at coordinate 34,599 of JAZSRB010000037.1, read as the reverse complement.
GGTCTTGCCCAGGTAATCGCCACGGCGTTCCTTTTCCAGCACACGTTCAAACACCTTGCCGCTGGTCAGGTTGTTCAGGCGGGAAAGCTCGCAATGCACAAAGCGCTCGTAGTGGCCGAGGTCCAGGTCGGTCTCAGCGCCGTCGTTCAGCACGTACACTTCACCATGCTGGTAGGGACTCATGGTGCCCGGGTCGATGTTCAGATACGGGTCAAACTTCTGCATGGTCACCTCCAGACCGCAATGCTCCAGCAGCGTGCCGATGGACGCTGCAGCAAGACCTTTACCCAGGGAGGAAACAACACCGCCAGTTACAAAGATGTATTTCATAATCGTGTTCTCTGTGTGGTTAGACTAATAGTACCAGATATGCCCGTCCATGTCGAGTTTTTGTCCGTTTTCACGTCCTGCCAATCCACTTATTTTCCACCGTAACCACCTTATTATAAAATAACGCTTGCTTTCTGCAAAATTTTCCCTATACTTCCTTAGGTAACCTAATTAAGTTATGACTTCCAAGGACAGAATCACCCGGTATATGCAGCAGCAGCGCAGCGCCACGCGCCCGCAGCTGGCTACCGCGCTGGGTCTGAGTCTGGTGAGCACGAATGCCGCCGTGGCAGCGCTGGAAAAGGAAGGGGTGCTGACACAGGGAGACGCCATTCCCTCCGGCGGAGGCCGCCCGGTGCGGGTGTACCACTTCAACCCGCAGCATGCCGCCGTAGCCCTGTTAACCGCCACGCAGGAAGCGCATTGCACCCTGCTGCATTTTGAACTGCTGGATTTACAGGGAAACAGAATCGAATCCATGCAGGCGCGCTTTGTACAACTGCATGCTGAAAGCCTGGATGAATGGCTGGATGCCGCCGCGCGCCGCCACAAGCTGCACCGCATCTGCATTCCGCCGGGGCTGGGCAGCATCATGCAACCCCACCTGCAGAAACGGCATACCTGCCCGGTACAGGAATTCTACGCCGCCGAAGCACTCGTAAGCGGGCGGGAAGATACCCTCACCCTCCTGCTGCAGAAAGGATGCGCCCCCCAGGCAGCCCTGCAGCGGCACGGGGCTGTCACCCCCTGCCCGCTACTGCAACTGCTCCCCCTGCCTGCGGAGTGGGAAACGCTGGACTACGCCGACCACAACCTGGTGGAAGAAATGCTGGCGCGCCTGCTGCAGATTCTCATCTGCACCATGGCACCCGCCCACATCGACCTGCATGCCGATTTCTGGAACGACCGCCTCATCACCCGCCTGAACTTCAACCTGAGCACCAAGCTTCGCAGAATCGTCCTGCCGCAACTGCATTTTGCCACCATCACGGCAGAAAAACTGGCCGGGAAGCTCTACCGCGCGGCCGCTGCTATATAAATACCAGACATTGATTTTATGTTACAATCCCGCCACATGAAATTGCTCCTTTTCCTCTGTCTGTTTCTGACCGGCTGCCAGCAAATCGAACGCTACATGAACTGGCAGCACTACAAGGAAACAGCCATTCGCGAAGGGCTCGTTCCGTTGCATCCGGAAGAACTTTACCCCGAAACCCCGGAGCGGGGCTATATGTTTAATTCCCCTGTTCAGGCAGGCCGCAGCATCGGTTCAGATGAGAGAAGCCGGATTCAGCAAGCCATGCAGCAGGCCGCCCAGGTTCAGGTGAAGCGTATCCGCGCGGCCAATGACGACCACTGGTGCACCGAAACAACCGAAGAATTACTACCACCCGTTCCCGTCAGCGCCGAAATGCGCCAGCTGTTTGAGCGCTGGCGCTCCGCACCGGAATGGCTAAGGCTCACCTTCCACAATTTTGATGTAGTCGGCACCGCCTGCACCGAAGACCACTTCATCTTTCTGGATGCCAGCGGTGCAGAAACCGCAACGCTGAAAATCTACGCACTCGGCAGCGTATGCAGACCCGAGGGACAGTCCCACTATGATGACATGCGGGACAAGCTTTACAAAGCCCTGAATATCGCTTACTGAAGCACACCGCCAGCATAATCGGCAGCCATGAGTCCCGCACCGATGAGGCCGGCATCTGCCCCGAAATGCGCGGGCAGCAGGCGCAGATTTTCGTAATGCACCGGGAAGAGCTGCGCCTTCAAGCATTCCTGCAGCGGATTGAAGAGCAAATCCCCCGCCTTGGCCACACCGCCGCCGATAATGCAGGCTGAGGGCACGAAGGCATACATCATATTCATGATGAGGCAGCCCAGTTTCTCCGCAAAATCGCGGTAGAGCTGCAGGGCGATGGCATCGCCCGAGCGGGCGGCCAGCTCCAGCTGGTATGGTGAGCACTCCGCCACCGTTTTCCGGATTCCCGCGGCGGCATAGCGAGCCACAGCATCGGCGGTGAATTCATTGTGGCCGATGTATTCCTCCACCGCACCACGGTTGCCGAAGGGGCCCACGCGGCCTTTGAAATCCACGCTGGTCTGCCCCAACTCAGCCGCAGAAACATTGTGCCCGCGCAGAATGCGGTCGTGCACCACGATGCAACCGCCAATCCCCGTGCCCAGCGTGAGGCAAAGCAGACTGTCCATCCCCCTGCCCGCGCCCAGCTTCCACTCCGCATAACCCATGCAGTTGGCATCGTTATCCAGCACCACGGGAAGCCGAAGCTCACGTTCCATCACCTCGCGCACCGGCACCTGGTGATTCCACACCGGAACATTCGTCAGCTGGTAGAGCACGCCCTTGTAAAAATCCGCCCAGCCGGGCATGCCCAGTCCCACGGCCACCACCTGCGGGTACTTGCGCTGCAGCTCCTTCATGGTGGCACACATGGCGGCCATAATCGAATCCGGACTGTCAAACTCCGGCGTGGGCAGCGGCGCTGCCTTATCCACCAGCTCCGCCCCGCGGGTCACGCCTATCTTGATGCTCGTGCCGCCGAAATCCACTGCTATGGCCAGTTTATCACTCATGCGGGCATTATAGCGTTCCTATGGTGAAAATCAACGCAAATCGCACCAGAGGGCGCGGTGGTCGGAGGCTTTGGAAGATGCCGGGGTATCCACAATACCGCCCTGCCCGCGCATGCGTTCGCGGAGGGTGGGGTTCACAAAAATCTGGTCGTAGATGCAGTATTCCTTGCCACGCTTGTAATAAAGCGTCCATTCCTCGCCGCGTGAATCCTCCGGGGAGAGGCGGCGCAGCGCGGCATCTGCCGAAAGGCCCTGCTGCAGAATCTGCGGTGCGGCATCAGCCGGGCCGTCATTCCAATCGCCGAATACGAGCAACGGCATACCCTTCTGCGAGCGGGTCACGTACTGGATATGCTGCGCAAGAGTGTAGGCCTCCTGCTTGCGCTGGGCGGTGGCAGCGCCAGCGTTGTCCGACACTCGGGATTTAAGGTGTGCCCCGATGATACGGAACAGGCGTTTATCCTCCAGCTGCACGGTGACATCCAGAATCCCGCGCAGCATCTTGCGGCGCTTCTGCTGGTGCAGCTTCACGTTTTCCTGCGAGTTGTCCTGCACGATGGGATGCACCGAAAGGATGCCCAGCGCGCGGTCCTCACCCTGGCGCGGCAGCACCCGGAAATAGGGGTACTCCCGGCCACGCTCTGCCAGGCGTTTCCGCAAATCCTGCATAGCCACCGGACCGCCGATTTCGATGAGCCCCACAACCTCCGCCTCTGCCCCGGCAATGATATCCGCCACCGCCTCGCGCGATTCCTTAGATTTCGGTTTCAGCACATAGCGGGAGCGGTACGCCTCGCCCTCCACAAAGTAGTTCTGCACATTGTGCATCAGGAAACGCACCGGCTTGCCGGGTTTGGGAATGGCGGTAATATCCACCTGTTTCTGCAGCGGCGCGGTGTGCGCCACCTCGGCAGAGAGGGTGGCAGCGCCCAGAGTGGGCACATATTCCTCCTGCTGCACAGGCGGAGCAGCCCCCAGCCAGCGCAGGATGGTATCATCGCCACCGAAACGCTCCACCAGCAGTCCGGCTACGAGCAGAACCAGGAAAACCAGCAGAGCATCCTTGCGCGGCATTTTGCGACGGCAGGCCATTGCAGCAACAAATTACAGAGTTCCTTCCCGCAGCCACTCCGCCACCTGCGGCGCAGCGTAGGAGAGAATCATATCTGCCCCGGCGCGGCGGATACTCAGCAGAGCTTCCAGCATGCACTGCTTCTCATCCAGCCAGCCGGATGCCGCTGCGGCCTTGAGCATCAGGTACTCACCGCTCACGTGGTAAGCGGCAATCGGCAGCGTGGTGGCACGGCGCATCTCAGCAATCACATCCAGATACAGCGTGGCGGGCTTCACCATCAGAAAATCCGCTCCCTCGGCAGCATCCAGAGCCGCCTCGCGCAATGCCTCGCGCACATTGGCAGGATCCATCTGGTAGGTTTTCTTATCGCCGAACTTCGGCGCACTACCCAGAGCCCCACGGAACGGCCCGTAGAAAGCCGAGGCATACTTGGCCGTATAGCTCATGAGCGAAACGCGGGTAAAGCCCTCGGCATCCAGCGCAGCGCGCAGAGCGGCAATGCGGCCGTCCATCATGTCGCTGGGTGAAATGATATCTGCCCCGGCGCGGGCATGGCAGAGAGCCTGGCGGCAGAGAGCCTCCACCGTCTCATCATTCAGAATCTCGTACGAACCATCCGCATATTCCCGCACAATACCATCCTGCCCATAGGTATTAAAGGGGTCAAGTGCCACATCGGTCATCACGCAAAGCCCCGGCACAGCCGCCTTGATGGCGCGGATAGCGCGCGGCACCACACCCTCCGGATTCCACGCCTCGGAGCCGGCAGCATCTTTCTTTTCCTCCGGCACCACGGCAAACAAATCCACGCAGGGGATACCCAGTTCATAAAGACGCCTGCATTCGTTCACAATACCCGCCACGCTCCAGCGCATACAGCCCGGCAGCGATTCAATGGGTGTATCCTCCTCCCCCTCCTGCACAAACATGGGATAAATCAGGTTAGCGGCAGAAAGTGAGGTCTCGCGCATGAGACCACGTACAGCAGGAGATTTGCGATTGCGGCGGGGACGGATTGGAAGGTTCATCATATCGGCATCCAGATTAGCATGTATTGCGCACCTTGTAAAGGGTGCGAGCTTGTCAGTTCTGCATGAGTAGCTTATTTGATTGACATAACATCATGATATGATATCCTTTTCAGCGCTATGAGGTCTCTTCTTTTCATTCTCCTTGCTCTGGTTACCGGGACCATCCCTGAAGCCTCTGCTCAGAATTCCAGCCTGAGCAGGTCTTCCTCCTCTTCGCAGCTTCGCAGCTACTACCGCCAGCGAGAAAAAGAAGCACGCAAATGGGCTCAACATTCTCTGAAAGACTACATTGACCTCAAGAACACATACCTGAAGATTTTCAGAAAAATCAAAGACGAGAGTTCTCTCAACTATGCTCTCCAGCAGCTCAATGATATTCAGAAAAACGCAGACATTCAGAAAAAGGATCTGCACTACGTCCAGTACGGTCAGAAATCCTATATTGTCAAAATTTCCAAAAACACCATGAAGCTCGCGCTGGAAGTCATTACCACTGAGCAGAGCCGCGCCTTGAAAGAGCTGCTTCCCAGGGAAAAAGTCAAAATTGACAGAGCTGTCAGCAGCATTAAGGAGGAATCAGCCCGTATTGAAGAAGCCGGTCTGCTGACGGATGAACTGCAAGAATGGATGAATCATGCCACCAGCGATTTCGTAAAGATGCTCCCCAGTCTGAATCTCCAGATGGAATAACCTGAACCGCCCCGCATACCAAATGGAACGCGGGGCGTTTTTTCTTACCTTCAGCGGATAAAATGAGTCCAGGCGCGGGGTTCTGCCAGCTGAGGGTGCGCCGGGCCGGCAGCAACGCACTGCATCATCCACGCCATGTTAGCCCCCAGGTGGCGCAGAGTCTGAGCCCCCTCGGCATCCATCTGCACCTCACCGGGGCGCATGCCGTAAATCATATTCCAATAGAACGAACTCACCAGCGGCTGGTTATTGTAGGAGATGTATTTGTTCAGGCGATCCAGCGTGGTGCTGGCGCCGCCGCGGCGCGCCACCGCGATGGTTGCCCCGGGTTTATAGGCCAGCTTTGCACCAGCGGAATAATACAACCTGTCCAGCAGAGCGCAGAGTGCGCCATTCGGCCCGGCAAAATAAGTAGGGCTGCCAATGACAATGCCACCAATCTCATCCAACTGGTCGTAGATGTGGTTATACAGCGCATCATTCATGCCGCAGCGCCCGGTTTTAAGACACGCGCGGCAGCCTATGCACCCCTGCACCGGCGCGGTTCCCATCTGCACAATCTCTGTCTCCACCCCTGCGGCATTCATCGTCTCTGCCACCATGGCCAGAGCCTGGTAGGTATTGCCATTGGCATGCGGACTTCCATTGATGAGTAACGCTTTCATATGAGTCCCAGTCTAGCACCCCACCCCCGAATACTCAAGTAAATAATACGCATACGCACCAAGGCGTTGACCGCGCGGGCGCGTGTGTGGTATGATGCCGGGCAGTATCGCTATGGATCTCTTCGAATTCGCCGCCAGCCAGCAGAAAAAACACCAGGAAAGCCCGCAGGAACGCTATGCGGAGCTCTGCGCCATTGTCCGCCACAACAATGAGTTGTACTACGCCCAGGCGCAGCCGGAAATCAGCGATGCGGAGTATGATAAACTCTACCGCGAAATCGAGAACATTGAGCGCGAGCACCCGGAGTTCATCACTCCGGATTCGCCTACCCAGCGCGTGGGCAATGACCTGAGCGAGGGGTTCAGAAAAGTGACTCACCCGGCACCGATGCAGAGCATCGATGACATCTTTGAGCACAAGCCCGAGACGGGCGAGACGGATGCCGAGCTGGTGGAGTTCTACCAGCGGCTGTGCAACAGCCTGGGGCAGGATGCCCCTCTGGTGACCGTGGAGCCGAAGATTGACGGCTGCGCCGTGACCCTGCTCTACCGCAATGGCAAGCTGACCTACGCCGCCACGCGTGGCGATGGCCGCACGGGAGATGACATCACCGCCAATGTGCGCACGATTAAGAGCGTGCCTTTCACCTTGCCCGCCGGAGCACCGGAACTGCTGGAGGTGCGCGGTGAAATCTACATGCCCTCTGCCGATTTTGATACGCTGAATGCCGAACGCGATGCCGATGGTCTGCCCTCCTTTGCCAACCCGCGCAATGCCACCGCCGGCACCATCAAACTGCTGGATGCGGAGGAAGTAGCCCGCCGCCCGCTGCGTTTCCTGGCGCACGGCATCGGGGTGTACGAGGGCGCGCCGCTGCGCTGCACGGCCGATTTCACCGTCCTGCTGGATGCGATGGGCATTCCCCGCAACCAGCCGGTCATCTACGCCGCTACTCTGGAGGAATGCCGCGCCGCCGTGCAGCAGGTAAATGTGCTGCGCCGCAACCTGGGCTACGGCACCGATGGCGCCGTCATCAAGCTGGATGATTTTGCCCTGCGCGAAAGTCTGGGCAGCACCGCCCGCGCCCCCCGTTGGGCCGCCGCCTTCAAATACCTGCCAGAGCAGAAAGAAACCATCCTCCGCGGCATCAGCATCCAGGTGGGTCGCACCGGCGTGCTCACCCCGGTGGCCGAGCTGGAGCCGGTGCAGCTCTCCGGCACCACCGTCTCGCGCGCTACGCTGCATAACCAGGATGAAATCACCCGCAAGGACATCCGCATCGGCGATATGGTGCTCATGGAAAAGAGCGGCGAAATCATCCCCGCCGTAGTACACGTGGTGAAAGAAAAGCGCCCGGCCGATGCCGTGCCGTACAGCCTGTACGACGCCGTGGGCGGCGTCTGCCCCAGTTGCGGTGCGCCCATCGCTCAGGAGGAAGGCCAGGTAGCCTGGCGCTGCACCAACTTCACCTGCCCGGCGCAGGCAGCCATGCGCACCACCTACTTCTGCCGCCGCGAGGCGCTGGACATCGAAAACCTGGGCGGCACCGTGGCAGAGGCTCTCGTGAACCGCGGCTACATCACCACCCCGCTGGATTTGTTCACCCTCACCGTAGAGCAGCTCGGAGCTCTCAACCTCGGCACAGACGACGAACCCCGCCGCTTCGGTGAGAAGAACGCCGCCAAGGCCCTGGCAGCCCTCGAAAACGCCCGCACTCTCCCCCTCGAACGCTGGCTCACCGCCTTCGGAATCCCGACGATTGGGACCGTAACCGCCCGCACCTGCGCCAAATACCACCGCGATTTAGCCGGGCTGGCAGGCGGTGAATTCCTGCGTCTGCTGGTCCAGCTGGAGGAAGGCGTGGAGCACTACAATGCGCTGAACCCGAAGGCCCGCGCCAACAAGGGCGCAGATAAGGAAATGCTTCTTGCCCGCCAGGCAGAATTGAAGGAACAACTCGATGCCGCCGCTGCCCACTACTCTGCCCGCGGTTATGTGGCGCTGGAGCCTGAGGGCTCCAGCAAGCTCAAGTTCACGAATCCGCTGGGCTCAGTTTCCACCCGTAAGCTGCTGGCCTATTTCAACTCCACCGCCGGGCAGGCCGTGCTGTCCGCCCTCGCCGGGCTGGGCATCAATCCTGCCGCTGCCGGGTTCGTCGAGAACATGAACAACCAGGCCGATGGGCCATTGAGCGGCAAGACCTTCGTGCTCACCGGGGCTCTGAGCCGCCCCCGCCCGGAGTTTGAAAAGATGATTGCCGCAGCAGGAGGCAAGGCCACGGGTTCCGTAACAAAGAACACCTCCTACCTGGTTGCAGGCGAAGGCGGCGGCTCCAAGCGCGATAAAGCCGCCAAACTCGGCATCCTTGTCATCGGGGAGGCGGAACTGCTTGCCATGCTGGAAGGAGGTGCAGAATGAACGGACGCGCGCTGATTTACGGAACGATTGCCATTGATACGCTCATCACCCCAGGAGGGCAGGTGAATTCGGTGCTGGGAGGCTCCGGGCCATATGCGGCGCTGGCCGCGCGGCTGGTGACGGATAAGATGGATATGGTCGGCGTGGTGGGAGATGATTTTCCGCGAGCCTGGACACAGGCGCTGGAGATGCGCGGTGTGAGCATGCAGCACGTTGCCCGCGAAAAGGGGCAGACTTTTGCCTGGACCGGCCGGTATGAGGAGGACATGAACAACCGCACCACCGTGAGCCGCACCGAAGGGGTGCAGGAATACTGGGTGATGCAGCTGCCCCGGGAGTTGAGTGAATGTAGCATTGCCGTGGCCACGAATGTGACTCCGCGTCTGCAAAATCGCATGCTGCAGCAATGCCCGCATGCCTGTTTCCGGATGGCGGATTCAATGAAAAGCTGGCTGGAACGAGAGCCGGAATATGCCACAGAACTGCTTAAAAACGTGGATTTGATGCTCATGAATGATGAGGAGGCGCAGTTCTGGGCGCAGACGGATGATTCCATCGAAGCCGGGGAAAAGCTGCTGGCGGCAGGGCCGCGCTACGCCATCGTGAAACACGGCAGCCATGGTTCCACCCTATTCCACCGCACGCCAGAGGGGGCGGTAAAAATCTTCCGCTGCCCGGCCTGGCCGCTGAAGCATGCGCAGGACCCCACCGGCGCTGGAGATGCCTACATGGGCGCGCTGGCCGGCTACCTGACCAAGTGTCTGAATGGCGGTAACCCCGCCTGGGAGGATATGAAGCGCGGTGTGGCCATTGCCACGGTAATAGCCGCCGCCGTATGCGAGAAATTCGGCACAATTTCACTTTTCTCCCTTGGCATTCACGAGCTGGCCCGCCGCATTTCCGCATTCCAGGAGATGACGAACTGGGAATAAGGCTTGAAGCATGGCTCGGAGTGTGCTAGAATGCGCGGCGTGAAAGTTATTGTTGTAACCGGGGGTATAGCCTCTGGAAAATCTACCGTGGTAGAGATGCTGCGCGAACTGGGCGGCGAAGGAGTGGAAGTTTTCGATTGTGATGCCGCCGTGGCTGAACTGCAGCAGGCCGGCAAGCTGTCGCGTGATTTAGTGACCGCATTCGGCCCGGGGGCGTTGTGCGATGATGGCAGCGTGAATAAGGATTTTCTGCGCGGTATTGTGCAGAACGACCCGGAAGGTCGAGATAAGCTCAACAATGTGGTGCACCCGAAGCTGGCACAGATGAGTCTGGATGCCCAGGTAGCAGCCCGCCAGCGTGGAGACGTGCACACCTTCCTGGTGGATATCCCGCTGTATTTTGAGAGCCCGGTAGAGTTCGGGGCAGACATCGTGTGCGTGGTGGCAGCCACGCCGGAAACCCAGGTTGCGCGCATGGCAAGCCGCGATGGTTTTGAGCGAGCCCAGGCGGAAGCTATGCTGGCCGCCCAGATGCCCACACAGACTAAGATTGACCGCGCGGGACTCGTATTCTGGAACGAAGGGTCTCATGATTTGCTCCGCAAGCAGGTGGAGCTGTTCTACAACACAGAACTGGCAGCAGAGGCTAAGGCCATGCACGCCCGCTCCGTAGTCATCAACCTCAATGAACTGCGCGCCATGCCCCTCAACGAGCTGCAGCGCATTGCCAGCACAACGGCCCGCCGCGGTGCGGAATCCCTGCCCCGCCCGCAGCTGGTGGCAGAGCTGGCACGCACCTATCTGGCAGAGGGCAGCCAGGTATTGGTGAGTGGCGTGCTGGAGTTCGGGAAAGACAACATGGTCTTTGTGCGCGATGCCGCCCGCAGCTTCCGCCCCGGGGATGATGACCCACGCATCACCCAGGATTTGATTCGCAAGCACGAGCTTCGTCCCGGTAATCTGGTGAAGGTGAAACTGCGCCCCGCCCAAGGCAAGAACGAACGCAACCTGATGGTGAGCGAGGTGCTGGAGATTGAGGGCACCCCGGTGGCAGATTACACCCAGCCGAAGCCCTTTGACCGCCTGACACCGCTGATTCCGACAGAACGTCTGCTCCTGGAGAACCCGGACATCAAGAGTCCGGCCATGCGTGTACTGGATTTGATTACCCCTCTGGGCATGGGGCAGCGCGCCCTGGTGGTGGCCCCGCCCCGTGGTGGCAAAACGGTGCTGCTCAAGACCATGGCAAAGAGTCTGCGCGCCAACTATCCCAAGACTGATTTACTGGTGCTGCTGCTGGATGAACGCCCGGAGGAGGTAACCGATTTTGAAGATACGGTGGACGTGCCTGTATATGCCAGCACCTTCGACGAGCCCTCCCGCCGCCATGCTCAGTTGAGCGATCTGATTCTGGAACGCGCCCGCCGCCTGGTAGAACAGGGGCACGATGTCATCATCATGCTGGATTCCCTCACCCGCCTGGCCCGCGGCTACAATGCCAACCAGAGCGGAGGCCGCACCATGTCCGGCGGTCTGGGCTCCAATGCGCTGGAAAAGCCCCGCAAGTTCTTTGGTGCCGCCCGCAAGGTGGAGGAAGGCGGCAGTCTTACCATTATTGCCACCTGCCTCATCGAAACCGAATCCCGCATGGATGAAATCATCTTCGAGGAATTCAAAGGCACGGGCAATATGGAAATCCGGCTGGACCGCGAGCTTTCAGAGCGCCGTATCTACCCCGCTATCTCGATTCCCCAGAGCGGCACGCGAAACGACGACCGCCTGTACCACCCGGATGAACTGATTCGCGTGCTGCAGGTGCGCCGCCAGCTGGCCACCCTGCCAGGCTGGGAGGGGCTGCAATGTCTGCTCAAGAACATTGACCACACCCAGAACAATCTGGAAATTCTACTCAAGGGGCTTACCATTTCCACCCGCTAACGTCTGCTTGCAGGTGGCTCAGCTTCCGGGATAATCGAGCCCATGTAGGGCAGCAATTTATTCATAACGAGGATATTACCCTCGCCGGTGATGTGTACATGGTCTTTCCAGCGCAGCGAGGCCGTGCGGCCATTGGGCAAGCGCCCGGTGTGCATGTACCGCCCGCGGGAATCTGCCAGAATCGGACGTGTATTGATGAATCCCAGCCTGTAGTGCCTGCAGATGGAACGCATGAGATTGGTAATCTGCGCCAGCTGTGAATCCAGCGGTTCAGTATCCATGACCGGAGGGCTCAGAAAAATAATGCGGGCGCGGTAATACTGGCATAGCTTCACAATTTCGAGGATTTTGCCGGCATAAGCACGCATCCACGACTGGGAACAGGGTTCACCCAACCCGCGTTTCCCATAAATATTCTGCGGATCATTGGTCCCCACCCACATCACCACAATATGCGGGCGGTGTTTACGCAGATTTTCCTCCAGCACGCGCGGCCAATTATAGAAATCGGGTCGACTGAGCCCGGTGGAACGCTTACCAATGGGAATAAGGGTTATGTTTTCGTACCCGCGCATGGCATCACGCATCTGAGGCCCCATGGCTTCCATGAGAGAATCCCCGGCCAGCAGAATACGCACAGGGCGCGCGGCCTTACCCCTGCCTCCGCACTCCAGGTGCATCCCCAACCCTGCCGGTAGCAACACCAGCACGGCAAGTAACACAATTCTGTAGAGTCGGTTCATCTGCGGTTTCGTTTCGGCTGTACATATTTGATGGTGATTTCCATATGAGCGTTGCCTTTCTGGTTCATTTCTTCCGCAGAAAGGCACTTTCCCGGGTGTTTGAGGCGGAAATCGTAGATGCAATGCTCGAGATGCGGGCGAATAAGCCCTGTAACCAGCTCATTGCCAGCCGGGGCAATATGCTCCATATCCTTCTTGCGCAAACGAACCATGCGTCCATTCACATCGGTCATAAAGGTGCGGTAAGCACCATTGGCATCTGCCAGCACCGTCGCAGAATCGAGATACGGCACCTGCTGCGCCACACAGACCGAGCGCTGGGTATCGGCCGTATTCTTCAGCAAATCCGCATATTTCCCGCCCATGGGAGGCAAGCCAACCCACAACATGCGGCACTGGTACTTGCGGGCTATATCAAATACCTCCATCATTTTGTCGCGATAGGCCTCCCGCCACTTATCACCAGCACGAGGGGAAATATTCTCCTCTCCCTTGCGGATTGGCAAGCCATCATTTGCGCCCATGAAAACAATGATGACATCTGGCCGGTGTGCCCGCACAGTATTTTCCATATTCTCCGGCCAGTTGAAGTATTCAGGGCGGCAGAGCCCCGTAGAGAATTTTGCCGTCAGAATAAAATGCAATCCCTTTCGGGAACGGAAGGAACGGTAAATAGCCGGCCCGAGGTCCTCCATGAGAGAATCCCCCATAAGCATGATACGGTAATGCACCGGTTTTTCCATATTCTCTGCAGCTATTGTCTGCTGATTCACATTCAATTCAGCAAGCGGTTCCGGCCACACATCCTGGCGTGGAATGTTCCGCTTTTTGAGAGTCAGGGACTGAGTCCTGCGCAATTTCAATCTGGAAGCAGCATCTGCACCAGGTTCATACTTGGTGAGCCGCTGGCGCTTGCGCTTTTTCTTAACTGCGGCCGGCTTCTTTTTCGGGGTAACGCGTTTCTTTTTGACTATTGCTTTTCTGCCACGCACCAGCTTTTTCTTTCGAGCGGTCTTTTTCTTCTTCACCACCGGGCGCTTTTTCTTTGCCACCGGAGCAGGTTCTGCTTTGGCATGCAGAGGCGGGGGCACCACTTGCTGAGGCTCAGGAAGCGTCTGCACTTGAGCTGCAGCTTCAGGGATTTCTGGCGCGGGCGCAACCTCCCCTGCCCAGAAGCCACCACCCAGGCCGATGTAGAGTTGTTTCTGCCAGTCAAGCCACTGAGGCAGGCCGGAAAGCCGGCAGATTTCGGGTAAATCCTCTGCCAGCCCCAGCAGATTGGGATGCAATGCTTCCAGCTTCCGGGCGTATTCGTCTATATTCTGCAAGCCAATAAGCAGCGCTGCCAGGAGAGTACCCAGGCAGATTTTCAGCGGCTGTGGCAATGGGGGTAACATGAGGCGTTATCAGAAATCAAAATAAATGAACGGCAGCATTCCCTCCGGCCCCATCGCCAGGATAGTCCCACCCAGCAACCCTGCCACCACGGCCTGCAGCGGCCAGGGCAAACGCGCCATTCCACCGGCAAAGCGGGCAAAGCAGCCAGGCCCCGCCCACTGCAGCACCAGCACCAGCACAATTACCAACAGAATTCGAGGCTCAAATCCGCTATCCCCCGACCCGCTCCACACACTATTGAACACAGCGCAGGCTTCCTCAAAACTCCCGGCGCGAAAAAACACCCACAGCGCAGCTACGCTATGGAATGTCAGTAACCATGCTGCCACCTTGCCCAGTATACTCCAGCCCCGGCCTTGCAGTCTCTCAGACACCTGCAATTTCTCACGAATACCATGAAAGGCATGCACCACCGCCAGTCCCATGCCATGGAAAAAGCCCCAGATGAGGAAATTGAGACCGCTTCCATGCCACAAGCCACCAATCACCATGGTGACGATGAGGTTGAAATAACGATTTCCCCGGCGGCTGCCCCCCAAAGGGATATACAAATAATCGCGCAGCCAGAGAGAAAGCGTAATATGCCACCGGCGCCAGAACTCCTGCAGGTTGAGCGACCGGTAGGGTGACTCAAAGTTCTGCGGCAATCGGAACCCCATCAATCGCCCAATACCTATGGCCATATCCGTATAACCGGAGAAATCACAAAATATCTGAATCGTGTAAGCATAGATACCAACCAGCGCCGCTGCAGAAGTATAGGTATCCGGCATTTCAAATAGAGGGTCTACCAGATTGCGCGATAGATACGTAGCCAGCACAATCTTCTTGAACATACCGCTCAGGATATAGCAGATTCCCTCATTAAAGCAGGAGGCATCTGCCTGGGTGACCTGCAGTTGCGGAAAAAACTGTCTCCCGCGCATGATGGGACCGGCCATGATGGTCGGGAAGAAGGAAACATATGCCAGGACATCCAGAAAACTCCGTACCGGCTGGCTGCGGTCGCGATAATAATCAATCACCAGCGATAAGCCCATGAATGAATAGAACGACAAACCGGCAGGCAGCACCACTTCTCCCATGCCGGATTCTGCCAGCCAATGCTGCACCGGGCTGCCAGCCCTCAGCAGACTGCTCAGAAGCAGGAACAAAGGCTCGGCATACTTATAAAACGCCAGTAGCAGGATATGCAGCGTAACATCCCCCGCCACAAGCCACTTGCAACACGCCTCACGCCGGCAGAGGGAAATCAACCGCACCGTTCCCCAGTTCAGCAACGCCACCACAAGCAGCAACGCCAGGTATTGCACACCCAGGCGGCCATAGAAAAACAGGCTCGCCAGCACCAGAAACAATTTGAATGCCAATGCATAACGCCGCAGCATCCACCCCAGGCATAATACCGGTAGAAAGAAGAAAACAAAACTGACTGTGGCAAAGTTCAAAGGCGTGCAGGAGAGAGAAAAAAAAGACGTCTACCAGTTATAGGATTTTCTGACTCTCAAGTCAAGATATTCTAACCATTACTGACCATGTAGATTCATCAGCTGCAAGTAGTCCTCTACAGGTACAGGAACTACCCTCGAATCAGAAGCCTCCACACTCGCGTTCGGCAGCGCAATGACCTGCTCAGCATCAATAGCCTCCGCAGGTAGTGGCAATTGCTGATTTCGGCCCAGCACCGCCCAGTTGCAGCGCGTGAGTTTCTGCGGCAAGGCCGCATATGCCTGGTAAGCCGCATTCCCCACATATAGCAAACTCCCGCCGGGGTATTCCCATAGCACAATGGGGTGGTGGCTTTCTGCATTTCTGCGCGAAAACTCAACCGGAGGCGGGAAGATAGAGAAACGCCCGCTCTGGGTTTCAAAAGAAAGCCCTTCAGGGGACAGTTCGTGTGCGCGAATGACAGGTAGCTGTGGCCACATGCGGTTCAACACCTCTGCCCCGCTGCCGGATTTTGTCCCCGGGCTTGTTACCAGCAGTACCGCCGGCGTATACCCCGCATGAAACAAAGTCGGCATTGTTTTCATCTCTGCTGTAGTTTCGTTGCCGCAATCAATAAGCAGGCCGTGATTACCCAGCATGGTGAAGCTACCGCCGAACTTCGTTCCCTGCACCAGTAGAGAATGCAATGGGGCCGGTTCCTGCGCGGGCAGATACGCATATGGCAACTCGCCAAACCACGTCACAACCGCCAGCAGCCAGGCGGCAGATTGCTGCGCGGCCCAACCGGTGAGCAGAGAGCCCAGACAAAGATGCAGCATGCCAAAGAGCATCACCACCGGCAGCAGAAGCGCAATGGCAATGTTGGTCAGAAAGCTGCTGGTGTTGGTCGAATGGAAGAAACACAGGGTGATGGGAAGAGAAACCAGCCATGCGCTCAGGGCGACAATGACCGTTCCGCGTACATACACTTCGATATTGCTCCAACGCATTTCCCACGGCGTACGCAGCGAGACGGGGATGTAGGCATCCGGTCCGAACCAGGCTTTTTCCGACATAATGAAGTGAACGGCCAGACAGATGGTGGCATAAACGCCAAACGAAAGCAGGAAGCCGGCATTGCGCAGCTGGCTGGGATCAACCAGCAGGATAAGCAGCGCGGCAAAGCTCCAGGTATTCAGCAGGCTTACCCGCTGCCGCAGCACATAGCCCAGCAGCAGCACCGCCAGCATGAGATACGCCCGGATGGCTGGTACTGCGCACCCGGTAATGAGTACATGTACGCCCACCATCGCCAGCAGCAGAGGGCGAATCACTACCGGACGCACTCGGAGCAGACGAAACAGCATCCAGAAAATCGTGGCCACCAGTCCCACATGCAAACCACTCACCACAAAGACATGCAGACAGCCCCCATGGCGAAAAGCATCTATCGTTTCCTCAGCCGCACCGCTCTTATCGCCCAGCACCAGCGAGCAGAGCACCTGCCGGGCGGGGTCAGATTCTGTTCCCGGCGGCATAAACCGGGCCGCCAGTCTTTCCCTCAACCGAAGCCCCCAATGCTGCACCGTGCGCAACGATAGCGGCTTGCCCAACTTCTCGCCTTCTATATAATCGAGAGAAGCAGCTATTCCCTGCCCACGCATCCAGGCCTCAGTATCAAAAACCCCAGGCAGCACATCAGGCTGCGGATCTTGCCGGACAGCTCGAGCCCACACAACATCTCCCGGTGTGTATGGAGTATTGCCCCGCAGAACCACACGCACCCCGCTCCACCCGGTATTCACCACGCAGCCGCGGCGAAGAGAACGCTCCACCGTACCATGCAATTCCACCACCTCCTGCCACTCAACCAGCGCCCGGAAATCATCCGCGCGTTGCTCCAGCAGCGTTGAATACAGCCCGGCAACCAGCGAGCACAACAACGTGCATATCCCGATGCGCCATAAGCGGCACATCACCACCAACAGAACCGCCATGGCCGACACCACATACCACCACCCACCCGGAATCGCCCCAATCACCGCAATAAGCGGTAAAAACAAGGGAGAGCCCTGAAGATGGCCGCGGAGAATCTTCATGACTGAATGCTGACCTACTTCATTTTCACAGGAATCGACTTTATGAAAATATTGGTTTTCATTCCCAAATCCGTGTCTTGCTCATACCCACAATGCCGGCATCGCACAAAAAAATGAGTAGAATAGTAAAAGGGAGGCTCTGCGTTCAGCAGCTTTCTATCCATTGTCATGCTCCGGGTACCACAACAAGGGCAAGGCAGAAAACACCAATGCACGAACCAGCCTACAATGGAAACGGCCAGAATGGCCATCATGATGATAACGAGCCAGGATGGCATCCACTCCACACCGATTTTGAAAGCAACCAAGGCTGCGGCACAAATCCAGCCATATAAAGTCAGCAACAGCAGATATGATATATATGCCCGATATGCCTTATAATACCCGGAATTCATGTTATCAGGCTAACATATTCCTTGCGTTGGAACAAGGAAAATCAAAAATCCTGCCCAGGGATTCATTACCTGTACACCATGACCGGCCCGGTGATGGAGGATTGCACCGAGCGAACCTTTCGCCAGGCCGCAATGAATATGGCCGCAGCGGCATCCACCTCATCCGCCGTGGTATAACGGGAAAGTGAGAAACGCAGCGACTCACGCACCTGCTTATCGGGCATCCCCATAGCCTGCAGCACATGGCTGGGATGCGGCTCGGCACTCGTGCAGGCAGAACCAGTGGAGCAAAGCAACCCCGCAGGTTCCAGTAGCAGGAACAAGGATTCGGCCGATACCCCCGGCACGCGCATGTTGAGCACATGCGGCAATCGCGGCGCCGCTGCGCCATTGATACTCACCCCAATGCCGGCGCCAACCAGGGCGTTCACAAAACGCTCCCGCAGGGCGACCAGATTGGCATATACCTCCGCGGCCTGCAAAGCCAGATCCGCCGCCTTGCCAAAACCGATGATACCCGCCACATTCTCCGTTCCGGCGCGGCGGTAATCCTCCTGCGAGCCACCGGTAAGATAAGGCGTGCACTCCGTACCCGTACGCACATAGAGCGCACCAACGCCCTTGGGGCCGTGCAGCTTATGCGCAGAAAGAGAAGCAAAAGAAATGGGATAATCCCGCAGCGCTATGGGTAATTTCCCCGCAGCCTGCACCAAATCCACGTGCACACGGGCTCCGGCCTCGTGCGCCGCATGCGCCAGCGAGCGCACCGGCTGAATCACCCCGGTCTCGTGGTTGGCCCAGGCAAAGCTGGCGCCATCGTGTCCGGGCAGCAGCGCGCGCCATTCCGGCACATCGGCCTGGCCATTCGCCAGCACCGGGGCAGCCTCACCGCGTGCGGTACGCAGGGTGGCGGGATGCTCGGTAGCCAGGGTGAGCACGTGCCTGAACTGCGCCAGAGCGGCATTGGTCGCCTCGGTTCCGCCGGAGGTGAAGATAATTTCTGAAGGCTCCGCTCCCACCAGGGCAGCTACCTGCTCGCGTGCGGTATCAATCGCTTTGCGCACGGCCTTACCAGCCCCATAAGCAGCGGAGGGGTTGTAGAACTTCTCGTGCAGGTAGGGCAGCATAGCCTCCAGCACCTCCGGTGCCAGAGCTGTTGTGGCATTGTTATCCCAATAAATCATGATTCCTTCTGCCCCGATGCAATGATGTTGAAAACATTGGCCGGCACACATTCCCGCACCCAGCGCTGCCAGCCCCGCACCCCCACAAACCCACGTACATAGGACGAGGAAATGGCCTCAAGCTCCGGCGGCGGCATAAGATATACCGTGCAGATTTCCGGTTCCATGCGGGCATTCATATGATCCATGGATTTCTCGTACTCCAAATCCAACGTGTTCCGGATGCCTCGCAGCAGGTGCGTTGCCCCCAGGCGGCGGGCAAAATCTACCAGGAATCCCCCCTGCATTTTCTCCACCCGCACATTGGCAGGTCCTTCTGCCAGCATTCCCCGCAGGGCATCCATGCGCTGAGGTTCTGGCAGGAATGACTTTTTATCCGGGTTCACCCCCAGCACCACCACCAACTCATCAAAGAGCTGTGCCCCCTGCTGAATCATCCAGAGGTGCCCCTTGGTAGGTGGGTCAAAACTCCCCGCATAGATGCCGATGCGTTTCATACGAGCCCATCATACATTGCATGCGGTCCGGTGTCAAGCATCGTCGCGGTAGCGCATGGGGCCGCTATGGAACAGATTTTCAAATTCGGCCACCAGGGCGGCATCCATAACAGGGCGGCTCAGCAACCAGAGCGGCACCTCCGGCTGCCCCGCCTGGTAGGCCAGCTGCACATGCGGCTGAGGCAAACAAAGGAAACCGCAGGATTCATAAAATGCCAGCCGCCGGGCAGTAGTGGAGTCTACCACCGGCTCAATTTCAAGGATGGCGGGTGCCGGAACCAGCTCCAGCACCCGGTGACCAAGCCCCTGCCCCCGGCGGGCGGGAGCTATAGCCAGATGCTCAACATAACAGAGGCCCTCCCATTGCCAGTAACCGAGCAGCCCGACAAAACCGTCTTCATCTCTCAAATGGAGGCAATGAAATGCGGTGTCCAGCAATGCGGCGGCATGCTGCACCGCACCTCGTCTCTCGCAGACAGGGAAAGCATCTTCATACAGTTGCCACCATTCGCCGGCGAGCGGGTGTTGCGCAGAGTTGATACGAGTCACGATCATGACCTTAATGCACAGGCTCCACAGTTTTATTCCCCAAAGGTCGGCCTAGTACGCACTCTGCCGCACAGCAATCCCAATAATCCCTCAGCGTGAACATCGTCCAGAACCTACTACGCCGCCCCCAGGCCGGGTCACTCACTTTACCCGTATTCATAACAGATATCTTAGAGCTGCTGTTTACCGGGCTTGTTCAATTTTTTCTCTGATTCCAGCGCATAGACGCTTTTTCCTTGACAGAAAGGCTGTGGGAGAGTATGAAATCATGCACACACATTCATTCATAACTATGGATCGCGACGAAAAAACACTCATTCTCTTCAAACCGGACTGCGTCCGCAAGAATCTTTCCGGCATCATTCTGCAGCGTCTGCTGGGCGAAGGCTTCCGCCTGCGCGGCATGAAAATGATGCAGCTGGATGACGCCATTCTGCGTGAACACTATGCCCACATCATCGACCTGGTCATCGATGACAAGCCCCTGTTCCCGACCCTGTCCTATTTCATGCAGACCAGTCCGGTAGTAGCCCTGGTGCTTTCCGGCCCCGGTGTCATCACCCGTGTACGCAGCATCCTGGGACCGACCAACTCCATGAAAGCCGACAAGGGCACCATCCGCGGCGACTATGGCACCAACAGCATGCTTAATATCTGCCACGCCTCCGATTCCCCCGAAAGCGCCGAGGTGGAAATCAAGCGTTTCTTCAAGCCGGAGGAAATCTTCGATAACGTGGACTGAACGTTATCTCTCCTTCAGAACAAATGAGTATGAAAAAGGGGGCTGCAAATGCAGCCCCCTTTTATTGTTAAAAATCAACGCCGGCGGCGATTATTGCGGCGCGCCGGGGCCCGGCGACGCGGCGCTCTCCTGCGCGGGGCGGCTTTCTTAGGCGCAGGGGCTGCCTTTTTCGGAGCCGGAGCAGGTTCTACCTTAATCGGTGAAGGCGGAGTCTCCACCACAGGCGCCTGCTGCACCTGCATAACGGTGGCGGGATTCATCATGCGGGCAAAAGAATCAATACCACCGGCCAGGGCCTCTACCAGTTTGAGCTGGTATTCATCTGTGCTGAGGCGAGTTCCCTCCTCTGGATGCGTTGCATAGCCCAGCTCCACCATAATCCCCGGGCAGCGAACCGAATTAAGCAAGCTGTAATGCGCCCGGCGGCAGCCTGCATCCACCGCACCGGCCTTTTCCACCAGGCTGGCTTGCACCGCCAGAGCAAGCGCCATGCTGGATTGGCTGAATTCATGCCCGGGCATTGGTTTTTCATTCTTACCGGCAGGTGCCAGTGTGTAAGTCTGAGTACCACGCACATCACTGCGGCCACTGTTGAGATGCAGGCTCACAAAAATGGCAGCCGGAGCCGCATTGGCCTTATCCACTCGAGCCTGAGGAGACTGGTACTGGTTCTGCTGCTGGGTAAAACGCACTTCATAGCCGCGCTTCTGGAGCTCCGCCCCCAGCTTGGTAGCCACCACCAGCGCCACATCGGCCTCGCG
Organism: Akkermansia sp.; assembly: GCA_045538275.1. Taxonomy (GTDB): domain Bacteria; phylum Verrucomicrobiota; class Verrucomicrobiia; order Verrucomicrobiales; family Akkermansiaceae; genus Akkermansia. The sequence continues at coordinate 13,128 of JAZSRB010000037.1, read as the reverse complement.
TGCATATGGCGTCACGGCACCAGCATCATGCCCACCATGGCCGGGATCCAGCACCACGGTGCGTACTGCGCTGCGGTTCTGAATATAAGTCGGACGCAAGACCGGCTCAATTACCTGCTCCACATCGAGCCTGGACACCAGCAAATCACCGCTTGCATCCTCCTGCACCGGGTGAGTGAGCATACACAGCAATCCCTGCACATACAGCTCTCGCGGAACCGGACCGAACCGAAGCTCCACCTCACCATTGCCCAGCATACGCTGCCCTGCAACCTTGCGTCCCCTGGGCTGCAGCGGCATCAGCTTATAAAAACTGCGCAAATCCTCCAGCGGCACATATTCAATCCCGTCCACCGCCCGCACATGCCAGGTTCCCACAGTAGGTGCCTCTGCCGTAGGAGTTGCCGGAGCCGCCGTTTCTGCGGCAGTCTCTGCTGCCTTGGCTGCGGCATCTGTAGCAGTTTCGGCACAGGTGAGCGGAGCCAGCGCCAGGAACACAGGCACAGCCAACTCACCACACCAACCTGCCAGACGCATCATCATTTGGTTCGGGAATAGGCATCTACGCTGGCACCGGAAATGCTGGTGCGTGCTCGCAGGGTGCTCTTGCTTGTTCTGGCCACGCGACGCGCAGCAGGACGACAAACAGTATTGTTATATGCCACAATGCCCTGGCAAATACTATGCGCCAGTAGGTCCTGGTATTTACCGGTGGCCATTTTCCGGCATTCAACGGCGTTGGAAACAAAACCTCCCTCAAAGAGAATAGCCGGCCGCTGAATGGTGCAGAGAACAGAGAAACGGGCTCGCTGAATTCCGCGATCAATGGCACTGGTGCAACGGATGGCGCGGCTGTGTACCGCTGTAGCCAGCGCGATATTCTCGCTGTCCTGGTTGTTGCCCGCCAGCTCGGCATTCCGGCGGGAACGAGCAAAAGGAGAAGTTGTTCCCTGCGGTGCCAGAGTGAAGGTTTCAATCCCACTCGCATCCCTGCGTCCGGAGTTGTGGTGAATACTCACAAAAATGGAATCCGGGATACGATTAGCAATAGCCACGCGTTCCTGTAAGGTCAGGAAATAGTCAGCATCGCGAGTCATGACAACGCGATACCCCTGCTGCTCAAGCATGCGGCGCAGCTTGCGCGCCACCGCCAGGTTCAAATCCTTTTCTTTCGCAATAGAACTCACCGCTCCGGCATCGTGCCCGCCATGGCCGGGGTCCAGGACTACGGTGCGAAGCTTGTTCTCCGGTGAAAAACGAGGACGCAGCACCGGGTCTACCAGTTTGCGCATGTCGACAGAAGAAATCATCAACTCATCATTATACTCCCGCACAGGGTGTGAAAGCACATAGCGATAGTTGTTCACATAAAAATCCTGCTGCCCGGACTTAAGCGAAACCACATGCTTGCCTCCACCATAGGAAACGCAACCGGGCCGCCCCTTCCGGGGTTTGTATTTATAGAAACGCCAGACATCACTAAGCTTCACATAATCAACACCTCCTATCTCCGTAACAGACCAGATTCCCTGGGCACAGACCGCCCCGGCCAGGCTCAGCATGAGGGCCAGCAGCATAGTCAGCAGGTGCATTGAAATTCGCTTCATGTCTAATCGCTTTCTTAGTGTAGCACTTAGACCCTGCCTGCCTCAAGCCCAAAATGCTACTCCACCCCATTTTGTTGGGTCAGCAACTGCTGCCTTACGGCATAAAAAGCCCCGCCATTCTGCAGGCGGGGCTTTGACAGACTTGATTTGAACCGGGTTACACCTCCACCACAACGTCATCATCATTATCCTCACCACCATGGGCAAGAATGAACTGCAGGTCATTGAGGTCGAGGCTGGAAGCAAAGCCTTCATCGCCAAGTACGTTGGTCACCAGCTGGTTCTTCTGGTGCTGCAGCACGCGAATCTTCTCTTCCACGGAGTCGCGGGTCAGCAGACGGTAAGCAATAACCTTGTTCTTCTGGCCGATTCGGTGCGTACGGTCAATAGCCTGGCTTTCCACAGCCGGGTTCCACCACGGGTCATACAGAATGACGTACGAGGCAGAAGTAAGGTTAAGACCGGCACCACCAGCCTTGAGGGAAAGCAGGAACACACTAGGTTCCTTGGAGGTCTGGAACTTCTCGATTTCAGCCTTACGGTCCTTGGTCTGCCCCGTAAGGTAATTATACGGATAGTTGTTTTCCTCCAGCTTACCCTTGATGATTTCGAGCATGGATACGAACTGGGAGAACACCAGAACCTTGTGCCCCTCTTCACGCAGCTGGTCAAGCAGGTAGAAGAGCGCGGTCAGTTTGGCGCTGTCCTCCTTGGCGTACTTCGGATCCACCAAGCCAGGGTGACAGCAAATCTGACGCAGTCGCATGAGGCCCTGCAGAATGGCAAAGGAGTTCTTCTTCACGGATTCGTCGGAATCCACGCCAAGAAGCGCCTTCTGGATGCGCCGCAGTTCGGCCTTGTACAGCTGGCGCTGGATGCCTTCCATCTTGGCATATACCTCTTCTTCGGTACGCGGAGGCAGGTCCTTGGCCACCTGCTGCTTGGTGCGGCGCAGCAGGAAAGGCTTGAGGCGGGCTGCCAGGCGGTTCTGGCTCTGGGAATCCTTGCGCTTATCAAATCTCTTCTTGAAGTAGGCGCGGCTTCCCAGCACACCAGGCATGGCAAATGCCATAAGTGACCACATATCCAGCAACCGGTTTTCGATAGGCGTACCGGAAAGTACCAGGCGATTATATGCGTTAATCTCGCGTGCGGCCTTGGCGGCCTTGGAATCCGGGTTCTTAATCTGCTGCCCTTCGTCCAGAATCACCGTAAGCCACTTGATGGCGTTAATCTGCTCACCGCAGACACGCAACTGGGCATAGTTGATAACCACCATATCGTAGTTATCAAGGATATTCTGCACATCGGCCTGCTCCTTGTTGCGGATAACCATCACGCGCACCCCCGGAGCAAATTTCTCCGTTTCGCTGGCCCACACATCCAACACGGATTTCGGGCAGACAATGAGCACCGGCGGTATGGTTACCTTCTTACGGCCCTGCTTGTTACGGCGCACAAAGTCATCACGCAGCCACAGCATATAGGTAATGGACTGAATGGTTTTACCAAGGCCCATATCGTCTGCCAGAATACCGCCGAAGCCGTTTTCTGCCAGGTAAGCCAGGAAGTGGAAACCCTCAATCTGGTACGGTCGCAACGTTGCCTGCAGGGTGCTGGGTACGTCCGGCTTCACATCAATCTTGATTTCAGCCGTACGTTCCTTGATGCGCTGCCAGGCTTTCGGGTCAAACACCTCAGCCGCTCGCGGGTCTGCCAGTTGCAGCGCATGCATGCGGTGTGTTTCTCCGGAAAGGTCAAACGGGTCAAGCCCCAGCTTGGTTACAGCATCTCGCTGCGCATCATCGAGCTTGATTTCCAGGCGCATCCAGCGGCCGTCGTCCATGCGCACATAACCGCCGCGTGCAGATACGAGCGAACGTATCTGTTCCTTGGTAAGGGTAACACCTTCAACATCAATCACCACGCGCAAATCAAACCAATCAATTTCCTGATTCACCACCTCGAAACGAATAGCTGCGGCCACCGGGTCTGCCAGCAGAGACTTCAGATTATCATCCATTTCCACATTGATGGATTCGGGGATAGCCTTGGCCCACTCTGCGAACTTCTCGGGGAATTGCTTGGTGATGCGGCTCTTGAAAGCATCCACCTGCGTATCGTAGGTGAAGTTCATTTCCTCCAGCAAGCCGGGGATAGGATAGAGGTAATCACGAATGAAGCGCAGAAGTGTATGATCCTTCACCGGCTGCTGTTCCAGGAGTTCCCAGTCATCCTTACCCAGGCGTTCGCGGCGGCGTCCGGGGTCATCCTGGGCGCTCACTTCCAGCAGCACATGCTCGGTGTCAGCACTTGTCAGGCCACGCACAATCTTCATGCTGAATGTGGGCTTCATCTCTATATCGATGACGCGTTCCTCCATGCTGGGCGGCAGCGTAGCCCCAATCTTGCGCAGGAATTCCACACCATCCAGACTGTCGATTACCGTCTTCGGAATGGAATAACGAGGTTCTACTTCCGTGCTTTCCAACCAACGGGGCGGACCGGGGAAAACTGTTTCGTCAGACTGGTAAAGCTCCACCTGCCCCGGTAGCTGGCGCACCGAGTGGGTCACGTGCACACCTGCAGCCGTCACCAGCTGCAGACCATAGCAATCCGGAACAATCGGGTCGTCTATGCAAATCCACTTGAGCGGCTCGCGAACAACCTTGAAGTAGCACTCATCGAGGTTCACCAGATACCCTTTCAGCGCCGGCTGGTGGAAGAGGACATTCATCACCCGGCAGGCAGCCTCATCATCCAGGTCAAGAATAACGGTATCCTGGCGGTCAGCGTAGTCACGCAGTACATTGAGCAGGATATCAGTCTGCGGGTCGCACTTGAGCGCTCCGTTCAGAAACTCCGCCAGAATAGCATCCAGCTGGCCACGTTCGCGAATAGAAACCCATTCTTCCTTCGGGTCGAAACGGTACTCAAAACGAGCCTCGTTGATGGTAGACACCAGACGCATATACAGCGGGTGGCGGGGCGGTTGCGGCGGTCGTTCATTCACGCTCTGGATTCGCTCATACCAGGTGCCGACTTCCTTTTCGCGTTCCCATTCGGAGATTCGCTTCTGCACTTTCTCCAAATCAGTCACGACGTTCATGAATTCCGGGTAAGCAATGCGTTTCTTGGTGAACGCATAGGCAATGTAGTTCCAGAATTCAAGAATATTGCGTGGCGGAGTGGGCCACAGTTCCAATGCCTCATACCCCGTAATCTCCCAGCGGGGGTTAAGGCGCACTAAGTCGTGGTCATGAATTTCCTGTTCTATCGCAAAGCGGCGGTACCGCTTCTCCAGCTTGGTCACGTAGTCTGACTCCCGGTCATCCAGATCGCGGTTCAGCTTTTCCTCAAGCAAATCAGAAAGAGGAACCTCATTGAGTTCATTGGGACTCTCCGGCATATTGGCACCCCGGTACATGCGCTCCACCATAGTGGCAATGAGACAGGCACCAGCAACACGCTCGTCCTCTGCAGAACAGGAACCGAACCAGCGATTGCCCTGCAAACGCAGACTCGTGCGGAAAACGCCTACTCTGGTTTCAACACGCCCCTGAATGTAGAGGTGGTTACCAAAAATTTGCGTCACTGCTCCATCCTTCTGGAGCTTTTCGCCCGCGTTTCGCACCTGTTCGGAATAGGCGTTCAGGAAATTAAGCGTTGCGCGGTCAGGATTGAGTGCAGAACTTAACATGATGAGATATGGGAGATTAGGGGCAGCATTGCGCGGCGGAAAACTACAGTCCTCCCCATAACGCGCATCGCGTGCATGGTGTAATAATAGCATAGCAAAAGATATTTTTCAAGATGTCATCTGAAGTTTTTTGTTTTTTTCCATATTTTAGGCGATTTACGGGCTTTTTACGAAGCTGACACCCGGCAGCATTGCCATTATGAAGGCAGCGGAGTATACTCCACCACGTGCCAGGTAAATACTGTTTTGCTCTGTTGTTCCTGCTGTGCGTACTGCTGAGTTCCTGCAGCAGCACCTCTATGCCCGGAGAAAGCACCCAAGCTATCATAGGCATCACCGAAGGGTGGAACAGCTCCCATGTCACCCTTTCCCTTGTGGAGAAAAACCGCGATGGCCAATGGAAAACCGTGCTGGGGCCATTCCGCGGACGCATTGGATACAACGGCATGGTCTGGGGACTCGGGCTACATAAAAACCCATGGTTTGCCCAAACTAAAACAGAGGGAGATGACCGCTCCCCCGCCGGCATTTTTGATATTGGCGGCCTCTGGGTCTGCAACCCGGTGCCAGTAAAACACGACCCCGCCATGCCATACGTAAAGGTAGGCCCGAATGATCTCTGGGTGAACGACCGACGTCTGCCGCACCTCTACAACCGCCATGTGAGGCTCCCGCACCCCGCCACCACCCCCTGGCAGAAGCACGAGCAAATGAACCAACGGGATTACCACCACAGCATCAAGATGCTGGTGCATCACAATACACCACAAAGTGTCGGCCGCCCGAAAGTCGGGAAAGGTTCTGCCATTTTCTTCCATATCTGGCGAAAGCAGGGACAATACGCCTCTGCCGGCTGCACCACATTGAATGAAGAAAACTTCCGCGCCATCATCGCTCGTCTGAAGGTAAGCAGGCGCCCGGTATATATCCTCCTGCCCCGCCAGGAATACACCCGCCGCAGAAAAAGCTGGAATCTCCCCTGATGACAGACCCAGGGCTTGACACCACCCCGGTGCCCTGTAAAATACCCCTGCTCATGAGCAACAATCTCCTCATCATCGCCCGTTGGTGGTGGTCCCCGCAGCAGAACGCAGCGTAAGGGACTCAGGAGCTACTGTGCCATTCATCAGAAAAACAGAATCGCCGGCCTGTCGAACTTACGACAGGCCTTTTTTATTACCCACAACCACATCATTTATTCATCATGAACGCCACAAATCACACAGAAATCAATGCAAGCCACGGAAAAGCCTTGCAGCTGCCAGAAAAATACACTAATATGCCCGCCGATATGGATTTCCGCACTTATCTTCGCAATTATCCCGATGCAAACGGCTATTACGGCCGCTTTGGCGGCGCCTACCTCCCCAAGGAGCTGGAACCCGCCTTCAAGGAAATTACCGATGCCTATAACGACATCTGCCAGTCTGCCCAGTTCATCAACGAGCTTCGCCGTATCCGCAAGCAGTTCCAGGGACGCCCCACTCCGGTGTACCATTGCGAACGGCTCTCCCGCCTGGTAGGAGGTGCGCAGATTTACCTGAAGCGCGAAGACCTCAACCACACCGGTGCCCACAAGCTCAACCACTGCATGGGCGAAGGTCTGCTCGCCAAATTCATGGGCAAGAAGAAGATTATCGCCGAAACCGGCGCCGGCCAGCACGGCGTGGCGCTGGCCACCGCAGCTGCCTATTTCGGCCTGGAATGTGAAATCCACATGGGCGCAGTCGATATCGCCAAGCAGGCTCCCAACGTCACCCGCATGAAGATGCTCGGTGCCAACGTCGTTTGCGTCAACCATGGTCTGCAGACCCTCAAGGAGGCGGTAGACAGCGCTTTTGAAGCCTACCTGCGCGACTATAAGAACGCCATTTACTGCATCGGCTCCGTGCTGGGGCCACACCCCTTCCCCATGATGGTGCGCGACTTCCAGATGGTCATCGGTCACGAAGCCCGCGCCCAGTTCGAGGAAATGACCGGCCACCTGCCGGATGTGGTGTGCGCCTGCGTAGGCGGCGGTTCCAACGCCATGGGCATGTTCCCCGCTTTCCTGGGTGACCCGGTAGACATCTACGGCGTAGAACCCCTAGGCCACGGCCCCACTCTGGGCGACCACTCCGCCTCCATCACCTACGGCACAGAGGGCATCATGCACGGATTCAACTCCATCATGCTCAAGGATGAAAATGGCGACCCCGGCCCGGTGTACTCCGTAGCCAGCGGTCTGGACTACCCCTCCGTAGGCCCCGAACACGCCTTCCTGCACGACATCGGCCGCGTGAAATACGACACCGTGAGCGATGAAGAAGCTGTGGATGCATTCTTCAAACTCTGCCGCTACGAAGGCATCATCCCCGCGTTGGAAAGCTCCCATGCCATTGCTTTCGCCATCCGCAAGGCCAAGGAAATGCGCCGCGGCTCCATTCTCGCCAACTGCTCCGGCCGTGGCGATAAAGACGTGGACTACATTGCCGAACACTTCGGCTATGGAGATGACCACCAGTTCTGATTCTCCCCCCCCACACACACTTTACCCCGCCGCAGTTGTTCCCACAGCTGCGGCGCTCTGTTTCTCTGTTGACCATATTTCCGCTTGCCACACCCGCCGCTGCTGCACTATAATGCAGACATGAATAAACTCATTGCCACAGCCACCCTTGCAATTACCCCGCTCGCCATGGCCACCGAACACGCCATGAACGCAGCCCTTGCCGATTGGCAACAACAGGTAAAGCAATACGAAAACGCAATGAAAAACGCTCCCTCCGATGATGTGCGCGCCAGCATCACCCCCCCGGACGGTCGCGATATTGCACCCAGACTCTGGCAATCGCTCAACGGCCGCACCGGCACACGCCCGGCACCCAAAGGAAAAGGCCGTATCCCCACCTTTGAATTCGAACAGAACTGGGCCCTGCCCGGCATTGTCTGGATTCTGGAAAACCAGCAGGCCTTCACCGCAGCATTCACCGAAGACGAACAGCAACAGCTCAACTACTTCAGCCACGCCATCATCGACTCCCTGCACCGCATTCACTACAACAACCCATCCGCAGGATCCATTGCTCCCAGCATCTCCATCTCATCCAGCGTAAAAGACTACGAGCTACTCCGCAAAATCTACGAAAAAAACCAACATAAAGGCGCCCGCGCCGCCGCCGCCATGGGCATGAGTCTCATGCTCAACAACCCCATGATAAGCAGCGTAGAAGGCAGCGAAGCCATGGCCCGGGCCAAGCGTCTTTATTACCTCAAGCAATCCATCCTCCTGGGAGGCAAGGATGGCAAATTCGGCTCACAACCCATAGCCGAGGTAGCTCTTGAGCAAGCCTATTTCCTGCGCAACCTTTCCGTGGGAGCCATTGCACCCCTGCTCAAGCTCCAGGATGCCCAGGGCGAAACACACCGCCTCCCCACGCCGGGCAACCTCACCCTCCTGCTCTTCTGGTCGCCCGACAGCGGAACCAGCGTTAACCTTCTGCGCGATATCGATAAACTCAAATCCCAGTACCCGGGGCTGGAAATCTGCCCCATCATGCCCCACTGCACCGCAGAAGAACAGCGGAAAACACTCAGCGGACTCGGCCTCGCCTCCAGCTTCATCGACAACGCTGACGGCACAGCCTTCAGCACCTACCGCATTACCTCACTCCCCTCTGTCATCCTCATCAACAAGCAATGCCGCATCCTTTATGGTGGAGCCCCCGACGTAAAGCTCCAGACCACCCTTGAAGCAATCAAAGCCAAGGAAGAAGCCGCAGCCAAAGCCAGCCGCCCCACGGTCTCCATTGAGCAGAATGATGCACCAGTCATCCAGCCCGGTTTCACACCCAAACCACCCGCAAAGCCCGACAGCGAGGAAATCCCCGCCCTCCGCGAAATGCCGGAATTCTAACCCTCGGCAGCACCCTCTCCCGGTCTTTCACCGCAGTACACATATCGCGTCGGCCGCACACAGATACTCTCTAACGCATCGAACGTTAGAGAATTTATGATGGAGCTTGTTCATTTTTCCCATCCCACGTCCCTCGACAAAATCCGTACCACATAGGAGCCTCGGTGAATTAAATGTGGTAACATGCATCTGTTCGGAGTAAAAACCGAGCCGACAGAGAGACTTGACGCAATGCCAGATTCTTCTGAATTGATGTAGCTGTTCATCACCATGGCGGCATGTCATAAAAGAAACAACGGTATCAGCATTGTGAATGCGGCATACTGAGTACCATCTGCATAGTCGTTGGTATGGAACGTAACCAGCAGCATATCCCCGGAAGAAACATCGAACGGCTCAAACACCCAGCGCAGGGTCTGCCCCACATTGTGTTGCAGATAGTTCGCACTGGTAACATTCTGAGCTCTCAGAACCAAAAAGCAAATAACATATTGTTGCGATGCTTTCTTAAATAAACGCCCTGTAATACAAAAAAATAATTTTAGAAATGCCGATCATCCAATTTCAGCCGCTTGTTGATAGATGTAAGTCTCTTCTCTATTTTTGTCCAGAACCATAATTCTAGGCGCCCGAATACTATCCTGTGTACAACGCCAGTTATCGCACAAAGCATCATAATAAAAATAACATAAAAAATTAACACAAACGGAAACACGAAAACATTTGTATAATCTTCCAATCTTATATAAATATTTAAAATTTTTCTAAAACAACTTTCCAATAAGTACATGTAAAACACATAAGAGGCTATCCCATTCAAAAAGAGAGACTTGAATTCACATGATTTAAATAAAAAGAAAATTAATAATGAAGCCACCACAATCAATAACGAGCAATCTCGTGAGAACGGAAAAACAACACGATGATTGTCAAAAAACGACCAATATAAAACCGTCGAGATATAATTTATACTAAATATGATAAAAAACACAAAAAATAATACAGCTAACAATTTTTTCACATTGACATTCACATCACAGCAATATCTTGAAATATAACACCCGATTAAATACATCATAATAAAATGAAGTATACCTTTACCACAACCTGGAACGGAAAAATAAAAAAAGGTAGGAATAACACTAAATAATATCAAGCAATATATAATTGTTTTCTTAAATGTTGACTGGTCAAAATGGTTAGCGGCTTTGTTTAAAATTGGAGCTAAAATCATTAACACCAAATAAGATGTAGCAAACCAATACTTATTTGTAATGATTGGTAGAAAACTATAAATACAACCTTTGAGAGAAAAGGAATCGTTAACGAAGCTTACTATAACAAACGATAAAATTGAACAAAATAAAACCTGTAACCAAAACGTAAATACCTTTTTCGCTTTTGTTTTAATACCAAAATACCCCGAAATTAAGACAAACAAGGAAACGCCAGTATTAAAAACGGTATTAATAGCATCTAACTCAAGAAGCATTCCAATTGATGGATTGATGCAGAGAAACGCACAGCTGTGCATGGCTATAATACCAAACATGCAAATTAATCGCATTAACTCAAAATTAGAACTCCTAATACAAAACGACATACTGACTAGTAATAACCTACCCGAAAAAACAGGACTTTTATTTGTGATGAAACAACGGTATATATGATAAAAATCGTACCCCCATTAACTGCAAACTTTCTTTATCGCCTCAGCAATTCCCGCAGGAAAAGGAACCTGCACCCTTGGATACTATGCGGCATACGGACTGGTCTGGTGTGTGGCCACTCTGGGCAATATCGTTCTCTTTGCCGCTGAAAGCGCCATAGCCATTCCTGGAGGTATTGTCTTCTGGGTGTTGCTTAATGCGGCACACACCATTTCCCCGCACGGTTGATAAGGCTAGTTTTTTATCCCCTTGCAAGTGATGTTTCATTTTAGGTTGCGACTCTGTGAAACATGTTGCTTAAACCGCTGATTCTGTGTAGTTTCCCTGTTCAAAACATGTTTGCTTGCCGATATGCCCACACAAGTCACAAAAAGGCTTAAAACGGAAATTTTTCTAATCATGTGAAGAATAAGTTGATTGGATGGTTTGTTGCTAGGATGCCCACTTCTACGGGTGATGGAAATCTGAGAGACCTACTTGAGGTCACTACTGATAGTGTACAGCATTTGGAATGCTGAATTCTTTCTTGCTTAAGATTTATCAATATCCTATAAAAAAGAAAATATAAACTCTTCCATCATAGCAAGGGGTATCAACTCCTTGAAGTTCATTGAGTTTGAACAAATTTCGTTATTTATACATTTTGGTTTGACATCAGCATTCCAAATGCTGTAGTGGTGGAGCATGGCGCGTAGTAACAAAAAAAGACACACCATGAAGGTGTAGCGATGCGGGGAGATAGAGCGTTGGTTGCACCCCTTGGCGGGGTGCAAAGAACCCGCGTCCGCCCCCTCGCCCCTTGCTGGCGCAAGGGGTAAACGGCTCTTCTGCAATAATTGTGGAATGAGCCAGGCAAGGAAGAAACGGCAGAGAAGAAAAGTATCAGTAAAGAGCAGAAAAAGATTGAGCATGGAGGAGAAAACTCCTACCATGCCCAGTGTTGTGTTCTTGAAGTACTTGAAGATTACAGGAGAAGGCTCGGATAGTCAAGGCAAATTTGAATATGCAGAGTGTGTAGAAATAGAAAAGGCTCAATGCCCCCATTGCCGGAGCACAGAGGTTTACAGGCATGGATATTTCCGGCGTATGCTCAGCGCCAAGGGACGAGATGGCGCACGCAAACGACTAAGAGTGAAAATAAGGAGATACAAGTGCAGGTGCTGCGCTAAAAGCTTTTCACAGAGTTGCGAGCATATAGGTGTCACGAAGTGGAAGCGTCGCAACGCCCGTCTCAATGATGCCCTTTCTCGTGAATGTGCCAATGGTGTGAGCAATAAGAAGATTGCAGAAAAGTATCGTATAAGTCCCAGCACCGTAGAAAGGCAACTACACCACAATCATCAACAGCTCCTTAGCGAACAGTTGAATTACCCTTGCCCCCAGGTGATGGGCATTGATGAACATAGTATCCACCGGGGAAGGACCAAGGGACATAAGTTTGCCGTTACCTTGGCAGATTTGCGTAATCATCGTGTATATGAAGTCTTTGAGGGTAAGAGCAGTAAGATATTAGAGGCAAATCTGCGCCGGTTAAAAGGCAGAGAACGCGTGAAGGTGGTCTGCATGGATTTATGCTCCCCTTTCCGCAGTCTGATGATGCGGCTATTCCCCAATGCCAGGATCGTAGCCGATCGTTTTCATGTGATAAGGCTCGTTCTTGAAACGTTCCATGAGTTTTGTAAGGCAGCAGATCCGGATATAAAATGGAAGCGGGGTATTACCGCTGCCCTGCGAACGAAAGGAGCAAATCTGGCAGCGAAGCAGAAGCTGTTGTTGGAATCTGAGTTTGATAAGCATCCGGAAATCAGAAACGCTTATGAGTTTAAGGAAGAACTCTGTTCTTTATTGTGTATGAGAGAACAAAAGAGAATAAATTGCATCCCCTTGCTAGCAAGGCTCAAGGAAATGGTGTGGCAGATGCTCAACGAAGCCCCGGAGATTTTTAAAAAGCTGGGGCGCACAATCCGACAATGGTTTGAACCCATTATCCGCATGTGGCGTTTCACCAAAAGCAATGGAATTACAGAAGGTTTCCACCGAAAAATGAAATTAATTCAACGACGCGCTTACGGATATCGTAACTTTGAAAACTATCGATTAAGAGTGTTAATTGAATGTGGGCACATGGTGATATGAAAATTCAAATTCCACAATTTTTGGGCTTGACCCCAAAAATTGGGCTTGCCCCCCTTTTTTTTCGTCTGATAGCGGGTACAAAAAAAACGTCAACCGATATGGTTGACGTTTTTTGAGTAG